>DAHVEJ010000088.1 GCA_027313145.1 Phycisphaerales bacterium | reverse complement strand
GCCCTGTCATTTCGGCAGGCGGGCCGGGCTATTGGATCGGCCCTAAGGTGCGAAGAAAAAGTGATTCGTCACGGCTGTTATGAAGCCAGCTTTATTTGCCGTAACAGTGTTTCTCTCGGGAGTCACGATCGGTGCTGGGGGAGTCCCCGCAATGGGCCGGACCCCGAAAATCATATCCGAGACCGCTTCCACATTTGGGCCAATTATTTCACCCTCTAAAGAGCTGCTTTCCAAGACGCTTCATACCCTCGAGAGGGCCGTCGCAGAGGTGCCAACCAATACTGTGGTTCATGCCGACAAATTCTATGCGACCGTGGATCAATTGGCAGAGGACATGAATGCGGGGGGACTTCCACCCGGCTTTCTCTGGAAACGATTTCTTGCACAATCTACGGTTGAAAGCAAATGGAGCCAACCACGGCTTGCCGCAGCCCCGAAGGGCGGCCATTACGGCGTCAAATTCCAGCTCGGCCAGTACATGCGTGTGGTCGCTTGGGCTGAGCCATACCTGGCTCGAAAAGCCATCGATAATCCAAAGCTGATGACTCAATTTGGCGAGGCGTTAATACGCCTGGACATGGAGGATCTTTTTGAGGGCCAGTGGGTTACCGGGATCGCCAGTTACACAAGAAAGCAAATGCTTAGCCCCAAATTCCGAAAGTGGCTGTTGACGCATCCCCCAGCATGGGTTATCGCGCATAATCAACCACTCCGAAACCTGTTCCGCCGGTACTACCGCAACGCCAGAAAGCTGAATTATTACGCCACGACACCGACTCTCAAGGCGATGCAGGCTTTGATCAACAGAAGCGACGACCGTCTTCCACGCGCGGATGTGGCACATGTGCTGGCGGGCATCACAGGGCTACGGGCACTGATTGGCAAAGAGCAGTATTACAACCGATGGATGCTGGCGAACTTACTGTGGAAATTTCTGCGCCTCGCCAAGGCACGGCATAACAAGCCCGCGGCTATACAAATTGAAACCTATATTCAGTCATGGAAAAACCATACTAGGCGCTGGTACTTAAAGCGCTGGTTGTCCGAGGCGCTGACAACACCCGGAGCTACTCCTTGGCGCGTCTGGAGTCCTCCGATTGAAGTGCGCCTGCTGCACAAGCCGTGAAAACACGGTTCGTGCCCGGCGGGGCCATGGTGCTTCGGCGGATGGTGCGGACGAGGCTGATAGCGTTGGTTTTGAAAGGGTGAACGGCAATGGCAAAAAGAATAGTTGTCGTGGTGGTTCGTGCTCTGACAATCCTCGTCGGGGCGGTTTTTATCATCGCCGCCCTGAGCAAGGCCATAATTCCACCGGGGTATCTTACGGTGTTCGGCCAACTGGAGCGTACGCATCCATGGTTGGCGGGAAGCATTATTGGCATTGAGGTTGCGCTCGGGGCGTGGTTGTTGATTGGTTGGCGGCGAGGTGCCGCATCTCTACTGGTGTTGCTGCTATTGGCGATTTTTTCCGGGGTAATTATCCGCGACATGTACCAGCATTACCCGCAGCCGTGCGGCTGTTTCGGCGCGGCGTGGCAACAAGCCCATGAGCCGGCGGTGATCGAGCGAGGCCTTGCGATATCCCTGGTACGCAATGCGCTGCTGGCTATGGGGGCGGCGGTTGTTTTATTGACCGTTCCAGACCACAGCCACGGCGGTGCCGGGTCACCTGCATCCAGCGTCCAGCCACAAGGGCCTTCGGCAACTGGAGATGATGGTCCAACGTGTAAGTAGAACCTGGGTTATGCGGAACTTGGCCACAGAGGTTATTTATGAATAAGAGCGCCACTGAAAACTGGAGATTGAAATTCGCCGGCTTCACCCTCACGGAACTGCTGGTGGTGTTATCCATCATCGCGCTGCTGATTTCCCTGCTGCTTCCGGCTCTGGCCAAGGCCAGGCAAAGCGCGGAGGCGGTGGTATGTGAAAGCAATATCCGGCAACTGCTGACAGGATTACGCGAATATGTGCAAACGAACAAGGGATTTTTTCCGCTTAACGGCATCCTGTTTCCGCATGTGGCCATGTTTCCGCCGTATTCCGATGCCGCTGGCGGCGAGGATTACACGCTCCAGGAGGTATGGGGTACCGCCGCTGATTACAACCTTTATTACGGCGCGTTGTATCCATTCATGGCGGGGATTCCCCAGGCACCGCCCATGCCCGGTCTGCTGGCTTCGAGCAGGGTACAGTCCGCTAACGGCATTGCTGCGACGCTCAATCTGAATCCTCTGACGAATAAGTTTGCGAAAGTATTCATGTGCCCGATGGACGATGGCATTCGTTCCAGCGCTGCCGCCATCCGGCTGGCCCCCGACGGCAGAACGGTTCTTTTGGGACCGGGTTCCGGCGGATTCTGGAGTTACTCAATTAACGCGCTGTTGAATTCCCAAGCCGGGGTGTTGGAGGATATCTATGGCACGGGTGCGGGTAACAGTACCGGCTTCTGTATCCCGTGGACGTACCCTTTGCGCGACGCCACGATCACCAATCCGAAATTTGTGGTCTTTATTGAGGAATCGGCCCGGAAATCCCCGTTCAATGACGAAGTCATAGACCCGGCCGGCTACGAGCCTCGGGATCATCTCTCATCGCGGCACGGCGGCGGCGGCAACCTTGGCTTCTGGGACGGGCACGTGGCGTGGATGTCGCAGGTGGAATATGCTTCGGTGCCCGATCCGACACGCAACGCCTCCGGCCCGGCGGCTCGGGCGGTGGCCATGCAGTGTCCGGTTTTCCGGATGTTTATCCCTGACGCGCGGTAGGGATGCGGCAGGTTCGGGGGCAACAGGCCAGCACCGTCGAGCGTGTATGGCAGAGTTTAGGCGAAAGTCCGATGACAATGCGAAACGCAACGAAAGGAGCCAGGCTATGAGAACAGGAACTGCCGCCGCGTTCATCGTAATTCTGTTGTTGTCGGCCTCTGGCGTGGCGGGGGGTGCAAATTCGCCTCCCGCCAAAGTGAGTCTGCAGCAGGCTTATCGCCGGATTGATGCGGAACTTGCCTCTCCGCTGCCAGCGCAGAAGGCGGAGTTGGACATCCAGAACATGGTGAAAAGCCATAGTTTTCAGTGCCGTTTTCTACTTGCCAGCCACTGGCTGCCGGCGCTGATGTCGAAAAAGCAATACCTGTTTGTGGCACAGCTTTCAAAGCGAGAAATCTTGGTCATCCCGCACCGCACCAGAATCATTCAACAACTCCTGACGCTACGGGTGGAGGCGTTGCTGGGCATGGAGAGGCCAAAGGAAGCGTTGGTATGTGCGAAGGAACTGTTTAATTTCTGTACGATGCGGGATACGGCCCACGCCTTGGCATTGGTGGCGCGGTGCCTGGCGGCCGCATCGCCCAACGCTGCGGAAGAGATCCGCCGACTTAAACGCCAGCAGATCGCCGGGGCCGCTATCCCTATTCCCGGATATCCTCCGCTCGAATGTCCGATTCTGGCGGCCATCAAGGCTGGCGGTGCGGCGTACGCGCGCCGGGCATGGGGAATTACCGGCCAAGGCTATGGTGATCTGATTGATCGCGGCAATTTGTTGTTGCTCGCTGACAGGCCGCGCGAGGCAATAGCCTGTTTTAATGCAGCCTATCTGGTGGCGGGCAACTACGGGCAGGTGGTGCGTGCGGCGGGCCGTGTCGCGGCATGTATCAAGGCTGAAGATGGAACCATCGGCCGGGCCAATGCCTGGGCACGCGGAGCCGGGCAATGAGCGGATTTCGGAGGCTTGCTTCCGGATTTTACTGTTTTCGTTGATTGCCAAGCGCCCTCGGCGGCTGAGCCGTTGATTGGCTAAAGCCGCCGAGGCGGTGCGAATAAGGAGCAGAATGATGCGAATCAAAGTAACAGCGGTCCGTACGATGTGGCTGTTGGCCACTGCTTTGCTCACCCCGGCAATGACCATTGTGTCACCGGCCACTGCCCGGCCCAACGCGGCGGAATTGCGGAGGCTGGCATGGGCCAAGAGTTTGGTTCCGCAGTTGGCTGGCGCGGGTGCCGCCGCCCGGAACGCGGCCCTGTCGCAAATTGCCGGGCAGTTGCGGGCCGAACCATATCCAACGACACCGCTGATATACCAATACTGGCTGCCACCGTTGATGGATCATGGCCATTACCGCGCCGTGGTGAATTTGGCGATGCGGGGTATTCTCGCGGCACCCGCATATACGTTCGCTATTGACCGTCTGCTGATTTTCCGGATTCAGGCGTTGGCGGCGATGCATAAAGACGCGGCGGCTCTTCGCGACGCCAAGAGCCTGTTCAACGTATGCCGGATGCAAGATACCGGCACCGCACTGCTGATTCTGGATCAACGCCTGGATGTGACCTATCACAATCATCCTAATATCGTGCGGCAGTTTGTGATGGAGGAACGAGAGGGTGCCCGGATGCCAGCCGAAGGCGACAGACACATCATTAAATCCACAGTGCTGGCATTCGTCCAGGTTCATGCCAGCCTATATCTTGCGCGGCTGAAACAGATACGCGGGAGTGGAAGCAATGCCTTGATGGAAAAAGGGGATCTGCTGCTGCTGGCCGATCAGCCGGCGAAGGCGCTGCAGTGTTTCCAGTCAATGGAGGCCTACGCAACCAATGCAAAGCAACTGTTGCTGCTTGAACGGTTCATCTGCCGGGCGATCAGGGCCGAGGATGGAACCATTGGCCGGGCCAACGCGCACCTTGCGCAGGCGATCCATAGCACCGAACGACCCTATTAGAGGACTTGCTTCATTCGCCTGGTTCTCCTATTTTCTGTTTTCCGAAAAAATCCAGCGCTGTCACGCATCGTAGTCAGTCGCGCTCGCCACCTCTTGGACTTGATGGATCAAGTCCGGATCGAAGCCAAGGAATTCACAAGACTTTTTTCTAGGATTACGGTTGTTACGCCCGATATTTTCGCCATGCAACTTCGAAGGAAGCGTTGATTTGCACAGCCCAAACTGGTGCGTTCACAAGCACGTTTCCACGCTGAAATACGCGGTATTACACATCCAGCACCCAATGGCATCTCGAAAAATCGCTTGGATGCCACGTAAGTGCCGTAAAAACAAAGAGTTACAAAAATCGGGATGCCATTTCCTTTATCCTGCCTTCCACTTTTCAATCGCTGAAATCAACGTTTTGGGATGGTTTGGAGATCTTGCCGATCAACCGAGCAAGCGAGCATGGCAACGCGAAAGTTGGCGGCGGGTACGACGCTCTGGAATGGAAACTTCTGGCGTTGATGCGAAGCTTCGGCCAAGGTGTGAACCTGTCAGGGCCGAGCTTTCGAGTGTTGCCGGGATGGTGAATTTGCGCTGCGACTGAAGCGCCCTTCGGGAGGCCATTTGTCATTTTGGCAGGTACTCCGAGAACACCGATGTAGCGCGAAAAACAAAGCGCGTTGGCAGTGCGGTGAACCTTCGGCGGACGTCGTTGGCCGGGCTGCGAACTGGTAGGTTTGCCGTCCGGCGGTGGGGGCAACGGCGGAGTCGATTGGCTGGGCTTCGGGCCATCCTCCAGCCTGGTTCGCCACGGAAGATGACGGTGTTGGGAACCGGGCGGGAAAGGTTATGAGGGTTTCACGGGTCGCGCTGTGGGCGAGCTTTCCGGGAGACTTTGGCGGTTGTCCGGACGGTCTGATCTGGGAAATAATATGGGCGGCCTGACATACCGCTGGCACGGCCAGTCGGCAGCGCCGGGAGCCGGTGGCCGGCGCGACAAGCAGCGCGAAAAGCCGGCGCGGGAGAGAGAGCAAGTATCCTTATTGGTGGCGTGGTCAGCTGCCGACACGGGACGGCGGGCAACGGTGCGGGACGCCAACTTGCCTGTGTCACGGGGCGCGGCAAAACCATCCACCGAACCAAGTCAGCCAGGGTGAAGCGCCCCTCGGCAACTGGGCATTTACTCCGCCATGTACTGTGGGCGGCAGGGCTGCCGAGGAAGCTCCACCGGTGATTCGGAACAGCCTCGAAACGTCGCGCCGGTCGGTTGTTGGCATCACACCAATGCCAGTGGCGGGAACTTGCAAAACCCTCCCACTCGTCCATTCGGTTGTCTCCACAACATAGCCCACCTTGGCCTTCCACGTCAGGGGGCGGGAAGCCAAGGCGGGCGCTCTGAAGGGTGTTTCGGCCAGTGCTTTGCACCGGCTGGAGCCGGAGCAATCCGGCGTGACTCAGCGGAGTAGAACGTAGCGAGGGCGCGACGGTTGCCCGGCGCAGGCCGAGGGCAAAGCACGGTAATTACACGATTGATGATGCCAGTGGAACGTTGCCGCGGCGCGGCATCTTGGTAATGATGGGAGCCGATGGTGATGCGGGAATTACTCGTCCTGGGATGACAATCCAAACCGCTGGCGGTTCCGCATGGCGATGGCGCTGCGGGCCTTGGCGTCACCTTCCAGCCAGTGGAGAATCAGCGCCTCCAGCACCAGCTTGGGATTGGCCAGATGCCGGGCACAATCCTCTTCAAAGGATTCAAAGAGTTCGGTATTGAACCGGTACGTTCTCTGGACGGTCAAGGGCTTGCCGACGTTCCTGGGAGTCTTTGTTGGTGTTCTTCGTTTAGCCATAAGAGACAAAGTATAGATGGCCATTGGGCGGCGGGCAAGCGGTACATAAGATGTATCCCTTTAAGGCGACAATCCGTCGCAATGGAAGTTGTCTTTAATAACTACATTGACTTTATCAATGACATACGCATAATATGTTCGTAGTTTGTTTGGGTATGCAATATGGAGATTCAAATGATTAAGACGGTCAGTGAAGTGAAACCCCAGCCCCGGTTATTGACGATTCCCGTTGTTGCAGAACGATTGGGCATCAGCACACGCAAGACATGGCAACTGATCTCTCAAGGGCAACTATCGGCAGTTCATATCGGGTTGCGGAGCACACGGATTGCCGAAGCGGACTTGGAGGCGTTCATTGAGAAACTCCGGGAATTGGCTATCCATCGGAATTGATGGTGAAATTTTAGGTTGAATTCGTGTCAAACTTATTAGACCGGCCGCCGGTCAAATGCTATGATGATTGCTGAGTCAGTGGAGGCATAAACATTATGACCATTTTCAGGCGCAGGCCTAACGAGAACTTTTGGTGTTACAAGGTTCGCTTGGGCCCTAATCAGTGGCGAACATTTAAAGGCTTCAGTGACAAGCGGGCGACCGACGAAAAAGCCCGGCAGCACCAAGCCCAGATTGATCGCGGCGAAGTCGGCTTGGTGGATCCATATGCCGAGCATAAGGGTTCCCCTTTGGCGCAGCATGTTGCGGATTACCTGGCAGAGCTTATAGCAAAGGGTAATGACCCAGAGAATACCCACCGAACAGAGCTTCGGCTGAAGAAAATGCACAATGTCTGTGGCTGGAATCGGTTACCAGATATTACTACTACATCATTTCTCAAATTCCGTGACACCGGCAACATGGCAAAGGCTGCGCCAAAGACGCGTAACGACTATCAGCAGATCATCCGGCAATTCTGCCGCTGGTGTGTTCGCAATGGCCGTCTGCCGTTAGACCCGTTTCAGAATCTGGCTACTGTGAAGGTCAACGGTGATATTCGACGGCAACGCAGGGCTTTGACGGATCAGGAAGTCCAATGTTTACTGCAAGTGACGCCTGCACCAAGGCGTACGGTCTATTTGGCCGCACTGCTTACTGGTCTGCGCCGCGCAGAATTGGAGCAACTACGCTGGTCAGATGTTCACCTTGATAGTCCCAAGCCTTATCTGGATGTTCGCGCTTCCACCACCAAGAACGGCCAACGTGCAATTATCTGGCTGCGGGACGATCTGGCGACCACGTTACGGTCATTGGATCAATCTGGTGATGCGGTGTTCACTGTGCCAGATATGGACGTGTTCAAGGCTGATCTGGCCAGTGCAGAGATCGCCGAAAAGGACAAGCAAGGCCGCATCGTCGATTTTCATTGCTTACGACATACGTTGGCTACCAACCTTGGTCGAGCCGGCGTATCGGTACAAACTGCGATGCAGGTCATGCGACATAGTGATATTCGTCTGACCACACGCACGTACACGGATGCCAGCCTGTTGCCGACGGCAGAAGCAATTGAAACCTTGCCTCGCTGGGAAGTTCAGTTTCAGGAGAAGGCGGTACGGACTGTCGGAATACCTGATGTGGAAATCATCTCACGCGCAACCAAAGGCGCAACCAAAACCTGCGCCTTTCCGTGCGTTTCTGTTCCTTCCGATGCGCAGCAAATGGGGTTGACCGACAATGAGCATACCCGCATGGATAGCGAGAAAAGCCGCAATTTGCAAGGCGTTGGCGCTGGTAATGAAAATATCCGAGGGGTGGGGATCGAACCCACGACCAAGGGATTATGAGTCCCCGGCTCTAACCGCTGAGCTACCCTCGGGTTTGGCAGACCGGCTGACCTTCGCCGACTCGCCCGATAATTCCATTGTTTGTATCCGCCAAGCCGTTTTGATGCAACTGAAAAGGTCATCCCGTTTGACCTCCTGCGCAGAAATCTCAATAATATAATAGGCGTTTGGCGGCGGTATATAATCCGCTGGGCCATTGATGATAGTCGGTTACAAAGGCAAGAGCCGTACAGGTACCGTCCCGGCGCGCCGGAGTTCCGCATGCTCTTGTCGTGTTTCCGATGCAGAGGCATTCATGATTCCGATAGGCACTGACGCGCCCCGGCGGCGCACTCCATGGATGAACTGGGCCATTATTGCGCTCTGTTTTGTTATCTATTTTATTTCCCATCCGGATAATCCCAACGCCCATTACCTGGGGGTTAATCCCGGATGGGGCCGGTTTCTGCTGTGGCGGCAGCATCTGCATGTGTATCAGTTTGTCACGTATCTGTTTCTCCATGCCAACATCTTGCATATTCTCGGAAATATGCTGTTCTTATGGGTATTCGGGGACACCGTCAACCAGCGATTGGGCCACGTTCCTTATCTGCTGTTCTTCCTGGCGGGCGGAATATTTGCCGGCGTGGGACAGGTATTGACATCCGGCGCGCCCACACTGGGTGCCTCTGGAGCAATTGCCGCGGTGGCGGGAATGTTTCTGGTGCTGGCACCGCTGACCAACATTCGCGTCTGGTTCTTCTTTTTTATTTTCAAGGTCCCCAGTCTGCTCTTTATTCTTTTTGAAATTGTTACTTTTGATCTCGCGGGGGAAATATTCCCCGGTCGCAATGATGATGTCGCCCATTTTGCCCATCTCACCGGCTATACCACCGGGTTTTCCGTCGGAATGATTCTCCTGTTCCTGCGACTTCTGCCGCGGGATCCGGCGGATTTGCCCTCTCTATTAACCCGCTGGCACCGCAAATATGTCTATCGCTCCATGGTGGCCTCCGGGTACAATCCGTTTGCCGCGGCACCGCAAGGCGGTAATGTTGTTCAACCGGACGGCCCCATGCCGTTGCGCCCGGATTCGCCCCATTATTTGCGCAGCCAGGAATTACGCGAACGCGTCACCGAACTGCGGCGCGACCATCGGCTGCCGGAAGCCGCCAATGCGTATCTGGAATTAAAGCAGCTTGATCCCGCACAGGTTCTTCCGGCGCAAAGCCAATTGGATATTGCCAATCAACTCATGGCGGCCGGGCAGTATCCGCAGGCGGCCACCGCGTATGAAGATTATCTGAAATATTACGGCACCGGCACCAACTGTGATCAGGTGCAACTGGTTCTGGCGTTAATTTACACGCGTTATTTTATCAATCGCAAGCGGGCTATTGATTTATTCCAAAAGGCTCTGCCGAAATTACATGATGGCACGCAACGGGAAATGGCGGAAAGAGAGCTAGCCGCACTCAAGGCCGTCGGAACGTGAACCTCACCAGCTTTGCAGTTCTCCGATAAGTTCCTCCACCAAGTCCTTCATGGTGACCAGTCCAATGGGCCGGCCTTGCCGATTCACGACAATCGCCAGCGTTTGACGCGCCGCCTGCATAAGCGTTATGGCCGAGCGCACCGACTGTTCGGGAAACAGGGTGATGGGTTGCTTGAGATTAGCCCGAATATTAAAGTCCTGCTTTTGTCCCAGCACATCCACCACGTAAAGCACGCCCAGAATATCCTCTGTGTTGCGCCCCAGCACCGGCAGGCGGGAAACATTGTACCGCCGCACCAGAGCGCAGAAGCCGGTGCGACTGATGGTTTGCGGTATTCCGATAACCCGGTTCCATGGCACCATCACATCCCCCACCACCACATGCGCCATGCGCAACGCTCGGCGAATAAGGTCATGCTGCGTATCGCTGATCAGCCCGGTGGCTGAGGATTCCTCCGCAAAACTTAAAACCGCCCGCGCGCCCCCGGCTTGGGTATCGCCGCCGCGAAACAGCCGCAGCGCCACAATATTCAACAGCAACAGCAGCGGCAGCAACGGAATAACGGTAATGATTCGCAGGGCGGATTTTAAAAATCCTACCAGGCGATACGTCCATTTATCAGCATGCACCATGAACATGTCTTTGGGAATTATTTCCGCAAATAGCAGCATCAGCGGCGTAAGCAGAAAAGCCGTCAGAAGAGCTTGGATTTCATCAGGAATCTGCGCCTGTCGCAAGAGTACCGTCGCCCCGGCTGATACCGCAAAATTGCATAAATTCTGCCAGATCAGCAAGCCCGCCAGAACCGCGGCCGGTTCGCGCAGCCAGCGCTCAATTTGCAGTGCCGCCGGCTCCTTGCGCCATGAGCGAAGTTGCAGCCGCAAGCGCGAAACGGTGTACAGGCCGGTTTCCAGGCCGCTGAAAATCATCGACCCCAGAAGTCCCAGAATCGCCAGAATCAGCCAAGGCCCGGTCACCGCATACCCCGGAAAATGCAGCGATGCCGTCCCGGAAAGGAAACTCCATGTTGCGGTCTGTGTCATTTCCGTCCTTCCGGTTGTGGGTGATCCGCATCATCACGTAAAACAATTTTCACCTGATCCACCCGTCGGCCGCGCATGGACTGCACGGTTAATTGCATACGATCCAGGGCGACCGTGTCGCCGGCGCGGGGCACGCGATTGAGCTGGGCGTAAATCAGTCCCCCGATGGTGGAGATGTGAGGCGCTTTTACCGGATCACCAAAAAGCTCACCACATTCAATGAGCGATAAATCACCGGATACCAGAAATTCATCCGGGGCAATTTCTCGAACCGGCATTTTTACCGGCTCATGCGGTTCATAAATTTCCCCGATAAGTTGCTCCACGACATCCTCCAGCGCAATAACGCCGGCAATGCCGCCGTATTCATCCACCGCGATGGCCATTTGCAAGTGTCGAGCGCGAAATCCCGCCAGCAACTGGTCCAGTGTTTGAAGTTCAGGCACAAAGTGTGCTGGTTTAAGCAGTGGCACCAACCCCGCGGAAGTGGCGGGGGTATCCAGCAAAAACGTCTTGGCATACAGGATGCCGAGAATATTATCAATGTCCCGGTCATAAACCGGAATCTTGGAAAGCCTGCTGCGCTGCAGCAAGTCTGAAAGCTCGGAAATCGGTCGCTGGATATTAAATGCCACCATATCCACCCGCGGCACCATCACATGGCGCACCCGGATTTCCCGCAGCCACAGCACTTGCTGAATCACTTGATTTTCCGCGGTATCAATCACCCCCTGATCGCGGCTCATCAGCAGCAGTTCGCGCAATTCCGTCAGGGATAAATGCGGGCCGGCCTTGCGCCCCAAAAGCCGGTGCGACGGATTAATTAATACCCGTTCAATGACCCCCAGCACCGGCGCAGCGCCGCGCATCAAAACGGTCATGGGTCCTGCCGCCGCGGCGGCCAGGTGCCGGTTGAATCTTCGTGCGAAAATTTTCGGAACCAATTCCCCGAAGTACGCAACAATTATCACCGGTGCCAAGCTCAACGCGATAACCGCATAGTGCCCATAATGCCGGTTCAGGCGTTGCAGCAAAATGGTGCTAAGCACAAAAAACAGAATCGTGCAGGCCATATTCACCAGAAGAATCAGCACCAGCAGAGGCCGACTGCGCTCGCGCAAGGCAGCCGCCAGCACTTGCCCACGTTTACCACTGATTTTAAACTCATAGAGTTCATGGCGTGTCAGGGAAAAAAACATGGTTTCCACAGCCGCAAAAACCGCCGCCAAGGCCAACAGCACCAGCATGGGCAGCAGGACATCCAAATTATGTAATAAAAAAGCGGCCATCATCCATCCCGGCACGGTCGGCACTGACCGTGCCGCTAATCTTGTGCGCAGAAGCGTTGAATTGCAAGGCCAAAGGTCAAGAGTTTGTCCCAGGAGCCTGTCCGGGTAATGGCCGGGATTGCAATGGGCCTGAGATGTCCCGAATGCCCGGCGGAGGATCGAGCCGCCTTTCGTCCGGTGGTTGGTTGGATTAACGGTTTCAAAACATACCGCCTGTAAAATGCTCGGTCGGTTTATGAGGGGTCGTAACAGTTGAGCACGGGTAAAACGGACATGGTACTGCTCTGTCAGCCAACGCGTTGGCCATGGATGCTGCGGGTGGGCATCACCGCCGCAGGGTTTTTGACCATTGCGGCGCAACTCGGAGGCTGTGCGTCGCGTAGCGCTACAGTTGGGGCAGGCCCGCGGCCAACGCTGCTTTTGCATACGCTGGGGAATATTTCCGATGCCGCACATGCGCGGAAAAAAGCCGATCGCCGCTTATTGTGTTTGGTTCCGGCGACCAATCCCGCTCGCTTGGCCGTGCTGATACGGATTATTGCGGGGTACGGACAGTCGCCGAAAATGAAGATTTATGCCATGAACCAACTGATGGCGGCTGATCCATCACTGGGGCTGGGCGTGTTGGCCCGGCAGATTCCCCTTTTCCAACACTGGCGCGTATTGATTCACGCCTGCTCGCTGGCGCAGGCCGCAGGCGACAGGGCGCTGGTGGACCCGCTGATTCTTTCACTGGATCGCCCCGCCCACCGCTTCGTTCTGGTGCAGAGGCCGGAAGCCGACGCGATTCGCGCTTTGACCGGTAGCACCTTGCGCGATTGCCTGGCGGACAAGCTTTCCCACGCACAGATCATGGCCGTGCGCATGGCCGCCTTGAATTTGCTGCATCAGTTGCTTACTCGACGCCAATTCTACGCACTGATCATGGCTGATAAACAGGATCATGATCCGATGCTGGCGGCCCTGCGCTGGTATGGGCGAAGGTTTTATTACATTCCGCAAAGCGCAGAACAAGTGGTGTGGATAGAGGAACTTTATAATGGGGCATTTTCTGCTCTGGCGCGGCACGCGGAACATGATCTACGAATGCTCCCGGTAAGCCGCCGCCTCCGCCGCGTATCGGCGTTGCCGGGCCAGCACGAACACCCCGCCGCATGGATTATGAGCCACGGCAGTCGCCCGTCAGTTCCCTCTTCGACGAATAATTTTTCTTGCGCCTGTATGCCACAAGGTATTCCCCCTCGCATGATAGGCCTTCTTGCCGCATTGACGGATCCAGGCGTTTATGTGCCGCGGAATATTCTGCTAAATAGAATCAAGCAAGCATATACGGCCTATCCGCACATCCGTCGGCCAGGCCCGTATCCTGGATCACCGGATAACCCTGATCCGTCGCTTGCGGAAAATTCCGGAAAGTTATCCTACGGCGATTTGCTGGTGCTGCAAACGCTTTATGCGGCGTTGCGGCATCGCAATTTCCGGGTGCAGCTTACGCACTGGGGAGATCAATCGCGATTCAATAAAAAAGCCGAGGAAGGCGGCCTGATTAAGTTCTGGAAGCATCGCCGTCCCGGGGTCATCGGGCAAACACCCGCCCTGCGATTGAAGCTGTATGCCTCCTTCAAACAAATTAACAATGGCGTATACGTAACCGGCCCCAGCCTGCTTTTAAACACGCCTGCGGGCTTGGCACAATTTGTTTTCCATTTCCAGAAATCCGATAACCGCCGCTACACCGGCCCGGCACCTGGTGATCTGCGATACGTCCGCACCGCCCGTTGCGTGGTAGTCATCTTCACCTCCATCAGCCGCTCCACCTTTGATACAACCGCCGATTTCCCCAATGGCGCGGTGCTTGACTTGGGGATATTTAAGAAATGTCACAGAGTTGTAAGACCCGAAAATTAAACATCCGGATTACCGCCGCTGCCACGGCGCGGGTGCCCCCGGGTCGCATCAAATTAAAAGACCATTTTGGTTCCATGCCCATCAATATCCTCCCGTCCAGCGTTGGCCGCCGCGGCTGGCCACATGCGACGGCCAGACGGCCCGACAGCCGGCGCGTCTGCGGCGGGCAGTCTGCGGCGAGCGGTGGCAATGCTCTGGGAATCAAACTATACTCAAAGCGGATATCCGGATCGATTCCGGGGCAGGAAATAAGCGGCCTATGAAACACACAATTATTCTCACCGAGGGGCTTGAAGCTACGCCATTGGCTTGGCTCAAACAGAATGCTGCGGTTCAGGAAATAACCTATAAGGACCGCCCGGCACTTGCTGCCGCGTTAGCGCAGGCCACCGGGTTGATTGTCCGCACGTACACGCGGGTGGATGACGCTCTACTGGCCTTGGGGCCGAAACTTAAAGTGGTGGGCCGCGCCGGCGTGGGCTTGGAAAATATAGATCAAGATGCCTGCGCCCGGCGCAATATTAAAGTCCTTTCCACCCCCCAGGCCAATACCCATGCCGTGGTGGAATATGTGTTTAATCTGATATTTACGCTGGCCCGGCCGGTGGTGAATTTAAAGACGCCGGTTTCCGCGGACGAATTTCATCGCTTTCGGAAAACCAGCCGCGGCTTGGAATTACACGGAAAAACATTGGGCATTCTGGGCATGGGGCGCATCGGCAAGGCGGTGGGCCGCGTGGCCTATGCCTTTGGTATGAAGGTGATCTATAACGATGTGCTGGATGTTGCGTCGCAGGTTGATTTTCCCGCGCAGAGCGTGGAAAAATCGGAGCTATATCGCCGCTCTGATATCCTGACTGTTCACGTCAGCCACCGTCCGGGCAATGCACAGATGATTAACCGCGAAATAATTTCCCTCATGCAAAATCACGCCATCGTCGTCAATACCGCGCGGGGCGAAGTGATCGATGCTTACGCGCTGGCGGAAGCTCTGAAAACCGGCAAAATTTTTGGGGCCGCTTTGGATGTGCACGAACCCGAACCCCCGCCGGCCGACTATCCGTTGTGGGGGTTGCCGAATCTGATTTTCGCGCCGCATCTGGCAGCTCGGACGCAAGGTGCCATGGACGCGATGAGCTGGGTTGCGCGGGATGTGGTGGAATATCTGGATTCGCGGGCGTCTTAGCCGCCGCGATCCGTGCTGATGAAAGGATTTTCTTGGTGGCACCGCAGGAACACCAACCGACGGAAATAGAAGAACGGGATGTTGCCGGCAAGCGGTATGTTTACCGGGCCGCGGGACGGCGTTCCATGCGCTTAACTTTGCGGCCCGACCACCGCCTCGAGGGCGCTCCGTCCATTCATGAGCATAGTTGGGCCATTGAGAATGGCAAATTAGTCTTACGCCATCGCGATGGTCGGCGGTCCATCGAATTGACTACCGCAAACCGCAAACATTTTATCGGAACGGATCTGACTACTTCACCCGCCCAGACGGCCCGGCTGTCGCCGGAGTGGCGATCCGCCTTTGGGCCGCTGAATACACTGGTGCGGGAAATTCGTTATGCCATCGCCGGCAAACGCCCCGATCCCCCGGTATTGTCGCGCTCGTGCCTGATGCAAAACAGCGTGATGGTTCGCTTTGGCGCTAAAACGATTCGCTGGATATTTCCTTCTTCGGCGGTGCGGCACTTTATGTCGCAGGCAATTTTGCCCTGGGCGATCCCGGGGTGCGACATTATCCGCGGCGAGGCACCCGCCGATTTTGTCGTTGGTGTCTATTTAAATGATGCGACAATCACCGAAAGTTTTGTTGATCTTCCGGGGCAAAAATTTCTGCTCTCCGTGGAGAAAGAAACTCGACACCCCAAAATACCGAATTGTCACAGCTTTGTTCAAAATCCGCTACCCAACGATGACCTGGCCTACATCCGCTACGCTCCGACTTTCTGCTGCTGGGTACCACCGCGGGATACCGTGAAAACGCGCCGGTGTTCGGTGGTGGATAACGGGCAATACGCCTGGCGCGTCGCCATGATTCGTGATCTGGCCCGGCGCATCGGCGATGTGGATATTTACGGCAGACTCGCGGACCGGGCGCTGGGCGGCTATCACCGCAGCAGCGATAGCCACCATGGCAACGATAAATATCTGGGTATTGAAAATCATTGCTTTTATCTGTCGCTGGAACGGGCGGTCGCGGATGATTACATCACAGAAAAATTCACCGATGCCATATTATGTAATGCGGTTCCGCTTTATGATGGTGCGGCCAATATTGATCTCTATGCCTATCGTGAATCCTACATCCTGACCTCGGATGTGGAAAAAATTGACTGGAACAACTGGCAGGCGGAATATCAAAAGCGGCTGCCCATAGTCCTGGCCCAAAAAGAGCTGATTCGCGAGCGGTTAAATGTTTTTTCTTATTTCCATCTTCTGACCGAAGATTTATCCCTGCTGACTAAAATCAGACCCATTACCCGATAACTGATAACTTTGCGTTGGCCGCCGCGTTGGTCTTTGATTGTTGGTTTTTGATGTTGACCTCTGCCATGCGGCTCAATACCATGCGCTGTAATTGAAAATCCGAATCATGATTGCAATCGGAGTGAATAATTAATGCCCGTACACAAATTGCAGGATGTGTTGCTGGATAATCAAACCCAGCTCTCCGCGTTGACATCGAAATTTACTCCCGGCCAATTTCTTTTACCCCTGCTAAGCCGAAAGGGCATCCGCACCAATAGTACAAAACTCTTTAAGTTTCTCAGTAAAAGTAAGCCCTATTTTCGCGGGCGCACCTGGGGTGATACCCGCTACGTGGGTAATGCGTTTGATCATACAAGTCTGTCCCTGTCCCTTTGGCCCGACGTGCAGGGGGCCAATTTGCTGCTGCTGCGGCAGTTGTTTCACGGCTCGTCACGCCCATGTTATGTTGATGTCGGTGCCAACGGTGGAATGTACGCCGCCAACATTGCAAAATTTCTCTCCGGAAAAGGGCACGTCATTGGATTTGAAGCCAATCCGCAGTTGGCCCAACTCGCGGCGGCGACCGCCGCACTAAATAATCTGGACAATGTGCAAATCTTTTCCGCCGCCGTCAGCGACACGGCGGGGATCATTCAACTTCATATTGTGCCGGAACAGTCCGGTTCATCGTCCGTACTTTCGGATCATCTGGCGAAAGAATTCGGCAACGACCAATCAAAAATCAAGACGCTGGATGTGCCGTGTTTTAAGCTTGATGATGTATTACCGGATATGGCCGCCGTATCCGCTGCCGATAGAATTGTGTTAAAGGTGGATGTTGAAGGCCATGAAAAATCGGTGTTCGCCGGAGGGGCGGAATTCATCCGACGTTTCAAGCCGTATCTGTTCTTTGAGTGGAACCGCCAGTGTGCCGCCCAAGCCGGTGATTCCCTGGAATCGCTGACGACTTATCTCAATTCGTTATGCCGATACGACTTTACGGCATACCAGGACGCCGGCGGGCAAACCACGTTTCCGCCGCCTGCGGATATTTCCCCATTAAATATTGCCGCCCGCCCCATCTTCTGATGCTCTGTTATCGCAGTGCGTTCGTCCCAGTGATCAGGTTACCGCTTCCGTGCCGGTCGCTTATCAACTTGGAAGAGGCAACAATTCTTCAACGGGTGTGGCAATTTTTCCGGGCATCCCTGGGACCGCGGGTGTCCTCACCCGCTTCTGCTTTGTGGAGACCAAGACT
>DAHVEJ010000087.1 GCA_027313145.1 Phycisphaerales bacterium | reverse complement strand
CCACCGCTTCCTGCACGGGCAGCCCCCGATGCAGGAATTCCAGCAGGATAAATGCAGGTTCTTCGATTCGCTTGAAAAATAAGGCGTTGTTGAAGCGATGCGTTACCAGAAAAATCCGCTCTCGTTCAGGCAGTGGCACCTGCTTGGCGGCTATTTTCCTTCGTTTGCCTTCGGCAGCCTCGGTGTGCATGGGAGATTCTTTTTTTAACGCAATCGCAAATTCATCCAGCGGATATTCCAATCGCAACAGTGAGACATACGGCTGCAGCTTTATCCGCAATTCCGCAGGATTGCGGCCTGCCAAATCTTTTACCTCCAGCACCGGCAGCGCCTGTACATCAAAGGCTTCGATCTGCGCCCATTCAAATTTAGCCATATTCAACGCCATCGTCAGCCGGGCACGTGCCCACTGCGGGTGCCGAGTCAAGAATGTTTCGAGTTGCTGCCCCAGATTCCGCAACTGAAATGAGCGGGATGGATACTCGGCCAGGTACGCCCGGCTCATTTTATGAAATTGGGCGTCTCCCAGCACCGCGCGCAACCCGGGAAAGTCATCATACAGGCAATCCAGAAGCCGAAACCAATATTGGCGGTTATAAATCTCCAGGCGTTCAAAACTGCTTAATCGGTCATTGGGCTTGATGAACTGCTGAGCGATGATGGAAGTGGCTGTGCCATCCATCCATTTTCTTTTCATATTCAGGGCGGGCGTTAATTCGCGGCTTACCGCTTGAAGCATCACTTGCTGAAGAGCGTGAAGATCGCTCCGGGATTTTATGAATACCGGCGCAATCGCCGATTTTTTATTCAGCGACATCACCATCCGTTTGCGTTTAATTGCGTTTGCCATCGGCACCTCCGTCTTTTTTCATGGCCGCCAAAAATCGATTGGCCTTGAGCGCTTCGCCGTGCACTTCTTCAAAGGATGGAATATGTGAATCCCATTCTAATAATGTTGATGTCGGGCCGCAGTGTTCAATGGCGCGGCCATAGAGTTTCCAAACCGGATCCAAGACCGGGTGATCATGGGTATCGAGAATGTATTTTTCAAATTTGGAATGCCCTGCAATGTGTATCTGGCCCACGCGGTGGTGGGGAATGTTATCCAGATATTCCAGGGGATTAAAATTGTGATTTTTAGAGGACACATAGATATTATTTACATCCAGAAGAATGCCACAGTCCGCTCGTTCGACAACTTCCGTGAGAAATTCCCATTCGGTCATTTCCGATTGGTGAAATTCCGCATAACTGCTGACATTTTCCACGCATATCGGCACTTCCAAAAAATCGCGAGCCTGACAGATGCGCTGAGCAGTGACTTTTGCGGCACCGAGGGTATACGGCATGGGTAATAAATCATGGCTGTAAGTGCCATCCACACTTCCCCAACACAAATGGTCCGAAAGGAATGGCGTTTTCGTGCGTTTAACCAGGTTTTTGAGCCGCTTAAGATGTTCGCGATTCAGCGGATCAGCGGAGCCGAAGTACATGGATACGCCGTGCTGGACCACCTGATACTGCTCCAATATTTGATCCAGAATCTCCAGTGGCCGACCGCCGTCAACCATGTAATTTTCCGAGATAATCTCAAACCAATCAACAGTGGGCTTTTGGGAAAGAATATGGTTGTAATGCGGAATTCGCAGGCCGATGCCGATACCAAGCTCGGTAAATCCGTTGTAGCGATTTTTAGGCATGAATAACTCCAATTGCGAAAGGTCGTAAAAAGGGGCGGGCCTTCTTACAGCCCGCCCCCAGTACTTGCGGCGGCCACATGCGGCAACCGTGGGCAACAAATTGCGCTAACGCGGGAAGCATGTAGCCGTTGGCAATTCAGCCGCTAACTATTGACCGCCGGTGGTATTTGGATTTTTCGGCATGGTGGTGTTGCAGCCGCCCTTGCCCTTGCATGAATTTTTGCCCACACAGCTATGGGTTGCAGTTTTGCAACCACCCTGCCCCTTGCAGGCATTCATCCCTTTGCAGGTATGTACGCCCCAAGCCATATCGGCCATCGGTGAGGCGGCGGTACCGGCCAAACCGGTCTGAACCGCACTGGGACTGGAGGATGCGGCCAAACCAGCAGCATTAGTGGATGCCGCTTGCGTTGTGCCTGCCATCATACCCGATACGGCGGCCACTGCGAGAAGGGAAGCTACGGTGGACAGTGATTTGCGCGTATTCATTGTGAATACTCCTTAAAATAAGAAAACAGTTACCACGTTCATGCCATCAAGCATGAACAGCAGATTAGTCGCGGGATCTTTTGATTTCTTACAGATTATAATAATCGGTGTTGCCCGACACTCGAACCGCGGTGCGGGAAAGCCCGGCTACTTGATGATCTTTTTTAACTTTTCGCGGGCTTCCGGCGAAAGTGTGCTCTCCTGCTGAGATTTGCCTAAAAAGCCTTGAGACCCGAGTGTTTTTGCGGCTTTATCCAACAGGGCAAATTGCCGATCCATAAATCGGCAGCCCGAGCAGATAATCAGGTGGATCGCCAGCGTCATGCGCTGATAATATGACAAGGATCCATCCCGACGGCGGCAGGACATTTCTGCGGCAGCCTGACAATTCAACACTTTTGGGAGTTTCAGCATTGGCTAACCTTTCACCGCATCGGTTCCAATACCCTTTTTTTCCAGGCAATCGCGCAGTCGCAGGCGGGCACGATGCAATAATACATAGAGGTTAGTCGCACTGACAGCCAAAGTCTTACAGACTTCCTCGGATTTTTGGTCATCCATGACACTTAATGCGAATGCCTGTCGCTGAGATTCCGGCAACGCCTCCATACAGCGTTGCAGTGCAGGCAACACTTCCGATTCCATGGTGGAATCCTGCGGATCAATATGCCAACGGCGGGGAAATTTTTTCCATTTGCCAAAGCGATTAAACATCCCCTCCACCATCGCATCATCCGGAAGCGGAGCGGTTTGATCCCGCTTCTGTCGGCGAAAGTGATCCATCATTTTGTGCTTTAATATGCCCACCAGCCAGGTGGCAAATTCACACTGCCCTTGGAAGTTTTCTTTTCCCTTCAGTGCCGCGAGAAATGTCTCCTGCACCAACTCCTCGCAATCGGTGCCGCCTGAAACCCGAAGTCGCGCATAGCGAAAAAGCATATCCCCATATTGATCGACCCACGATTCCGCCGGCGGGCATTTATCCGCGCGCGGCTGATCCAACGGTATTGCCTCTTCCATACCCAAAGGACGCTCCAAGATACGCCCGGCCATTTTATTTGCCGTGCTCACCTTCAAAGCGAATTACAATACTCCGGTTTGACATGCCGAACAAGAGCTTGTCCGCTGAAGGCAAATATCTTGCTTAATTGCCGATATTTCCAATATTGACGCTCGAACCCCAGTACTGTTTACTAAACCCTCCGCCCACCTCACGATAGTACGATGGTATCGTGGAGCCGGCCGGCGGCGCGGCAATCGTTTCTCCGGTTCCCACGTCCCCACGGCCCAACCGCAGGAGTGATGAAGTCGGCGTGCCGCGATTAGATGTCTGGCAACATCCCGCACAAAATATCACCAGCAACAATGCCAGAAAAGTTGGTCGCCTGTCGAAACCCTTCATTACCTATCTCCTGCTTAAATGGGCAGAGCTTGGCGGATTGTTCAAGCGTGTACTGGAGGCATTATAATATCACAAATGAAAACTCCCTACGAGACCGTTTCACCGCAACACACGCTGACGCGTGCCTTGGACGCGGCGCTATATGGGCTGAATCGGCGGGTCTTGGCACGGCGGATTGTCAGGGCGATTGCGACAGGACTTATTTTGTGCTTCCCGATTCTTCCAGTCATGCTGTACTTCCATCGGACGGTGCTTGAGATTTTGATCACTGCCGTCGCCATTAACGGCATGGTCATTGCGGTGCGATTGCTGACCGGGACTTGGGCGAACAGGGTTGATGCGGCACTGTTTCTGGAACGGCAATACCGTGCGCCGGGATTATTTATCACAGCCGCGGATGTACTTGCCAAACAGGGCGCTGCCCGGGAGACCGGTCACCACGACGCCGAGATTGTTATGGCGGCAGCGAATTGCTGTCGCGGCCGGCCCGTGACTGACACAAAGATTTTGTTTGCCAAATCCGCTGACTTGCAAATCTGGGCCGTTAATGGATTGCTGCTTATCGCTCTGCTGATCTCGGCCGAGGTGGGCCACGCAGTTATGCCCCATGTCGGTTGGCAGGCTGTCCAAGCGGTGTCGCAGAAAGCTCCGAAGGCGGCGGCCACGGCTGCGGCTCGCCATAAGCCAGAGGTCACGTCATCAGCAAAATTGCGTCGAACCCCCGCCACGCAGAGTTCGCTTCTGAAAGGCCGTTCTCAGCTCTTGGCACAGCAGCGTTCCGGAGAAGCGATTAAGCTGATTCAAGCGTCCCTGGCTCATTTGCTGTTAGCCGAAAAGACAAAGGCCCGCCGCACGACAGAACCCACTGCCCGCACCGGGACCGGCAAAGACGGTTCTGAAGCTTTGCAAGCGCAGCTCTTAGTTGCGGCCCGACTGCCGGGTATCGGAAGGAAAACCCAAACCATGTTACTGGATGCGGCCCACGCGCTTCACGCCTCGTCTAAGGGTCATTTCATACCGCTGTTGCACCGCATAAATCGGCAGCTTGAAAATTATCTTGCCTCGACAAAAGCCCGCAGTGAGGCGGTACGCCGAGGATCTGACTCTAACGATAATGGATCACGTGCGGGCAGCAACACCTCAGTTACAAAGCACACCGCCCCGGGTGCGGGCAACGGCGAATTGGCGGATCAGGAGGGGGATTTAAGTAATGCTATTGTTACCGACATTCCATCCGGACAGAATTCCGGGCAGTCTGCCGCCCTGCGATGGGGTCAGGGTAAGCCGGGGAACAATGTGAAAATTCCTGCCCGCTACCAAATAGCGGTAGGACGGTATTTTTCTCAGACGCCAACGGTCAAGGTTCGGTAGCAGCGCCGAGTTATCAAATAATAAAGGCCGCCCCTTGTGGCAGCCTTTATGAAAGGAGTATTCCCATGAGATCATGGAAACTTATGGTTCGTCGCTGACGTTGGTCACCTGTTTAATCTGATAAGGATTTTCAGGTGTCTTCCGCGATGGTGCCTGAATGGCTGGTTTCTCCAATGGCGGCTCTTCATTGGCCGCCTTGTTGAGTTCCTCGCGGGTTTCGGTAAGACCCTTTTTGAATTCAAAAATGGAACGGCCCAGGCTCTTGGCGACGCCGGGCAGCCGATTTCCAAAAAATATTAACGCAATAGCCAGAACAATTAAAAGATCCGGCCCGTCAAAAAGATTTCCAAAACCCAACGCCAATGGCAACGTGTGTATAGGCCCTAACATGGTTTATCACCTCGCAAAAAAGACGGCTGGTGGGCCTGCTTATTTCCGCCAGCATGACCAATCCACTTGTATTATACGCATAACAGTCGGCAATACCAAATCTATGTATTGGCCTACCCATAAAAAGGCTGCAACCATGCCAAAAAAGCCGGAATTTTCCCTTATTTTCGCTTCCCGCGGCCGCTAGGAGCGGGCGGCAGAGCGGGAAAACGTGTTGTTTTGGCCGGAACGTAGCAGGCGCGGAATAGTTCGGAACGACTTGATACATTTAACCGGCGATAAAGCCTCCGAATATAGCAGTGCACTGTATGAATGCTTAGGCCGAGTTTCCGGGCAATCTGTTTCTCACCATCGCCCGAGAGTAATTGCTCCAGAATCTGCCGTTGGCGGTCCGGAAGCAGTTCCTGAATGTCCTGATTTTCAAATCCCTCAATTGGTGGCCCGGAAAATCTTTGCAATTCGCGGTGTAAAAGCGTCACCAGTGCTTCCGGCTTCCTGCATCCTGCGTCCGTGCCGTCTGAATACAATAAATAGGTTACGCTCGCAGGTCCCAGCGGAGATGGGTGTGCGTCACTAAAAGTTAGCTCGATGACGGGACGACGCCGGCCACCTGATGCGCTTCTCGAAGCCCGCACTAAGCCGCGGTTGGTGAAACCAGTCCGTTCCGGGAAAAACCTTGCGGGGTCGCAGCCGGATCGCGTCTGAAGTTCGCGCATTGCGCGGTGGCACATTAATTGAGACGGGAACGCTGCGGAGGCGGCGGCAACAGGCGGCTTGGCCCAGCAAACCTCCAGCAATTTCAGATCCCGTGGAGATTTGTTATTTCCCTGATCCTGGACAAAAAATATCCCAACGACATACATGTTTAAAATATCGGCCAACCCCTTAATAAGTGTGGTTCGCCAGACAGCCGTCATCATGGATAATCGGCCCAGTTGCGCTATGAGCCGCAGCATGTCACGCACTTCGGACACCCGCAGCGATGGATCGTCGATCACAAGTCCCTGCCTTTCAGTCACCAGCACTGAATACCGTCTATAAACGTCATTATCACCGAAAATCAGGCACTATGTCACGTGATTGAAGGTTACTTGATGACGCCTGTTTAGGCGTCTTGTGGCCAACCACATTATTCTTATACTTTATTTCAGAGGTGAGACTGCTTATCTCAACGAATTTTTCGCTTTAGGATTTTACAAGGAGATTTACTATGAATTGGGCACGTTACCGCATGTTTTCCAAAAGTTCGCTGGCACGATGCGGTGCGTCGGCGGTTATGATCGTTTCCGCAGTCGCCGGGGTACTTGGAATTGGCGTTCGGACTGACGCGGCGGTAACTGATGTTAGTGATTACCTTGTTGGAAAAACGGTTACTTATACCCAAACCGGCAACACTACGCCGACAATCAGTTCCACCAATCCCTATCAATTCGCGACTCAAATTGATAACGGGTCTTCAGGAGCCGTCCTGGCGACATCCACGCTGACACTCCCTGCCGGCGCAACAGGTTCAGTCACCTATGCGCCCAACAGCGATAACACGGCGATGAAATACAAGCAATTCTACGCTTCCAGCAGCGCCTTAAACGCGGCTTTTCCGGACGGCAATTACACCTTCAATATTAATACCAGCACGCCCAATACCTACAGTGCCACGTTGGCACTTAGCGGCATGACATACCCGACGGATATCGGAACGATCAGCAATACGAATTGGTCAGGCGGCGCATTGGTTATTGACCCCACTCAGAGCTACACATTTACATGGAATGCGTCTACGGATCTGCATTTGAGCTTCCGTCTGAATAACACCAACATTAACGATAGCGTTTTCAATTCAGGAAGCGGCCTGCCCAGCAGTTATACCATAGCGGCCAACACGCTTTCGCCTGACCAAACCTACGTCGGCCAATTGGATTTTGCGAACGGTGTGATAGACACGTCCCAAATTTCCGGCGTCACGGGAGCCGCGTATTACCAGAACAATACGCAGTTTACAGTGGTCACGACGCCGGAACCGGCAGCGGGCATTTTGCTGCTTGCGGGCGTTGCCGCCATCGGATTGCTGGCCCGGCGCAAGGCGGTGTAAATCAGCCGGACGCTGGGTAAATGGAACGGTACCGAATTAAGTTCCCGATTGGTACTGCACGCTTATGCGCCCCCCCCATCGGTAGAGCCGGTGGCTAAGGGGCGGACGGCAAGTTGTTTCTCACGCGCCGGTCCGAGCCATCGCCGAATAGTGATGGCCATTACTCGAACAAGCTCCCCGGGAAGTTATTTTGGCCCGCCTTTGCTATCCGTTGGCGCGGCGCAGTAAAAAGCCCGCGAATACTCGCGGGCTGATGCGTTGGATCGCATGGGGCGGCTAAGCAAAATGCTCCGATGACATCGAAGCGCCGCACAGAACACAAATTACCGCCGGCTCGCGGATTTCTTCGTGCTCTTTTTGGAAGATTTCTTCGGTGAAGATTTCTTCGTGCTCTTGCTGCTGGCCGCAGCCTTCTTTTTCGTCGCCATTTGTATCACCCCCTTTCAATTTTGGAAAAGACAAAAATCACGACATCGTTATTATCGGCTGTATGAACCATCCATCATTAAATAAATTCCGGAATTTTTTTATTTTTTTTCGTTCCCGCTTTTTTTCCTTTACCGCGTGATGAGAACTTCCAAAAGATTCCGGGTAAGAACCTCTTCGATACTGGTAGACGTTGATATATAACGATATACGCCGCCGCAGCGCGTTACACATTCCAGCAACTCATGACGCCATCGCTCCAATGCCGCGTGATAAGCACTACCGGCGGCTTGTGAACCGGATACATGTTGTCGCCGGCCGGTTTCCAAATCACGCAGCATTACCGAATCCCTGAACGTCGGCGATTGCTCCTGGGGACAAAGCGTATGCAGCACGATCAGCCGCCGCCCATGCGCAGCGACGGCGGCGAAGGTGCTGGTTAAATCCCGCGGCGGCAGGCAATCGGAAATGAATATCAATAGGTCTGAATTCTGCCGCACTGCGCGGCGCAGCAATTCTGGTATATCCATGACTCCGCCTGCCTGAAGCGCCCGAAGTTTGGCCAGGATATCTGCCATCGCCACACCTCGAGAGGCGGACGGATCCACAAACCGCTGCGGGGACCCTTGCGGGGATGGCACAAGTTGTACTTCACTGCGACCTTGCAGAGCAATAATACTTAAACACGCGGCCAGAGATCGGGCAAAATCAAATTTGCGCGGTGTTCCCAGAGTCATGCTGGCCGAGCAATCCAGGGCGATTGTCACACGCATGGCATGTTGGGCGTAAAATAATCGCACCACAAGCTGATCAAACTTGGCCAACTGGCCCCAATCCAAGTGTCGCAGATCGTCTCCCTGCACATAAGCTCGAGAGTCCGCGGGATCAATGCTCAGGCCCCGGCGATTACTGTGCTGCCCGACAAACGGTACCGAGTGCCGTGCCGCAGTGGGATCAATGGCCAAGTGCCTCAGCAGCGTCAGCATTTTGCGATCAGGCCAGGGTGCGTCGGGCGGTGCCATCCGGTATTCTCAATACATACGAATCGTAAAAGCTTCCTTGTTGTGTCCCCCGCCATCGGCGCGCGACATAATCATTACTCGGACAGCAGTAGTGTAATACGCGCCGCCCACCATTACCAACTGCCCATTGCTAACCATAGCTAACCAGCCACATGGTTGTTGCGAATTGTTGTCATGGAAAAAGCGGCACATCGATTACTTTCCCGCCTTGCCGCGTGCCGCAATTTCCCGCAATTTGCTTTGTTTTGCGTGATCGGCTATCATTTTCCATCATCCTTCCCGACGATGAACCCCTCAATGTTGAGTTGCTTACGCGGGAAAATTCACCGAAACCCGCGATTTAGCGTTTGCGGGATCGGTTATTCTATTGGAGCCTTATGGCGTTTTCCTCTTTCGGCCTTCATGCCGACATTCTCCGCGGCATTAAAGACCTGGCATTTACCCATCCGACACCCATTCAGACGCAGGCGATTCCGCCGGCGATGGAAGGCAAGGATGTCTTGGCCTGCGCCGCCACTGGATCCGGCAAAACCGCCGCGTTCATGTTGCCCACAATCCACCATTTGATGAATCGTCAACCACAACAGCCCCGCCGCACGGCGCGGGCGCTGGTACTGACGCCGACGCGCGAGTTGGCCACGCAGATACTTGAAAATCTTAATACGCTGGCGGTTCATACGCCGATTTCGGGGGCGGTCATTATCGGCGGCATGAGCATGGGACCGCAGGCGCACGCGTTCCGCACCGGAACGGAAATTTTAATTGCCACGCCGGGGCGGCTGCTGGATCATCTTCGGCAATCCTACGCCAAATTTGACGGCCTGGAAATTTTGATTCTGGATGAAGCCGACCGCATGTTGGATATGGGTTTTCTTCCGGATATCCGAAGAATTCTAAAGATGCTGCCCACCAAGCGGCAGACTCTGTTTTTCTCTGCGACGATGCCCCCGGAAATCCGCCAACTGACGCGCGAAATGCTCACGGACCCGACAACGATTCAAATAGATCGGCAAACCACTCCGCCGGCCGCTATTACGCAGGCCATTTATCCAGTCGCCCAGCATTTGAAATCCGCGCTGCTGATCAAACTTTTGGAAAATCAGGGGCTGGAATCGGTCATCTGCTTTACACGCACCAAACACCGCGCCAATCGGCTGGCGGCCACTTTGGAGAAAAGTCATATTTCCTGTGCGCCAATTCACGGCAATCGTTCGATGGCCCAGCGCACGTCCGCCTTGGCCGGCTTTAAAGCGGGCAGATTCCGGGTGCTGGTGGCCACGGATATTGCGGCACGCGGCATTGACATCGCCGATGTTTCGCATGTTATTAATTTTGATTGCCCACATATTCCCGAAGATTACGTACACCGCATCGGCCGAACCGGTCGGGCATCGGCCACAGGCGATGCGTTTACTTTTGTAGCGCCGGATGAGGAATCCAATGTTCGATATATCGAAAAGGCCATTGGCAAGCGACTGCCGCGCGTGACATTACCTGATTTTGATTACGCCCAGAAATCTGTCGAAGCTTTGGAAGTTCCGATCGCCCAGCGAATCGCGGCCATTCGTCAGCGAAAGGCCGATGAGCGGGCGCGGCGCGAAAAAAACTCGGCGGGCCGACCCGATGCCCCGCGCCCTTTTGGTCGCACCGCACATCCGGATGCGGCACCGCAGGGGCAGCATCATTCAAGGCCGAATCAGTTCCAACATCGCGGCGGAGCCGACAGGTCTCAACCGCGTCAACATGCGGATGCGCCAAGAACATTTCATCCAAAATCACCCGGCCAGGGCAATCGTGCGGGTGCCGGAGAGTCCGGGCGGCGTTTTGGCGGCAAGCCTAACCATCCACGATCAGGGCCGGCACGATCCGGCGGCGTGCCCTTCTGGCAACAGCGCGGTGATGGTGGTCAAGGCGGACGTGGTAAGCCGGGGCGGCGTGGCCCGCGGTAACCCGGGCCTCCACCGCAGATTCCCTTAACTGCCGGTACCGTGCGGCCTGTATTGGAAGGCCAGTCCGAGGCTTGGCGTGACAAATATGTAAGCATAGGGTGCCCGAGCGCTGATTGATCCGCGGAACATCACGCCGACTTTGGCCCAAGGGTCCGTATTGGTCAGGCTGTCAACTCTGGCCTCGATTACAGAATCGCCATTTACTTTTCGGCTGTACAAGTTGAACTGATCATGTTTATCCCAGACATCGGATCCGCCGCCGGTCACCGTCCAGGCTCCGCCGGATTCGCGAGCGGAACCCAGTTTCGCGGGATAACCGATGTTGGCATCCGACCAGCCGGATTGCGTGCGGGTAATCGTGACATGGGAAAATTGTGCTGTGTTCAGTGCTCCGTCATTATGGGCGCAAACCGCCATACCCGCGCAAATAGTAGCACCGCTAAATGCAATTGGCTGCGATGAGCCTAACTGCGTCCACTGCCTGCCGCCGCGGGAATAATACGCGGATACGCGGTTGCCCCGGCGCACAAGTTTAAGCCATATCGGCGTCTGGATGGCCGGCACCACGACCGAGCCGGTGTACTGGGAAATAGCGTTGCTGCGGGAATGGCCGCCCGTGCGCCGGACGGCCGCTGCACCGGCATTTGTAACGGGAGCCTGAGTCTGCTTGGACGTCGAATCGTTGCTGTTGTTATTTATCGCACGGTTGGAAGAGTAATCGGTGCTTTGGGCCTGCCGATCATCTTGGCTGCCGCCGCCACTACTCGACAAGAAAATCACTAATCCTGCGATAGCAATCACAAAGCAGGCCGCCCCCGCAATCCATATTTTGGCACTGACGTGCGATCGACCGCGATCGGCAAAGCGGTTGCGGGAACCGCCCGGCTGTGGCGCAAACCTTTCCTCAATTTTTTCCATGCGGTAGGTAGCGCGATAGGTCGGTCCCGATACGGTTGGGGTTGATGTTTTACTATTAACGGATCCATCTTGAACCAGGAATTCTTCCAGTGAAACCCAGTGTTGCTGGTCAGAGGAAACTTCATGGCCACGGGTCAGCCGGCGACTTTGCGCCATACGACCAATGGTGGATCGCGGATACGGCCCGGTTACCTGCGAGAGATATCGTGTGTAATATCTTGTGGGTTCATCCGGCATGGTTAAGCCTTCTCCTGTGATCTTTGCATTGCCAAAGGATTGGTTCGAGGCGCTGCCGAGCCAGCAGTGCCCCGGGATCCCTCTCCCGTTATGATTTATCGGCGAAATGAGAGATTCTGATAAATAGTTAGAGACGCCATAGCACCGTCCGATATTTATTCTTAATTGCGAAATATTATTTTTTGACATTTTTCGCATCACTGTTTCGATAGTATCGTTGTACAATACAGCATGTGGTGATGGTTCGTGTTGAGGTGGTCGATGCAATTCGCAAATGTAACCCGTCGTGCAGTCGTGACTTTGGCAGGGTTGGGAATTCTTCTTCCAACTTTGGCAGCACAGGCCGCGTTTTTTAATCCTAAAGCCCATATCCCGCCGCGCGCCCACCGCGTGCGCATGTCGGGTGGCGAAGCCACCGCACCGTTGCCGCTGCCCGCCACACCAGTTCGCAGATCTGAGCATCACCGCAAGCCCGCCCCGCCGGCCCTTATCGGGATGCTAAATCTTAACGTGATTAAAGATCATCGCGTGATGAATTATCCCACCGAAACCATTGACATTGAAACGCTCATGAACTGGACCAATTCCCAGTTGGGCCTGCACTATCGGTATGTGCAGGTGGACCCCATGAAGTTCAGTTACAGCCCCACCCAGTTACCCGTACTTTATATCACCGGCTGGACGCCGCTGCCCCATTTCAGTCAGGCGGTACTGGCGCGTCTCCGCGGTTACATTACCGCTGGCGGAACGCTGCTGATTAATTCCAGTTGCGGCCGGCCGGAATTTAATCAAAGCGTGATTCAATTTGAACATGATCTATTTCCAGATCGCCCGTTCGGGCCTTTGTCGCTGGATGACGCCCTCTATCATGATCTTAACCGCATCAGCACGTTGCGCTTCCGCAAGGGCATGGGCCCCTGGAAACAGATTCCCGCGTACCTTGATGTTATGTACATGGGTTGCCGGGCGGCCATTATTTTTTCACCCATTGATATGAGCTGGGGCTGGAATGCCGCCTCGCATCCGATTAAGGGCGGCACACTGTATGCCCAGCAGGACGCACTGCGGCTGGGCGCTAATATCCTCACCTATGTACTGGCTAATTTTCAATATGGCAGAGCGTTTGAAATTCAGAAAATATATCAGCAGCAGCGCATCCCGACGCGGGATCAACTCGTTGTCGCGCAGGTGGTAAATAATGGTGATTGGAATCCCACGCCCCATGGCTTGCCCAATTTGCTGAAATTCATCGACCAGAAAACCACGCTAAGCGTGCAGTTCAAACGACAAAAAGTCACTTTGGATTCCTTAAAAATTGGGGCGTATCCCATTCTCTATATGACCGGACTGCGCAATTTCGCATGGACCGCCACGGAAATTAAAAATCTGCACAACTACCTCCACGCCGGCGGCGTGCTGATTGCCGACGACGCCATGGGGGCCAGTGCCTTTGACCAGGCCTTCCGCAAGGAAATCAAACTGGCACTGCCGCACCACAAGCTGCAAATGCTGCCGCTGGATTCCCCTGTCTATCACGACGTATTTAACGTGGAACATGTGGATTATTCAGCGGTGGTGCAAAGCACCGCCCCGACGCTTCACCGCCCGGTACTTGAAGCCATCAGCCTCGATGGAACGCCCGTGGTTATTTACAGCCGCCTGTCGCTTTCCAACGGCTGGGAAGATTTGCCCAATCCGTATGCCAAGGCCTATTCAACGGAAGATTCGTTGAAGCTCGGGACAAATATTCTCGTTTACGCCATGACGCACTGAGCACTGGCCTATCCCGCTTGGACTTTGACGATCGTCGGCGTTGCGAAGGCAAGTACAGCATAGTTGGCGCACGCGTCCCACCTGCTTTTGCCTTTGTTTCCCATGCAGGCAAGATGCCTGCGGTACAACGGATTCACTCGCCTGTCTGTGCCATTAACAGATAGTGGGAGTATATTTGCCCAATTGGCCCGCAGGGGTTCAGTTGTGTAGCGGTCGGCACTTACAGCGTCACTTGGATATTGCGCCGATAGGTTTCAAACAGGGCCATAAATTCGCTGTTGAATACAAAATTAAATTCCGGAAATTTCATGCCTGCCATATTCTGATCAATATGGGAAAACATTAATTCCACTTCTCCGACGGCAAGCTCTTCTACCTTATTATCTGCACCGGCACTGCGGGACCTTATGGCACCAAAAATTGAAGCGCCCGCCGGCGAGACATTGGCGATGGAGGCATCATATACCAGTTGCTCACCCGGACGCACGATGCGGCTGAAAGTAGCGCGGCCAATTTTGGCCAGGATCACTTTCTCTTTGAAATCCCGTGCAGCCCCCACCAGAATGCCGCTGGTCTGGGCCATTCCTTCAATCATCAGGCTGGCGGGCATCACCGGAAAGCCCGGGAAATGATCGTGCAGATGATCTTCCGCCAGTGATACATTTTTTATGGCCACCGCCCGCTTACCGGGTTCAAAGAGTTCAAATTTATCGATCCAAATCCACCGCATCTTACGCTCCAAGTGAAACGCTTTATGAAAAAAGCCCCGGGCGAAACCGCCCGGGGCCTCTATCCATTTACCGATCACGCCGAATCAGATCAGGCCGTCTTTTTTGCCGATGTACTTGATCAGATCCACGACCCGGTTGCTGTAACCCCATTCATTGTCATACCAGCTTACAAGCTTGAAAAAGCGGCTGTTAAGTTCAATGCCGGCTTTGGCGTCATAAATGCTGGAGCGCTCATCGGTGGTGAAATCGGTGGATACAACTTCCTCATCGGTATAACCAAGAATACCCTTGAGTTTGCCTTCCGATTCCTTTTTGATAACCGCATTAATTTCCGCCAGCGATGTTTCCTTTTTGGTCCGGACGGTTAAATCCACAACCGATACGTCCGGCGTGGGAACGCGGAAGGACATACCCGTGATTTTTCCCTTGAGTTCCGGAATAACCAGACCCGTGGCCTTCGCGGCTCCGGTGGAAGCCGGGATCAGATTCTGCCCCGCGCCGCGTCCGCCGCGCCAATCCTTTTTAGATGGCCCGTCAACGGTGGGCTGCGTAGCGGTGGCGGAGTGAATGGTGGTCATCAACGCCTCTTCCACGCCAAAATGATCGTTGATCACTTTCACCAGCGGTGCCAGACAGTTGGTCGTGCAACTGGCGTTGGACACGATGGTATCCGTGGCGGGATTATATTTATCCTCATTGACGCCCAGCACAAATGTGGGGGTTTCCTTGTCCTTCGCGGGCGCGGAAATAATGACGCGCTTGGCACCGGCCGCCAGATGCTTGCCCGCACCGGCCATGTCTGTGAACAACCCAGTTGATTCCACCACGTAATCCACATGGAGATCCTTCCAGGGCAACTGCGCCGGATCACGCAGGGCGAAAGTTTTAACATGGTGGCCATTGACCGTAAAACCCGCCTCACCGTCCGCCTTAACATCGCCGGAAAATTTGCCATGCGTGGAATCATATTTCAGCAGGTACGCCAGATTATCAGCCGGCACCAGATCGTTGATTGCCACAAATTCAACCTGCGGATCATTAATGCCCGCCCGAAACACCAGACGACCAATACGTCCAAAACCGTTGATACCAACCCGAATTTTTGCCATGTTAAACTGCTCCAGAATAAACAATCCGTTCCAATAAGCCTTCCATCCGCAGCCCGACACATTCTGGCCGCCCGGAAGACTCAAAGCCCAACATATTAGTGCTTTCCCCCGCGCCAATCAAGGAACAGGGAATCCCAGAACGTCTTTGTCATCAAAAAGGAAAACTGCCACTCTGAAATCGGCCCCCCGCCATGTGGCGGCCCGGCGATAGGCTTCAGCACAGTGTTTGCAACAGTTGTGTTAGAGACGGGCAAAGAGGTCGCGTAAGGCTTTCACCGTTTTGACAATCCCACTTATCTCAAGATTATGCAGATACGCGTCCACAGTCATTGGCGGAGACTTAAGAGATAAACGGTGGCGGCGGGAAGCGCGGCATACCATATCGGGGACCATCTCAACCAGAAAGCAAATGAAATCGTCTGGGGAACGGGCCTCAATGTCATATTGCTTCAGTGCGGACACGGGAAAATGCTTCAGGTTGAAAGTTACAATCATGCTGGCCCGACATTGGAGTGCCGCGGCTAATACATGACGATCAGATGGGTCCGGCAACGTGAGATTACTAATTCGATTTTCGAATCCAAATACCAGCGAGTCAGTGGCGTTCTCATTCATCAAATCGCGAATTCGCTCAACCTGACGCCGGGTAATGTCAGGCCGATTTTTCAAGACCGCCCGCATCCACTCTTCGTGGACTGCATTGCTCCACCGCGCCAGGAACAAGTGGTCCACTGCCATATACATTAATAGACTACGTAGCATGGCCGGGTACAGTACGCATGCATCAAAGAAGACTACAGGGGGCGGCTCGGCCATTAAATTAAGCCCAGCTTTTGGTCAAGTGCGGATAGTTTTGACAAGGTTTTCAAGCGGCGGCGGTTCAGTTGCTTTTTATACGCCAGGGCATCGTCAAGCAGTATGCGCCGATGGCTTCCAACTGTATGGAACGGAATTAGGCCCATTTCCAATTGTGATATAAGAAACGGCCGCGACACATGGAGCAGATCGGCAGCCGCCTGCGTCGTCAATTCACTGGGCATGGGAAGGGCCGCGACTTTTCGGCCTTGTGCCATTTGATCCAGCACGTCCACCAACACTCGCGCCGCGGAAACGGGTATCGTGATAATGGGGCCGGACTTTGCTTTGAGTTGGATCTCCAGCGTCTGTCTTTCAGAGCGTCCATGGGTCAGAAGGGAGCGAAGTCGGCGGCCGGCCTGACGCGCCAAATCCGAGTCGCCGCGAACCTGATTGCTTTGCGGTAATGTTTTCACCAGTGTACGCATATGAGATTGTCACTCCTTAATGGCTTTCCAGAATAGCACCTAATCGAAATAAACGCAACTCAAGTCGGTAACCCGTAACCCGCGAATTGCATCGCGTATCTCGCAGTTGGCATCTCCAGCGACTCCACAAGACGACAAGACAAGACAAGACAAGCCAAGCCATAATTCCATATCATACGGCCGTTAAATAACTGTGAAATCAGCCGCTAGCATGGATATTAAGGATCCAAACAATTGGCCGGCCCACTAAAATCCGCACATGCTGTCACGATCCACACTTTTGCAAACCACTGTGCGCGGTGCGAACCGACAACAGTGGTTAAGGCTTCGCATTTTTCTGCACCTCCGTGATTATGTTAATTTCTCGACGTTGTTCCTTGATCTTTTTCGGGCAGTGTGGGAGCCGGCTCGGGTGAAATTCTGCCAAGCGACTTCGTATACGCAACATGCTGAAGGCCGCTGCCCGACGGCGACTGCGGCAGGCGATGCACAAGGAGCGTACTGCCCATTCCCAGCAGTAGCAGGCCGAACCCGCCAATTATCATCACGCCCGCCTGAACGGACGTTCGGATTTCGCCGCCCCAAGGAAGCCCGAACGCCAAGTGGTTATCGTGGCCCAACGCCGGCACCACGGAGGCTATTACCAGCGCCAGCAGGCAAGAAAGCAATCCGACAAACCAAAACAACCACGCCGCGCCCAGAGCGATCCCAAACATTGATACCTCCATTGCAAAAGGGCTGGATGTTTTAGCAGCAACCAGTTTACACCGCGGGCATCCACCTATATATTGACATCCATCTTTTTGATCTTTGGAGACTACATCCGTCCACCCCGGCGCACCCGGGATAAACTCGTTTCTCGGATTGCACAGATTCTCCGTTGCGACGACGGATGTTGTGTGCCTTCGTGCCTCCACGACAAAATTTATAATTCAGTGCAACCATAACCCAGTCCGTAACACGAAACCGACGATTTCGGCTCTCCACTTTCCGCCAGCCACTCTCTCGCCGAAGCCGCCGCAATCATTAAAATTGCCGTCATCTCCATTAACTAATACTACAGCGCTACTCTATTTTACGTTCATGTCGCTTTCGAGATTCAATGGCGGCGCGGTTTCGCCATTGG
>DAHVEJ010000086.1 GCA_027313145.1 Phycisphaerales bacterium | reverse complement strand
CCGCGCCAACAAGCTCGGCACCAACTGATACGAAAGGCCATTGCCGCATGATAGAGATCCTTAAGGAAGTGCCATTCGTGTCAGGTACCTTTTCCAAACAAAGGTACCTGACACCTTTTTCTCGCGACGGTGGGGAAAGCATGGCGTAATTAAATGGCGTTCCGCATCCGGCTCGACGCTGCCGCATCGAGCTAACGCATGTCGCGGTGGAAGATGGGTTTAGTTTCCTTCGAACGGCGGGGCTTTGGCTTCGTCAATATCGCTGCTGCCGGTGGGGCCGGCCAGCACGATAGCATTTTTACCAATGGATTTGGCACGCATCAATTCCTGATCGGCGACAGCCAGCAGATCCGTGAGATTCTGCGCATCCCAGGGGAATGTGGCCAGGCCGCCGCTGATGCTTAATTTTCCGGAAATCGGCCCGCCTTCGGCATTCCACGGATGTTCGGCCACGGCTTTGCGGAAGCGCTGGGCAATATTTAATACCGTACGCGGATGTTGTGAATCAGGCTGGCGGGGGCCGCCTTCATCCCAGAATACCACGGCAAATTCATCTCCACCCACGCGGGCCACCATATCCCGATTGCGCGTGCAGTGGCGCAAGAGGCGGATAACCTCGCGGATAATGGCATCGCCGGCGGCGTGGCCAAACTGATCGTTGTATTGCTTGAAATCATCTATATCAAATAACAGAATCGTCACACAGAAGCGGTCGCGCCGGGCGCGATCCAGCAGGTGCGGCACATTTTCCATAAAGTACCGCCGATTGTACGCACCGGATAATTCATCGGTATCCGCCAGGCGACGGAGATTTTTGAAATTTCGATTCAATACCAGCATGGCGGTAAGCCACGCTGCTGATTGCTGAAGCTGATCAGTAATCCGCGTGCTTTTAGCGGCACCCTCCAAGACCAGGGTGCCAAAATGAACTCCTCGATGTTGCAACGGGACAGAGGCCTTTTCCGCCGCCACGGGGAATAGTTGGGTCTGCTCGGAACCAGGGGGTTCAATTTTTAAATACCCGGGCCAGCGAAAATTACTTTGCAAAATTTCCAGGGCGACGGTTTGAATATCCCGGTGTCCGGTTTGCATTTCCTGCGTCAGTGTGATCTGGGCCTGCATGGGAATTTTCAGTGTAGCGGACGCTGTGACCGCGGCATTGGACTGCTCTTGATCCGCTAAAATATCGGCCAGCGGTTCGGTGGCGGCGCTGGCGTTTTCCGCAGGCTTGTCCGCGGGTGTCGATGAGGCGGCTTTGTTGTCCCGCTTCAATGGCTTTACAGCGCGCGCAGGCGCTACATGCGGCACCGGCCGAAATATCTCAAATGCCGGGCGGGGAGGATTTCCTCCCGGCACCGACGGGTCCATTGGGTTCAAACCAGGCACTGCACACCTCTCTCTCGCAGGCTCTTGGACAAGACGCGGCCTTACGAGGCTGTTATCTTCAACCTCGGACGCCTCCTTGCGTAACTCGCCAGAAACGCTCATTTGCCATCAGCCTGACGACAGTTCCACGACACCTGCCGACTCAGAAAGCCGGCTTTGGTGCCATTCACAAGAGCTTTCCGCCTTGGGCGCTACAGGCAACCCAAGCGTCAAAAAACCCTTCCTTCGGCCATCCTCCATTGACAGGGGCGAATCTGCATTCTTTCCGGCCAGGTCTTCTTGGAACACCGTACCGGACTTCCCCCGTCAACTTAATACATACTTACTGTAAACCAAACCGGTTCACAACGCAAAACTATTTCCAACATTTATACGTTGCCACCGCTTATGAGACTTTTCACGCCTATAAAAACGGCACCGGCGGTAATGTTGGGCCTTCTTCCAACAATCCGCCGGTGTCTTGGGGAGGGAGCCTTCCGTTGTTGTTACTCGACGGTTGGCTGCCGAGGGTTGTTACTCTTGATGATCCTCCTTTTCAGAACCATACGTATCCCCGACGACACCGTCAGGTGTAATGAGAAACAATTTGTCGCTTAATGGATTGGCGGATTTGCTGTAGCGCACTTCCACCTGATGACGGAACCATTTGAGGGTTTCTTCATCATCACAGGAAAATGCCAGCAGCACATCGCGGTCCGGAGCGGCCATGTAGAAGTTCTTTCCTAAGTGGGGCCGAAGATGCTTCTGCACCAGGGGCAGCATAATCCGGGCGGCATTGAGCGGATGGTCAAGGGGGAAACTGAAAAGCGTATAGTTATCGCAGCGGCCCCCGGTCATATTGAGTTCCCGCGTGTCGCGAAGAATATTGCCCATGGCATGTTCGTGCAGGGTTTCCTGATCTATCCCCCACAGACGGCAATCTTCCATGCTTACCAGGGTGGTGCGCGATTTAACCTGATACCCAATGATTAAATCATTGATCCATTCTTCAAGCATGATCGAAGCCGGCAGCTTGGCGGCCAAAGCACGCGGCAACAGAACCGGAAATATCTCACTGCGCACCAGCGACCAGGCATCATCGCGCTGCGGACTATCCTGTTCCGGATCCTGTACCATCAACTCGTCAAAAAAGCGTTTGACATTTTCCGCCAGGTGTTCCGGTTGCTCCATAAAAGTGTGATGCAACGGCGAAACCCGAATACGCATTCCCCCCACGCTGATGGTTTCATCATCCACCGGAGCCACCGGTGTCGCGGGCGTAATATCTTTCGCGAGATCCACCACCGCTTGGATAAACGGACTTTTAAGTGTGTCACGAACACCCACGCGCACCGCCGCGATAATGCCGTCTTCCACCGGTTTAAGGAAATTTACCGCCTCATACGTCCCGCGGCAGGATGCGAAGATCACATCCTGTCCATGAAATACCGCCCAGAATCGCGTGCCGGTTGCGGCTTGTTTCTTCAAGAGTTTTTGCGCCAGGACCGAAACCATTCCCTTGCATTGGGCACCCTGGGCGGTGCAGGTCACATGGTGCATGCCCAGTACCAGTTTGGGCGCTTCAGTGATACGCATATTTTTATAGCGTCCCAGCCACTGTTTGAATCGCGCCAACGCCTGACGCGGATTCACCGGTGCAAGCGCCGGGGTATTTTGTCCGCCGGAACGATCAGATCCCTCTGCCTGATCGCTACCGGCGGTCATTTGCAATTCCATTTGAATGCTCTGGGCCGGATCGTGAATCAGCAGATGGCCGTCATCACGTTGCACGGCGGTGAAATCATTGGGAATCTCCACCGCATAGCCGTCACCGGAAACTGTCTTCCAACCTCTCATGGGAAAACCTCCAAAGAGCCGCGGATATGGCGGGAAATTTCCTCACTCTGGAGCTACAACGCCAGACCATGAAGAAGCCGCCCCGCGGCAGGATTAAATTTTTCAACTCTACGTTCTTCGATGCGGTTCTGTGATATGTCAAAACCGCCGAAACCAAAATGTTAATACTTCTATCGAACCGTACAGGCCCAAACGTTAAAACAAATATCATCGAAAATTCTTCTGGGACGTGCGCGGTTGTTGGTGTGTTTGCCGTGATCAGAAAAGCGCTCGGAGAGCCGGTTAAAATCGCTTATGATGACAACGCCTGTAACGGAGATGCCGGTAATGAGCGGTGGATTATTTGACCAACCCTTGTATGAGACGCCTGATAAAGCCCGCGGCAAACGCGGCGGTGCCGGTAAAAGCCGCGAACGCGCCGCAGCGCCCGCGGTTATCAAGCCCCCGGTGCGTCAGGACGTTTCGGATAACGCTCCATCCACGGATGGCAGCCGGGCAGCGGCCCAGGTTGATCATGCGGCGATTCCGATAAATTCCCGGCAAAGCAATGATTCGGCACCTTCGCCGGACCGGAGCCGGTAAGATCAGTCAGTGAAATCAACGGGCTTATCGGGCGTGTGCTTCAGTCGCAATTGCCGGCGGTCTTGCGCGTGCGCGGAGAAATTTCAAATTTTAATGTATACAGCAAGGGACACGCTTTTTTCAAACTTAAAGATCAGCGGTCAGAGTTACCTTGCATGATGTGGCGTAATGATCTGGAAAAGCTGCGATTTTCTCCGGCGGACGGCCTGGAGGTCATCGCGGAGGGGGAAGTGAAACTGTACGAAGCGCAGGGCCGATTGCAGTTATATGTGCATTCCATGATTCCGCAGGGGGCGGGAGAATTGGAGTTGGCATTTCGCCAATTGTGTGACAAACTGCGCGCGGAAGGCTTGTTTGACGCCGCCCGCAAGCGGCCTATTCCCCCGGTTCCGATGCATATTGTAGTTATCACCAGTGCGACGGGCGATGTATTTCATGATGTGTTAATCACCGTCTGCAAGCGTTTTGCCAATATTCATATTATGTTGTTCCCGGTTCAAGTGCAGGGGGCACCGGCGGCAACGGATATTGTGCGCGCCATTGAATTGGTCAATGCGCATGCGGTGGCGATTGGCGGGGTGGATTTAATTCTGCTGGTGCGCGGTGGCGGTTCGCTGGAAGATTTATGGGCCTTTAATGAGGAAGCAGTCGCCCGGGCGATTGTAAAAAGTTCCATTCCCATTGCCACGGGCATTGGCCACGAGCCGGATATTACCATTGCGGACCTTGTCGCGGATTTGCGCGGCCCCACGCCCACGGGGGTGGCGGCGCTGGTGGTTCCGGAAAAGCAGGCCCTGACGAAGTCGGTGTCGGTGCTGGAGGATATGTTGCTGCGTGAATTAACCGCGCGCTGCCGGGATAGTCAACATGTTTTGGATTCACGGCAAGCGGCCTTAACGGAAGAGATTTTCCGCATGATGCGAAGCGCGTCGCGAAAAACCGATAGTGCGGGTCGGCAGATTGCGGCCATAGAGCCACGACACGCCATTGCGCAGGGCTGGCGGCGGCTGGAAAACGCTACGCAACAACTGCGGCAGCGCGGTATTGAACATATCCGGCGGGCGCGGGACCGCTTGACGGATGGTGCCGGGCGTATACAGAGCCACGGCCCGCAAAGCCGCCTTGCGCATTATCATGCGGTGCTGATGGGGTTGGATACGCAGTTGATTTCCGCGATGCGCCATAAGCAGCAGCTAAGACAGCACCAATTGGCGGATTTGGAAAAACAGTTGAAGCTGGCCGGCCCGTTACAGGTGTTGAACCGCGGCTTTACCATCACCACGGATCAGCGCGGCCGGATCGTAAAAAGTTCCGGACAGGTTCAACCGGGGGAACAGGTCGCCACGCGCACCACCGACGGCACGTTCGGTTCGATCGTCGTGGACGGAATCGTCGTGGACGGAACTTGACGGAATCTCATCACGCCCGGTATGCTGCCCCTGCGAACGGATCTTTTTCTCGTATGTGAGGTGCCCCATGCAATGTCCAATGTGCCATCAAGCCCTGCGCGGCCTTGATTATCAGGGAGTTCACATCGAAACCTGTCCCGCCTGCGGAGGCGACTGGCTGGATGCCGGTGAACTAAGCAACATTGTCCAGGCGCGCCAGACCCGTTTTACAGAACAGGAATGTGTTGCTGTGGCTCAGGCGGCGACGATCAAGGGTGTCAAACTCACCACGCTCGACCGGCATTTAACATGCCCCAAGTGCGGCGGCACGACCCACCCGATGAACTATGGCGATGACAGCGGGCTGATCATTGACCAATGCGCCCAGTGCAGCGGTGTGTGGGTTCCGCGCGGGGAACTCGACAAAATCGACGAATTGGTGCATGGATGGGATGACGAGTTGCCCGATGATCTGGCGAAATATGGCCCCCGACTTCGACAAGTCGCCGCCGAGGTCAATCAGGATGAGACCGTTCACATTACCCATATCCGCCTGATCGACAGCCTGATCAACCACATCCTGGATTTCTTCGGCGACTGAACGCGGCATTCAGTATGCGTTCCTTCAACATGTCAACAAAATCTTGCGTCGCGCAAGCGTAGGTATGCGCCGTGCTCAATTTTGAATTTCGGCGGGTACGCAATGCCCTTACGGTGTCTATTGAAATAGTACCACGGCAATACCGTTGCCACATCAGGTGCCCTGATTACTAATATAACTTTTAGTTATTTGTGATGTGTTATGATAATTGCTAATTATATATTCATTGAAAGAATGGTGTTGGTGAAACACCACCTGGGTTAACTTAAGGATGCTGCAATGGAAATAGGAATTATCGGGGCGGGTTATTCGGGTGTATCACTGGCGTATAACATTTACCGAAATGCCACCGAACCCACACATATTCTGCTCTTTGAGCGGCGCAAGGAACATGGGCTGGGAGCCGCCTACGCCACGACGCATGCGGAGCACCTGCTGAATGTTCCAGCCGGAAGTATGAGCGGTCTGGCGGACGATCCGGATCATTTTTTGAATTTTGTACTCCGCGACAAACGTGCGGCGCGCTATATCCGAATGGATCAACCGCTCCAGGACCAATTTTTCCCGCGCATGGTTTACGGATGGTACATCCAAAGCCTGCTGGCGGAATGTCAGACGCCATCGGCTCGGCAAGTGATTGTTGAGCTTGTATCCGATGCCGTGATCGATGCGGTTCCCACGGACGATGGCTTTGTCATACGAACGCAAAACCGGCGGGTTATTCCAGTGAACAAAATGATCCTTGCAACCGGCAATGCGCACCCCGCTAACGGGCTTCTGGCCCAAGTGCCCGCACGACAGTTAATCGCGGATCCATGGAATTATGATGCGATTCGCAGCGTTCCCCGTGACCGCACGGTTCTGGTTGTGGGCACGGGGCTGACGATGGTGGACACGGTCATTGCCTTAAAAACCCTGGGTCATGGCGGACCTATTATTGCGTTATCACGCCGAGGCTTGGTGCCGCAGCGGCATGAGAGTTTGGGTTATGGTGGAACGACCGGTTGGGAGCCTGAGCGTTTGCGACACCTGAGGCGAAAAATCCGTGGTGCCGCGCAAACCCGTGCAGCCGCCGGCGGTGATTGGCGGGAAGTCATCAATACGCTCCGATATTGTACGCAGGAATTATGGACCGGCCTGACGGTAAGCGAGCAAAAATCATTCCTGCGGCACCTGGTGCCCTATTGGGAATCGCATCGCCATCGCTTAGCTCCGGAAATTGGAGATAAGTTGCGGGCCATGATTGATTCCGGCCAGCTGCGCATTATGGCAGGGAAAATTGACGGTATCGATTCATTGCCTGGCGCAAATTCCCTGCGGATTCAGGTGCGACCGCGCGGCGGCGGGAGCCAAACTCGCGTACTGGTAGCGGATTACGTCATTAATTGCACCGGTCCGGATACAAATATTTCGCGCAGCAACAATCCGCTGCTGCAATCTTTGTTGCGGCAACGCCTGATTCGCCCCGATATTCATCGCATGGGACTGGATGTTGCCGCGGATGGGGCGCTAATCAATGGGCAAGGTGAAAGCTCGGAAACACTTTTTACCCTTGGTCCCCCGACACGCGGTCGATGGTATGAAATTGTCGCCGTGCCCGATATTCGCGGCCAAAGCCTGAGATTAGCGCGACGCTTGCTTACGCTCGGATCGGTCCCGGCAGCCACTTAGTTTGGAATAAAACATCAAGTGTCAGGGTGCGAAGCCCCGCATTTTTGCTCCGAATAAGCGCTGTAAATTCGCGGTCGCGATAAAATATGGCTAAAAAAAAATAAATTATATTTTGCTTGACATGTCCTTCGGAATGTATATACTCACTGTTATGAATCTGTTTCATAAACCGTTATCTATATGACGGCGTGCCGTGAAACCGGTTCAGATAAAAAATTTGGTGAAATCATCAGCTTTGCGGATAAGCAGATCAAATGCCGCAGCCACGCTGGTGACGAAAATCCGCGACCCCTCATTATTGGCTTGGGCAAGTCCCGTGCCGGGGGGAGAAACAAGAGTGCAACAGTCAATGTGACTGTTTTAGTTTTTTTTCTTTTTTGGGAGGTCTCTTATGACTACTTCGTATGGGAAAATCTCGGCGGTTCTTCTGGGTTCGGCAGCTGGGCTGATCGCGTCCGCCGGCTTGGCGTCGGCTGCCAATATCACCCTGCTCAACGGAACCACCACGACAGCGGTATTCCCCGGCTCCGCCAGTTACGGAACGACTTGGGCGCAACCAGTACTCACAACCGGTGCGCAGGACGCTGCATACGGGGCTGATGGTTATGTGATGTATGCAACTTCGCCCAGCGGCAGCAGCTACGGCGGTGGCAACGGTTCATATTATTATCCAGGGGATGCAAAGTATCCGACCGGCACGCCGACGGACCCACTTAATGTGACGAACGTGCAGGGCTTTAGTAACGGCGGGCAGACGCATCCCACCATCGTCAACACGCTGTCCAAAATCCCCAGTTACCTTACGTACTCGGATGCCAGTTATTTGACCAGTTGGGACGCGGGTTATGGCTACGGCAACGTCTACGCTCGCGACGGGTCGGGTACCAACACGGTTGAATATGGTGTGGCCAGTCCGAGCAACGGAATTGCGTACAATACGTTGACAAAAATGGCCACCATGACTATCGGAGCAGGTGCACCAAAAAATCTATATATCGGCGTGCTTAGCGACCAAGCGGTGGACAGTTCCTCGCAAATTCAGATCAGCGATGGAACGGCATCGGCTACGGCCATGCTGCAAAATTACGGCAGTGGATCACCGGAAAACACTTCGGCCTTTCCCGGGCAGGACACCTGGTATTTCTTTGACGTCGCGAATGCACAGGTCGGTGACGTTATCACGCTCTCCATGGCGCAGTACAACACCGGTGCCAGCTACGCCATGCACCCGACTCTCGCTGGTTTGACGTTTGATTCCACGAATCCCATTGCTACCCCTGAACCTGCCTCTTTGGGCTTGTTTGCCCTTGGCGGTCTGGGAATGCTGTTACTTGGTCGTAAGCGGATGGTCCGCCGGACGGCTTAATACGGTCCGCTGATGGCGGGAGCGCATCGGGCGTTCCTTTGTGCTCCCGCCTTTTTTCGTCAAGGTTGCGTAGGACCTTGCGATGTATAAATGTCGTAATACGAAGGAGAAAATCATGAGGAACAGATTTTTACCAGTAATGTCGGTCGCCTTGGCGGGAACGCTGGCGATGGGAATGGTGGCCTCAAACGCCAATGCGGGTAATATTTTGCTGAATGGCAATTTTGCAACAACTGACGCAACCACCAGTACGGGTGCAGCGGACTGGAATTCTGTGTTGGGATTGGGTGCCGGAACAACGGGTTCCGTAACCCGGTTGACCGGATCGGGTGCGTACACTGGTGATACGGCCTATTTACAGCTTACCGGAACCGGTGCCAGCGGCGCGGGTTCGTATGTTGCGGCGACCAACTCAACCACAGCCGGCACGGTAACGCCCGGCACCAACTATACGCTTGCCTTTGAAGCCAATGGAACAAATGGCATAAGTGGCGTGAATGGCTTTACCCTTGACTTCTTTAATTCCAGTGGCGGTAACGTCGGACAGGCCAGCGGCACAATGGCGCTCACGAGCGCCTATCAATTGTTTTCGGTTTCTGATGCCGCACCCATTGGCGCTTCTTACGCGGAGGCGATTGTCCATTTATCCATGGGTGCCGTTGCTGGCGATACGGGCAAGATTAACCTAGACAATGTTTCAATCAGTTCACCCGCCGTTCCTGAGCCGGGGGTCTTTGGAATGCTAGCCCTGGGCGGATTGGGAATGTTGCTGATTGGCCGCAAGCGGATGGTCCGCAAGACGGCTTAATTCTAAAGATCTCGGCGGAAGCGTTGCGGGCGTTCCGCGGCGCTTCCGCCATTTTTCGATGCCGGCCCGACGTATCGGGTGGCGCGAGAATATCTACTTTTGGCCGGGCGTGTCGCCCCTGATTGGAGAAACCTTATGAATACCTACCGTTCCATCTCGTCGATTCGGAAAACCGGCAAGCGTGGTTTTACACTTATCGAACTGCTGGTTGTCATTTCCATTATCGCGCTGCTGATAGCTTTGCTGCTGCCAGCGTTAGCCCGGGCCAAGGAAGAAGCCCTGACCACTGCATGCAACGCCAACATGCACAGCATCGGGGAAATACTGGCCGAATACGAGAATACCTACGAGGGAAATATTCCATTCGGTAACTCGTATAACTCCTCTTATGGGCTTTATGCACCTTTTGATTGGGATATCTCACTCGTGGCGTTCAACCAAAGCGCAGATCCGGTGCGATACGTCCAGTGGAATAATCCGGAAACACAAGGGTATCCAACTGATACGGCTTCGTCGTCATCTTTTCTGGGAACTTTCGTTTGTCCGGCATCGGATATTAAGGTGATTCAAGGACCGGGCTGGGATCCGTCGGGAATTGGTTGGTACTGGTCCAGCTATGCTGCCAATCCTAACTATTTCTACACTTACCTGCAGGGGCAGGCTTGGCACCCAAATCCATCGTGCAAAGCATCTAACGTTCAGAATCCTGGCGGTGCCGTTGCAATCGGCGACGCTACTCAGACCTCAAGCTGGGGTGGATCTTGGCCGATTATGAGCGACTGGGGCCAGAATCTGGCATCTCCCCTTCACGATGCGCAGCCTTATGTCAATGACCCGAATTACCTGGTGCCGGCCAATGGTTTCAGTTCCAGTGAAACCACCAATCAGGATATCATCCTGCCGACCATTAATAATGTCACCGGCATGCGTTACCGCCACATGCAGGACTCCCCGAATACCGGCGAGGCTAATGCACTGTTCTTTGATGGCCACGCCGAAACCCTGCCGATCAATAACAATATTGCTGGTGCGTCAATCACGGCCCCGTCGGCCAATGGCACGCGCGGTTTGCGAATGGAGAATATCGTCAATCCAAGCATGCCGTCCGGTCAGGATAATTTCTGAGGCACTGTAGTCCGACATCATACGACGACGATCAGGAACTATTATGAAGAAAAATCTGTCAAATAAATACCTCAAACGCGGCATCGCGGCAATCGGAGCGGTCATGATCGCCGCAGCGTGCGGCGGGGCCGTGCCGGCTCACAAGACGCCGGATGTTGCCGCACCGGCGGGATTGCATTGGAAGCTCACCTGGAGCGACCAATTCAATCGCGGAGCGGCCAACCTGAAAGGCTGGCATTATGACCTTGGTGGCGGCGGTTGGGGCAACGGCGAGTCCGAGGTATACACCCACTCTAAAAAAAATGTGTATGTGGCCCATGGCAAACTGCACATTGTGGTGATCGGCAAAAAGGTACATGGCAAAGTCCACTACACTTCCGGCCGCATCACCACGCGGAACGTGTTCAGCCAGAAATTCGGATTGTTTGAATTCCGTGCCCGCCTTCCGCGCGGTACTGGCTTATGGCCCGCGATCTGGATGATGCCGGAAAATTCTTCCTATGGCACCTGGCCACAATCGGGCGAAATCGACATTATGGAATCGCGCGGCAATGGCATTCATCAGGTGCAGGGCAGCTTACATTCCGGCAATGCCGCCGATCGGGATAATTGCCAGACCAAAGTGTATCGCTTGTCCCGGCATGAGACGACCACCGGTTGGCACACGTATGCTCTGGAATGGGAACCAGTGGCTGATCCGGCCAATCCTGCCATGCGTAAGGTGCAAATTAAATGGTTTGTCGACGGACATTTATATGAAACCCAGCAGGGTGGATGGACCACTCCCAATGCAGCCGGGGTAGAGCATCCCAATGCGCCGTTTAATAAGAGCTTTTATATTATACTGAACATGGCGGTCGGGGGTAATTATGTAGGGGGTAAAACTCCTGGCCCCGGACGTTATGCCATGGAAGTTGATTATATTAAAGCGTATGCTCTGGCTAGAGGTCAGCATTAACAGTGTTCTTCTGAGAGGTTGGTGAAGGCCATGGGATCGGTTCGAGAAATAGCCAAGGAACTGGGCATTTCGCCCGCTACAGTTTCCCGGGCGATTAATAATCACCCGGCGGTTGCGGAAAAAGTGCGCCAGCGTGTGGTAAAAGCCATGAATCGCTCGCGGTATGTTCCCGCCGTGGGTAAGCGAGAAACTATGAATATCGCGTTCGCGTACACCGGCGATTCATCTCTAGGCTCCCCCTTTGATGCGGCCCTGATGCAGGGTATGAGTCAACGCATGGACCAGTTCGGTTTTGACCTGCTGATTCTGGACGTCCGGCGCGCGGTATTGCCGCATGAATCTTTTTCCCAAATGTGCATTCGTAAAGGTATTCGTGGTGCGGTATTGCGAACCACTACCGAAACGCGGCATACCTGTGAGGAAATTGCCGAGGAAGGTTTCCCGGCGGTAGTAGTGGGCGACCGATTTATTTCGGACAAAATAAATTTTATCGCCAGCGACAGTCAGTCCACCAGCCGCGAGGCCGTTGCGCATTTGATTCAACTGGGGCACCAGCGTATCGGCATTGCCATCAATGTCGTGGATGATTCCGATCATACCGACCGCCTGAACGGTTATAAAGAAGCTTTGACTACCGCGGGAATGCCCGTGGATGAAAAATATATTTATCGCGTGCCCGCTCACCGCGAGGGCGGCGTGCAATGGGCGCGCCGCCTGGCCACGATGCCCGATCGTCCAACCGCTTTATACTGCACGGATCCTATGACAGCGGTGGGGGTTCTAAGTGAAGTGCAGCAGATCGGCTGGAAAATTCCGGATGATTTATCCATCATCGGGTTTGATGATTCGGATATCCGCTTTCTTACGTATCCCACGCTCACGGCCATTTGCCAAGATGCGCAGGAAATTGGCCGCGAGGCTTTTGAAGCGCTTAGCAGCCTGCTAAGTTGGCCCGGCAACGGATCGGCGGAGCCGCTGATCCAGCGTGTGCTGCCGACACAGTTGGAACTCCACGGTACCACTGGAGCACCCAACAGGGGTAAATAGCCAGCCGTACTGCTTGCGATGGCAGGTTTAAACCGGTGTAACGAGGGCTTGCCAACGATCTCTGCCCCCAATAGGGGTAGCCCGCTGATGGCGCGCCTGCAACATGACTCTGATCCACCGCGCCATCGCGACTTAGGGCGGCCGTTTAATTCCGGGACGAAGATTGCCGCCGAGATAAATTATTTTTTTATGTTCTCATAAACTGGAGGAGACAACCCATGGCGAAATCACTGAACACAAAACCGTCAAAATCATCACCGCTGGACCAGCGGTCGGCGGTTCGTTCCCTGCTGCTGATGGGGGCGGTGCTAAGCGCTTCCGCAGCCTGTGCCGAGGCATCCACGATTGCCGCTCCGGCGGTTGCGGCTCCCTTGGGCCTGCAATGGAATTCCACCTTCAGTGACAACTTCAGCAGTGCGTCATCGCTTAACGGCTGGACCTATGATCTGGGCAATAACAATGGCTGGGGCAATGGTGAATCAGAAAATTATACTAATTCATCTAATAATGTAAATGTGTCAGGCGGAAATCTGAATATTCAAGCCATCGGCACGGCCACCGCCAGTGGCACGTATTACACCTCGGGGCGCATTACCACGCAAAGCCTTTTCAGCCAGACTTATGGTCTCTTTCAATTTAGCGCCCAATTGCCCGCTGGTGCCGGGCTTTGGCCCGCGATCTGGATGATGCCGACAGATTCCGTCTATGGTGGTTGGCCGCAATCCGGTGAAATTGATGTCTTGGAATCGCAAGGTTCCGGTACCAATCAGGTTCAGGGGAGCCTGCATTCGGGAACCAGTTACAACAGCCAGAACACGCAATATCAGGTCTATACCCTGCCAAATAATGAGTCCACAACCTCCTGGCATACGTACGATCTGCAATGGGAGCCGATTTCTAACGGGTCCGGCGGCACACAGGTGCAGCTGAATTGGTATGTCGATGGGAACTTGTATGAAACCCAATCGGGTGGCTGGACGGTACCGTCCAGCGCGCCGGCTGGAGATAGTAATGCGCCATTTGATCAGAACTTTTATATTATCATGAACCTGGCCGTGGGCGGCAGCTACACCAATTATCAAACGCCCGGCGTGGGCACCTATGATATGAAGGTGGGTTATGTCAGCGCCTATCAGGCTGCATTGCCGACGGTAACGGCGGCATCCGCCATCGACAATGCTACAAATTATCAGGCCAATTCCACCTTTAACGGCGATAATTCCGGATCAGGGTTTGGAAAATGGAACGTGAACTTCAATTATTCCGGACCTTCCGGCGGGGGCGGCGGTGGCGGTGGCCTGATCATGACCAGCAACACCGGTATTCCCGTCGCCACGCCCGCCTTTGATATTTATGTTTATCCCGGATCGGCGGGCGACACGGGTCTGAATACCGACATCACCACGGCCACGCGACCCTTTACCGCCGCCATGGCTGCGGGTCAAACTTTCACCACGGACTTAAATCTCAACAATGCACAGACCGCGGCCAACAACGCTACGCCGCAAAACCCGGCGTCCGCGGATTCCAATATGGGCTGGCGGTTGCTGGACGCTTCCGGCAAAGTATTGTTTGCCATGACCGCATTCGGCGGCGGATCATCCTACTGGTCTACGGATGCTACGGGCACGGTGCAGCAGTCCAACATTTTGTACAATTATAAAATTGATGACATCTTCAAATTTACCTTGCTTAATGCGTTGGGAGATTATTCGCTCACCGCTTCAGGCAATACCGGCACAGGGCAGGCGGTGACGTTCACCGGACAAATAAATGTGCTTTCCGGCGGGCCGACACAGGTGCAATATTTTGATAACAATGGCGGCAACTACAGCGATGTGCAATGGAGCCAGATGTCCATCAGCGGTGATCCAGTCCCGGAACCCACCATCCTCGGATTGGTAGTCCTTGCCGCGGGAGGACTTGTTTTACTGAACCGTATCCCGCGGCGGCGAGCGCTGTTGCCGCAGAAATTGGGAGAATGACGCGCAATCTGATATAACCTGTCAGTATGTTGAATCCGTTTCTGGCAGTCATACATTCCAGACCCGTGACCCGACGAAGAAAAATTCTCGCTTTGGGTGTCGCGATTTTCAATGATACTCTGCGGCTGGCATGTGGTGGCTTGATCGGCTTTATTGACCCGATAGATGATTTGGCGGATGTGGTAACGGCAGTTGTACTGGCGCTGATTCTGGGCTTTCAGTGGCCTATGGTCTGTGCGTGCATTGCGGAAGCCATTCCCGGTGTTGCCGTGCTGCCCACTTGGACGGCATTTGTGCTGTTGGTGCCATCAACCAATGGCACCGATGGACCATCTCTCTTGCCGGATCGGGCGGCTAACGAAAAAAATGCTGCGCCGTAAAATCTTTGCCTGTGGCGCTATGTTGGCTGCGAAAAAATTGGCGATGCGGCGTGTTAAGAATTTAGACGCGAGGCGGGGTAGAATGGCCTGCAAATTGTGGAGCTTATTCAATGATGCAAGCGATGGAATTGAATCTGGACGGCATTGTCGGCCCGACGCATAACTATGCGGGGTTAGCTGCGGGGAATCTGGCCTCGATGCGCAATCGGGGCCGAAGGTCCTATCCCCGACAGGCGGCCCTGCAAGGACTGGATAAAATGCGGCTCCTGATGGAGTTGGGTGTGCCGCAGGGAGTGCTGCCACCCCATGAACGGCCTTATCTTCCATTTTTACGGGCGCTGGGGTTTCGGGGTTCAGATCAGGCTATTATCGCTAAAGCCGCTAAAGATAATCCGCTGATGTTGGCCAACTGCAGCAGCAGTTCAGCGATGTGGGCGGCCAACGCGGCGACGGTATCACCTTCCGCCGATACGCTCGACGGCAAAGTGCATTTTACTCCGGCTAATCTTTTATCCGAATTGCATCGGTCCATCGAGCCGGTCGTCAATACTCGAATTCTACGCACCCTGTTTGCCAATACCCGATATTTTACGGTGCATGATCCTCTGCCATCGGCATGGGCCTTACGCGATGAAGGAGCCGCTAATTATTTGCGTTTGGCCGCCTCGCATGGCGGGAAAGGCCTGGAGGTCTTTGCGTTTGATTCGGGCATGCCGTATCAGCCGCAGGAATATCTGCACCGTTTTCCGGCTCGGCAAAGCTTAGGGGCCGGTATTGCGGTGCGGCACCGGCACGCTATTCGTGAAGATCAGGTCGTTGGGATCCAGCGTGCAGGAGAGAGTATTGACGCCGGAGCATTTCACGCCGATTTGGTGGCCATGGGGAATCTGGATGTGCTGATATACCACCAGCAGGCATTTGATCGTCAGAGCATCGCGGTGATACAAAAAGCCTGCCACCGACTGTTGGGTTCGCCGCCGCGCTTCGTGGAAATTATCGAGGATAACTTATCTCTGGCGGATGCGGTGCAAACCTATTTTTTTAACAGCCAACTGGTCACACTCCCCAACGGCGACATGGCTTTGATAGCACCGCAGGAGTGTCGAACCCATACAGCCGCCAGGGCGCAAATCGATCTGCTGAAGCAGCAGGACCTTTTCAGCCGCGTGGAATTTGTCGATGTGCGGCAGTCGATGCTCAACGGCGGGGGGCCGGCATGTTTACGCCTGCGGGTTGTCCTGAACACCAAAGAACTCGCGGCCATGCACCAAGGCGTTCTTCTGACGCCGCAGCTTTATGATCAGCTTACGCGCTGGGTGCAAAAACATTATCGCGAGTCTCTGGCTCCCGCGGATCTCGCTGATCCGGCATTGCTGCGGGAATCTCGCCAGGCACTTGATGCCCTTACGAAGATATTGCGGCTTGGTTGCCTTTACGAATTCCAGAGTTAGCGCCCCTTCGCTCCCGTCCGGGAGCTGTCCCGTGCTACAGCGTTTTAGGGCTAATTCCAGCCCAAACCGACAAATTCAAGGTCCAGTTGGGAATTTCTCGGCCATGGAACCCACGGGTGATCAATCACCGAGAATATTCAATATGCCGTCGATCATAGAATCTATCAGACGGATATCCTCCCCATAGAATTTGACATGGAAATTAATCCACGACTGGCCGAAATCGGTGACCGTCGTTACAAACGTGGTGCCCCCGACAAAAAGGTAATCCCAAGCGTGATGGCGGCGGCGGTTTCGGTGATATTGCATTGACATTCGTAGGTTGCGGCGCAGAATACCTTTCATGATTATGCTGGCCATTACACTAGCGACATTCGCTCTCGGATTTGTTCTGATTCGTTTACTTAACAACGTGGCGCTGGCCCCGTGGCGGCGCAGTGCGGAGCAGCATTGGACCACGCGTGCGAGATTGCTATACCCGGCGATGGCCTCGTCGCGTCTTAATGTCATCTTGGTGCCGTTGGATATGGCCTTGGCGTGGCATGTCGTATATCCCTCCTTAAGCCTGATTTGTCCCTTCACGTCCGGCCTAGTCGGCGCGGTGATCGGAAACCGCGCGATGATCCGTGAGACGTTCCCAGATTATTCCTTTAAGACCCGGCTGATCGGTGCGTGCGTCGAATTCGTTTTGAAAACATGTCCCTACGCCGCCGTTGCATTTGCCGCATTCTCAAGTTGGAATGGCGGTTACGATGCGGGCTGGTGGGTAGTTGTGGGCGCAGTGGCACTAAGCGTACTGTTTGCCATCGGAATGGAATTCTGGATTCTAAAGTGGCTTGGCTGTTTGCGATTGGCGGACGGCCGCATCGGACCGATAATTCGAGGCGTCGCGGACAGAATGCACGTCCCGATGCGCCGTGCGTGGATATTACGCTCCAATATCTGTCAGGCGTATGCCCGGATGCTTACGCGCGAAGTCGTATTTACGGAGGCGATCGTGGAGAAACTTTCAGATGTGCAGATCGCGGCGGTCGGTGCTCATGAATTGACACATCTTAATGAACCGCGGCGGGTAGTTCTTACCCTGGCCATTACAGGTGCACTTTTTAATCAATTGGTGCTTCTGGCGCTCGTGATCCCGGCACGCAACGGACAGTTTGGCTGGGGAGTGGCTTTCTGCATACTCGCATGTGGTGCGAGAGCACTTCAACACCGCATTCGCCAGCAAATGGAGCTGCGCGCAGACGCCGGCGCATCGGCAGCAACCCAGATTGGCAGCGTCGCATATGCGCAAGCGCTTGAGGCAACCGCCCGGCTCAATCAGTCCCCCGCAGTAATGTCGCGGCGCACGCGACACATACACCCAAACCTTTACGACCGCATGCTAAGTGCGGGTGTCACCCCCAATTATCCAGGGTCTTTTAGTTTTCGCCTCTGGCGTAAAATTGCTTGACAGGTGATGATAGGAGCGTCCAGCCAAGGAAGGCTG
>DAHVEJ010000085.1 GCA_027313145.1 Phycisphaerales bacterium | reverse complement strand
TTGGTAATGGCAAAGCGGAAGGAAGCGCTAAGGATAAAGTTCTGCTGGGCGGCAAAGGAGCCAACCTTGCGGAAATGACCAACATCGGCCTGCCTGTGCCTCCGGGCTTCACCATCAGCACGGAATGCTGTGCGGCGTACTACAAAAATGGCGAAAAGTTCCCCGATGGCCTCGAACAGCAGATTGATGAAAGTATCAAGCGACTGGAAGATGCCCTGGGCAAAAAGCTCGGCGATGCGGTCAATCCTCTGCTGGTTTCCTGCCGCAGCGGTGCCGCGGTTTCCATGCCGGGCATGATGGATACCGTGTTGAATATCGGCCTGACTGAAAAAATGATTGATCCATTTTCCAAGTCCTGCGGGAATCCGCGTTTTGCATGGGATGCCTGGCGGCGGCTGATTAACATGTTTGGCGACACGGTCATGGGCGTGGACCATCATCACTTTGAACACGAATTGGCTGCCGTGAAAAAACAGCGAAAAGTGAAGCTGGATACCGATCTGGATGTGGAAGGGCTTAAGGAAGTCTGCCAGCGGTACCTGAAAGTTTACGAAAAACACACCAAAGAAAAATTCCCCACCAGTCCGCGCGAACAGATTGTCAAATCCGTCAAAGCGGTGTTCCAATCATGGATGAGCCCACGGGCGATTAAGTATCGGCAGATCAATGAAATCTCCGGTCTTAACGGCACGGCGGTCAACGTGCAGGCGATGGTGTTTGGCAATATGGGTGAAGATTGCGCCACGGGCGTATGCTTTACCCGTGATCCGTCCACGGGCGAAAATGTATTCTACGGCGAATTTCTCATTAACGCGCAAGGCGAAGATGTGGTCGCCGGTATTCGCACGCCGCAGCCGATTGTCCGTATGGGCGATACCCTGCCGGATGCGTATGCGGAATTGCTGCGGGTGAAGGACATTCTTGAAAAGCACTTCAAGGATGTGCAGGATATGGAATTCACCGTTGAACATAATCATTTTTATATGCTGCAAACGCGTAACGGGAAGCGCACCGCCCACGCCGCCGTTCGCGTTGCGGTGGAAATGGCCGCTGAAGGCCTCATCGATCAGAACACCGCGGTTCTGCGGGTTGATCCGGCGAGTTTGGATCAGTTGCTGCACCCATCGTTTGATCCCAAGGCCCCCCGGGATCAGATTGCCAAGGGCTTGCCGGCCTCGCCGGGTGCGGCTGTCGGCAAGTTGGCATTCACTGCCGAGGAAGCTGAAAAGCGCTTTGCTGACGGCGAAAAAGTTATTCTGGTGCGAAAGGAAACATCACCAGAAGATATTGGCGGTATGCAGACGGCGGTGGGTATTCTCACCAGCACCGGCGGCATGACCAGTCACGCTGCCGTGGTGGCCCGTGGCATGGGCAAGCCGTGTGTCGCCGGTTGCGGTGAACTGGATATTGACGCCAAGGCCGGAACCGTGGTGATTAAAGGTGCCACCGGCAAGACGCGCAAGTTTGGCCGCAAGGATACGATTTCCATTGATGGTTCCACAGGCATTGTGTTTTCCGGTGCCGTTCCAACCGTCAAACCAACGGTTTCCGGTGATTTCGCCAAGCTCATGGGCTGGGCCGATTCCATTCGCAAACTGCAGGTTCGCACCAATGCGGATACGCCCAATGACGCTAAAGTGGCCCGTGAATTCGGTGCCCAGGGCATTGGCCTGTGCCGCACTGAACACATGTTCTTTGAAGGTGATCGCATTGTTGCCGTGCGGGAAATGATTCTCGCGGACAATGAAAAGGATCGCCGCGCCGCACTGAAGAAACTTTTGCCGTATCAGAAGAAAGATTTTATCGGCATATTCAAAGCGATGGATGGCCTGCCGGTAACCATCCGGCTGCTGGACCCACCGCTGCATGAGTTCCTCCCACATGAGGAAAAAAATCAGCGCGAAATGGCCCGGCAAATGAAAGTGCCGCTGGATCGTATCAAGCGGCGCGTTACGGAACTGCATGAATCCAACCCGATGCTTGGCTTCCGCGGATGCCGCCTTGCGGTGGTCTTCCCGGAAATTCAGGAAATGCAGGTTCGGGCGATTTTCATGGCCGCCGTTGAAGTGGCCAAGAAGGGTGTGAAAGTTTACCCCGAAATCATGATTCCGATTGTCAACACCGTAAAGGAACTCGAATTCCTTTTGCCGCGGGTGCGGGCCGTGGCGGATGAAGTGTTTGCCAAGGCCGGCAAGAAAGTGGATTACAAGGTTGGCACCATGATTGAATTGCCGCGTGCCGCCATTACCGCCGATCAGATCGCCAAAGAAGCGGAATTCTTCAGCTTCGGCACCAACGATCTCACGCAGATGACATTCGGCTTTTCGCGCGATGATGTGGCGTCTTTCGTCCCCAAATATGTTGAACTGGAAATCCTGCCCAAGGATCCGTTCAATTCGCTGGATCAGGAAGGCGTCGGCCAACTGATTAAAATTGCCATCGAGAAAGGCCGCAGCACCCGTAGCGACCTGAAGGTCGGCATTTGCGGTGAACACGGCGGCGATCCGGCCTCGGTGGAATTTTGCCACCGCGTGGGGTTGAATTATGTCAGTTGCTCCCCGTATCGGGTGCCCATCGCCCGGTTGGCGGCCGCCCAGGCGGTGGTAAAAGCCACCACCGGCGGCAGCTATTCGACCAAGTAAGTCGAAGCATGCAATCCCCCTAACTGAACTCCAAAGGCCCGGCAGATATATCCCGCCGGGCCTTTTTCTTGTTGGCGGCGCGGTCGTCTGACGTACCGGGCAATTCCAAAGCATAATGACGTATTAAATGGCTTTCCGTGTCACACGTTCATGTCCATGATTACTTTGTCGCCACGCCTTCCCTTTCACGTTTCGAATATTGCGTTAGTTTTGTTTATTGCTTTTAATAATCCAGCCGATACAATCATTAATAAGATTAATGGAGCCTTATATGAACACCTTGGCTATAGAACCTGTACTGCCTACCAGCGAAGATACGCAGATTGCCAAGGAGTCCAGCCGCAAACTGGCCCCATTGGCCGCTGCGTCACCACGTACAGTGGAAGTCCGAGTTACCGCGGCCGACACGCGCAAAGGGCAGACAATTCGTCTGCCGTCATCGGCCTTCTTGCTCCTGATGAGGATTCTGACGGAAATGAGTCAGGGCAACGCCGTCACTCTTATGCCGATCCACGCTCAACTAACCACCCAACAGGCCGCAGAACTTCTGGGGGTGTCACGGCCATTTCTCATCAAAGAGCTGGAAAAAAAACGCATCCCCTTCCAGATCGTCGGGACCCATCGCCGCATTGCATACAAAGATCTGATGGATTATAAGCAAAAGTGTCGCAGCAACCATAACCGTGCGATGGACGAGTTAGTCCGGCAGGCTCAAGATCTCAAGATGGGCTACCAGTGAATGGACACTTTCACAGCCGTCGTTGACTCTTGCGCGTTTTATTCGGCACCTTTGCGCGACATTCTTCTGGAGCTTAGTGGTGAAGGTATTTTCCGCGCCCGCTGGACCGACCAGATTCACAATGAATGGATCAGAAACGTGTTAGACAACAACAGGCACATCAAACCAGAACAACTGGCGCGAACACGGCAACTGATGGATCAGGCGGTGCCGGACTGTCTGGTCGTCGGGTATGATCACTTGATTGACAGCCTGAATTTGCCGGACAAAAATGACCGGCACGTCCTGGCAGCCGCTATCGTTGCCCGTGCCGAGGTAATCGTCACTTTCAATACCAAGGATTTCCCGGAGCACGCACTGAAGCCCTATGGATTAATGGCTCAACACCCTGACGACTTTCTAATCTCCCAGTTTGATCTGGCCCATGGGCCGGTCTGCACAGCAATCAAGAGGTTGCGAAGCCGAGCGTGCGACCTATCAAACGGAACTCCAAAGGCCCGGCCAGTATATCCAGCCGGGCCTTTTTTCTTGTGCCTTTTTCTTATTGACGGTGACCGCCTTGTTAGCTAATCTACGTTAGCTATATAACTTGGCCTTGGCCCAAGCCGCCATTGCGTGTGGTTCCGGAGTTATATTATGAAGTTCGTAACCGTTCATGAAGCCAAAACACATCTATCCGAGATCATTGCGCGCGTGGAGCGCGGTGAAGAGATAACTATCAAACGCGGACGCGATCCGGTGGTGCGGTTAATTGCGATCAAAGAGCGTGGACGCCGACGTCCCGGTGCATTTAAGGGACAGATTGTGATAAAGCCTGGGGCGTTCGATCCGTTGACGCCGGATCAACAGGCACTCTGGGAGAAGAAAGATTGAAAGCTCTTTTGGATACGCACTGTTTGATATGCTGGCTGATTGACCATCCGTCACTATCGCAACGGGCGCGCCATACAATAAGTTTGACGAGCAACCAATTGTATGTAAGTGCGGCGTCGGCGTGGGAAATCGCGATCAAAGTGCGTGCCGGAAAACTGAAGGTTCCGGAGTATCTTTTGACGGATTTCAGCGGCACCTTGGAACGAGAAGGCTTTGATTCCTTGGCTATGACGATCAATCATGCTGTTCACGCCGGAGAACTGCCTGGAGACCATCATGACCCTTTCGACCGCATGCTCATCGCCCAGGCGCATATCGAATCGATGGCCATTATTGGAAAGGACAAAATCTTCGATCAATACGGTGTTGATCGGATATGGTAGAACATGCTTCAACGGCAGAACGGGATTTAATGGTTTTTGCATGCGCCTTCCCGTAAAATGAGAACTTTGATATGGAGATTGTGCTTTGGTTCGAGTGGCAGTTAAAAAAAATGGGCATCGCCCACAACGATCGCAACGACTGAAAGTGGCCACAGAATTAGCGCATCGGCATTTTGACCTCAATCAAGGCGTTGAGCAGATATATCTGCCGCGGAAGGCAGGGGCGGAGTCAAGCGGAAAAATCCCAAAGCAGCAAAAAGGAGAATTTGGGCAACTTATCCAGCTTGCCGGCATGCTGGACCCGCTCATTGAGTCTCTCGCCTCCTTAAAAGACGGGGTTCCGAATTCGGAAGACCCTTGGCAAGAAAAAGACGCAAGAATAAGCATTCCGGCGGAGCATGACTTTCAGGCATTCGCAGCTTTACCGGCACCGGATGGGATCGAGCTTGTTAAGGCCCTAAAAAAGGCAACGCAGCAAATTATTACTTTTCATGAAAGCTAACAAATGAGGCAGCATATGAACGAAAAAATGTATAAACTCGGCTTCATCGGCGGCGGCAACATGGCGGAAGCTATTGCCCGTGGTGGGATCAGTGCCGGACTTTTTAAGCCGACGGAATTATTTATCGCTGATCCCTCCGCCCCGCGGCGTGAATTGCTCGCCGGAGAATTGGGCATTGCCGTTTCGGCTGAATCCGCTGAAGTGGTTGGTCAATCGGAATCCATTCTCCTGGCGGTCAAGCCGCAGAAAATTGAGGAAGCTTTGCAGCAGATCAAGCCTGCCTTGGACCCCTCCACGCTTATTATTTCCATCGTGGCGGCGGTCTCTACGGGTTTTATTGAAAAGCAACTCGGACCTGGTGTTCGGGTGGTGCGGGTCATGCCCAATACCCCCGTGCTTGTGGGGGCGGGTGCCAGCGGTATTTGCCAAGGCAGCGCCGCGACCGGTGTGGATATGCGGTTTGCCGTCAGCATTTTCGGGGCCTGCGGCACGGTTGCCACCGTGCCGGAGTCGCTGATGGATGTCGTGACAAGTTTATCCGGATCGGGGCCGGCATACGTGTTTTACCTAGCGGAAGCAATGACGGCCGCCGCTGTGAGTTTAGGGCTACCTCCCGCTGATGCCCAATTGCTGGCCCGGCAAACCATGATCGGGGCGGGAAGGCTTTTGGAAGAATCCGAAGATTCCGCATCAGAGTTAAGGCGTAAAGTCACCAGCCCTGGCGGATTTACGGAAGCCGCCATTAATACCATGGCCAGCCAACGCTTCGCTGATATCATCGCCGCCGCATTGGCTGCCGCGGTTAAGCGCGGCTCTGAACTGTCACGTTAGTTGCTTACAGGGTAACCACCGATGTTTGCCATTGAAGTACGTGCGACATTTTGCGCTTCGCACCAGTTGCGATTGCCCGGCGGAGCCTTGGAGCCGCTGCACGGGCACGACTGGTGTGTGACCGCCCGCGTGGCGTCACGACAACTCGATGCCATTGATACGGTCCTGGATTTTCACGATTTGGAACGATCTCTCAAGGAAATCTGCGATCCCTGGAATCACCGCTGCCTTAACGATATTTCCCCGTTTGATCGCACGATAAATCCCAGTGCGGAACGGGTGGCCCAGCGGCTGGCCGAGTTGCTGGCTCCAAAAATCCCACCGCCAGCCAAACTTTGCAGTATAGCCATCACCGAAGCACCGGGCTGCACGGCGATCTACACGATTGATTAACCCCCTCCGCGCGGCGTAGTGCTATACCGCAGCCGTCTGCCTAATGACCGCCGTCGGTTGGGCCAATGCCTTTTCTATGCCCGGCAGGACATAATCCCGCGCGACAACTTCCCAGCTCATGCGTGAGGCCAGTTTGTAGCCTTGTCGCAGAAGACGCTCAAACTGCGCTGGGGATCGGGGCAATCGCCGATGTATTTCCGCCGCAATCGTCTGGGCAACCGTACCTTCTATATACTCGCGATTAGCGCGATCAATCAGCAGACAATCTTCGATCGAGTGGGGATGCACTTCGTTGGATTGCGTGTAATCCACTTCAATGGCGTTTTCTGTGCCGGCTGGTCCCGCGACATGGCGCACAAAGCCCGCGCATCCGCATAGGGCGGTATATACGCATATCGCGCCAAAAGATATCGGTTCAATTTGCGCAATGCCAAACGGCTCATAAACGGATTGCCCGAATTCCAGATCCGATCCATGCCGGATGTCCATAAATTCCATATCGGCGGGCATACGGTCGCCACAGGTTCGGCGATCAAAGCCGAACTGGTTGATGTAAATGATTTTAGCATTTCTACTGCGGGCATTGAATTCCTGCACGCCGGCATAAAATGCGGCCTCACCTCCGGTAAGGTCCGGATAGCCCTCGCGGTGCGCGGTGGGCCACTTGTATGAGGCTTCCATATTTTGTACATCATCGGTGCGCCGGCCGGAAGTTTCGGTGGAAAGCACCAGCAGGATGGCGGATTGGTTTTCATGCCGCAATAATTTTTCCAGATGTTCCATCACGCGCACATCGCGCCACAACCCCTTGGATAATACCAGACGGGTGACGTGCGTGAGCACAAAGTCAGGCCGGTAACCCAGCAGCGTTTCGCAATAATGTTGCAGGCGGTTGCGTGAGGCCATCTTTTCTTCCAGCGATAGCTCAAACGCCGGAACGCCGTTATACGCCAGATCAATATTCTTATGCTTAAATGCCGAATCCAGAAATCGTAATTCATCCACAACATAATCGCCCACGGCGAAAATATTGTCGCAATGTTTAGCGGCATCCACCAGCGGATATTTGTAAAAGAATTTCTGCGAACCAAATACATCATTAACGTTCAGCCCTTCGCGCGTGGCCTGGCGCATGGCGTTATAAAAGGCGATGTCCTGCCCCGGATGTGATTCCACAATCCGGCGCATCGGGGCCACTTCATGGGCGTAAAAGATCGTGCGGAATTGGGCCGGGGCGTTCAGGCGCGCCGCCAGCGCCGTGGGCATTCCCATATATTCATGGGAAAAAATCACTGCCGGGTGCTGCACGCTGCCGCACCCGATGGCCAGAAGGGCATCAATGGCCGGCTCGGCGATACGCAGATATTGCTCATAATCCCAGATATATTCATACCAGTTGGATTCAATGCCAAACTTTTCAAACAGATGAAACTTAAACATGCCAATGCGGGCCTGATCAAAATGATTTACATTGATCAGCAGAACTTCCGGGTGCGATGTTATACCCGTGAATTTGTCATGAAAAGCTTTGCGCCCGTATATTAACTCCACGTGGTATTTACGCTCCACCTCCGCCAGGGCACCGGCCAACGGATGATTGATCAAGCCGTCCATGGAACTGTATAGCACTTCGCCGTCATGGCCCAGTCGTAACTCAGCCGGGCCGTCAGTATTAAAAAGGGGCCCGACCAGAATATTGCGATCCACATGTTCCGCATAATATTTGGCGGTCAACAAGCCATGAAGCACCGCCCCGATGCCGCCGATTTTTTGAACTGCTTCATGGGTGACGTGAACTACTGTCTTCATACCGCTGTTAATCCTTTCGTACCGGAGCGCTACAGCCCCGGGTCATAATTCCCCACCATCATCGGCTATTTAATGGAATTGTCCACAGTAACAATCACCAAACGCCGACCGCGACAACTTGACACCACCGGCACCGACGTACCGGCCAGATTGGCCAACGTTTTTTTCAAGCCATCCAATAATCGGGGAAAAAATCAACTCTTCTGGAAAATGTTTACGTGGCAAGGGGATTGCATAATCGTTGTCTTTAAGGTTGTGCCGCCCGCACTTGGCCAGGGCTACCCTGTTGGAACACGGACTTGGTTGCCGTGATTGTGTGGGGTGCCCGGGATTCTTATTGGATGGTCCGGGAGGTTGGAAGCCGAAAGGACAATTGATGGCGGTCGTGGATTTTCGTTGCGATTGTTCACACAGCATCGGGGCGTTGCCCCATTTCTGGGAACACACAGTCGGCAGTGACCACGCTCCTATGGCGTTGCGGGCGGACTGGCAAAAGCAGTTGCAGCGCTGCCATAAGGAATTAGGTTTTGGTCACGTGCGGTTTCATGATCTGTTAAGTGACGACATGGGCACGCTGGTCAATGAACAAGGGCGTTTGCTTTACTCATTTTTTAATGTGGACCAAATTCTTGATTTTCTGCTGTCCATTGGCATGAAGCCTTTTTTAGAATTAAGTTTTATGCCTTCGGCCCTGTCTTCCGGCAACACTGTGGTTTTCAAATATCAGGCCAATGTCACACCGCCCAGGGATTACAAGCAGTGGGCCACGTTGATCAGAGACATCTTTACCCACTGGGTAGAGCGCTACGGAGTGGCCCAAGTGCGCACCTGGTTCTTTGAGGTATGGAACGAGCCGAATCTTGCGGCCTTCTGGACCGGTACGCAGGCTGATTACTTTAAGCTTTATCGGTATACTGTCGAGGCAATTAAGCAAGTGGATGATCAGTTGCGGGTGGGTGGTCCGGCGACCGCCAATGATCAATGGGTTACGGAATTTCTTGATTTCTGTGACCAGCATCAATTGCCCGCCGATTTTGTCAGCACGCATCATTATCCTACCGACGCTCTGGGCAGCATCGGGGAAGACACCCTGACCCAACTACAACACAGCCAGCGCAGTTGGATGCGGCAACGCGCCCAGGACACGCACCGAAAAGCCCGGGGGCGGCCGGTTTATTACACGGAATGGAATGCATCCTCCAATCCGCGCGATTCACTGCACGATGATCCGTATACCGCCTGCGTGGTCGTCAAAACCATGATGGAAGCCAGAGGTTTAGTGCAAGGCTACAGTTTCTGGACATTCAGCGACATATTTGAGGAAAACTATTTCCCCGGACGGCCATTCCAAGGAGGCTTCGGCCTCTTGACCCTCCAAGGTGTTGCCAAACCATCCTTCCGGGCCTTTGAACTGCTGCACCGCCTGGGCACTGAAGAATTTCTGGTGGATGGACTGCACCAGACCCTTAATGTGTGGGTGGTAGGGAAACCTGGTGCGGTGACCGTCCTGGTGTGCAACCATGCGCTACCCCGCCATCAGATCGATTGTGAGAATGTGCATGTCGCGCTGGCGGGCATAGATCCTCCGCGCATTGGATGGATCGAACGCATTGATCAGGATCACGCGAACGCCAAGCGACTCTGGATGGAAATGGGCGAACCGAAGTTTCCAAGTGTCCGGGAAGTCGAACAATTGCACGCGGCCTCCCAGATCATGCGCACGGCGCAACCTTGGACACGTCAACAGGGAACTGTACATCTGAACTTCACCATGCCTCCACAGAGTGTGGCGGCTATTACCCTGCAGACAACGCCGGAACCATTTAGCGGAGAGATTACATCATGAGGCAGGCCCCAGCACGTACCGACAAACTTGAAGAAATTCAACGGCAAACGTTCAGCTATTTTATTCATGAGGTTAATGATCTCAATGGGCTGGTAGCCGATACGGTTAAAAAAGGGGCACCCGCCAGTATTGCTGCGGTAGGTCTGGCGCTTTCCGCATATCCGGTGGGTGTGGAACGAGGCTTTATCACCCGCAGCCAGGCCATTAAGCTCACGCTGGCCACCCTGCGATTTTTCCGAAAAAGCGCCCAGGGCACAGAGGTTGATGCCACAGGATATAAGGGATTTTATTATCACTTTCTTGATATGCGCACCGGAAAACGCGTCTGGAAATGTGAATTGTCAACCATCGATACAGCACTGCTGATCGCCGGAATGCTGCTGGCCGGGGCCTATTTCTCTGGAGGCGCGGCGGCAGAGAAGGAGATTCGCGCTTTATCCCAGGAACTTTACGAACGCGTGGACTGGCGATGGGCGGCCAATAGCGGCTTAACGGTGACGCACGGTTGGACCCCGGAAAATGGCTTTCTGCCCTATCGCTGGGAAGGATATGACGAGGCACTAATCTTGTACCTGCTGGCTTTGGGCACACCGAGTTTTTCTCTGGCACAGGAAAGTTATGCGGCGTGGGCCTCGACTTATACTTGGAGAAATGTATACGATTTCGAATTTGTATATTCCGGCCCGCTATTTACCCACCAGCTTTCACATATCTGGACAGACTTCCGAGGAATCCAGGATTCTTACATGCGGTCGAAAAGCATTGATTACTTTGAGAACAGTCGCCGCGCTACGTACGCGCAACGCCAATATGCCATTGAAAATCCCCTGGGTTTTAAAGGATATGGTGAAAATTGCTGGGGTATTACCGCCTGCCTTGGCCCCGGGCCGTTGACGCGTAAAATAGGCGGCAAAAAACGTCAATTCCTGGGCTACGTTGGGCGCGGCATACCCGACGGGCCGGATGATGGTACTCTGGCACCCTGGGCGGTCATCGCGTCACTGCCGTTTGCACCGGAAATTGTATTGCCTGCAATCGACCATTTTGACACACTAAATCTTCGCGTTGGCAACACCTATGGGTTCAAGTCCACCTTCAACGCAACGTTTCCGGGCACAACGGCAAAATCACCATATTGGTATTCACCATGGCATTGTGGTCTCAACCAAGGCCCCATTGTCTTAATGATTGAAAATTTTCGCTCCGGGTTGCTTTGGCGACTGATGCGCCAATGTCCGGCCCTGGTACGGGGACTGCATCGAGCTGGATTTACCGGCGGGTGGCTCGGGTGCGCACCCGTTGATCCGGTTATGGAGGCACTGCCTGTCACTGTCGCTTAATATCAGGCTGTGGCAGGACGATAGAGTTGTTATTAAGAGGCAAGCGTAATAATGTCAGCAGTGACGGCAAACCAATTGAAAGAAAGCTTTCCGCCCGGTAAATCCGGGGCCGGTGGCGTCGAACCTGGCCCTGGAACAGTGGCCACCGCCAAATCCCTAACCTTGTCAGAAACGCTGCGTCGCGATTGGCCCCTTTTTCTTATTGAGGGGTTTTTACTGGGTTGTTTTATGGTCTCGGCGACTGCGGCCACTGTTCTGATGGATGCGCCGAACTCCCCGGTTGCTCATATTGTAAGCTCGCCAATATTGCGGCGCGTGGTCATAGGCGCGGCCATGGGTGGAACTGCGGTGATTTTGATTTACTGCCCGTGGGGAAAGCGCTCCGGGGCGCACTTTAATCCGGCGTTCACATTAAGTTTCCTGTGGCTGGGGAAAATCAAAGCTTATGATGCCTTGGGATATGCCATCGGGCAATTTGTCGGCGGTACGCTGGGCGTTTTATATTCCGCACTGGTATTTGGCTCCGTCGTGCAAGACCCGTCGGTGCGGTATGTTGTCACCGTGCCGGGAATATGGGGAATTTGGGGAGCATGGGGTGGAGAATTTGTTATTTCTTTCATTTTGGTCGCAACGGTGTTGTTGCTCAATAAGTTTCCGAAACTCGTTAAACTTACCGGCGTGTTTATCGGAATACTTATCATGGTATTTGTAACGATTGAAGTGCCGCTTTCCGGATTTAGCATGAATCCGGCCCGCACTTTCAGTTCCGCCATCGTTGCCGACATCTGGACGGGCTGGTGGATTTATTACACCGCGCCGGTTCTGGGGATGCTGGCGGCGGTGGAAGTTCATCGCCTTTTTGAGCCCGACCCTTCCCGGCTTTGTCTGCGACTGAACCACTCAACAACCATTCCAACCTTGCACCCGTGCCATTGCCTGCCGGGGACAAGTGTTGATGTCCCTGATTTCGATTCTACAACCTGAAAGGTATTGCATGAACGCGCAACAAGACTACGACCTTATCATTATTGGTTCCGGTGCCGGCGGTGGCACGCTGGCGCATCACCTGGCCTCCACTGGAAAGCGCATCTTGATTCTGGAGCGTGGCGGGTGGTTACCACGCGAAGTGGATAATTGGGACGCACAGAAGGTCTTTGTTGATAACCGATATGTTTCCAAAGATATCTGGCATGACAAAGACGACAAACCGTTTCAACCAGGCGTCCATTACTTTGTGGGCGGGGCGACTAAAATGTTCGGAGCCGCCCTGTTTCGCCTGCGTCCGGCCGATTTTGGTGAAATTCAACATCATGGCGGGATTTCCCCTGCGTGGCCGATTTCCTACCAGGACTTTGAACCCTATTACCTTCGGGCGGAACAGCTTTATCAAGTCCATGGCCTGCGCGGAGAGGACCCGACGGAAGGGCCATCCTCCGGCCCTTATAATTTTCCGCCCATAAGCCACGAGCCGGTAATCGAGGGCATTTCCGATGCCTGGAAGCGGGAAGGATATCATCCTTTTCACGCGCCCACCGCCGTTATGCTTAATGAAGCCCAGATGCACAACGGCAAGTGCATTCGCTGTAACAGTTGCGATGGATTTCCCTGCATGGTATTGGCCAAATGCGATGCGGAAAATATTTGCATTCGGCCGGCTCTGGAACATCCCAATGTCACGTTGCTTACCGATGCATCGGTTTACAAACTGGAAACCAGTCCCAGCGGCCGGGAGGTTACGCGCGTTCTCGTGGATCATCAGGGCGAAAAAATAGCATTTTCCGGCAATATTATAGTGCTGTCAGCCGGTGCATCCAATTCGGCTCGCATATTGCTGCTGTCCGCCAATGATCAGCATCCGCATGGCTTGGCAAATGGGTCTGACCAGGTGGGACGAAATTTTATGTTTCATAACTCTGATGCCGTCGTGGCACTCTCCCGACGCCCCAATGACACGATTTTTCAAAAGACACTTTCCTGCAATGATTTTTATTTCAAGGCCGATGACTTTGATTTCCCGCTTGGTAACATCCAAATGATCGGGAAAACCCGGGGGCCTATGTTCCGCGCCGATGCCGGAACCTTCGCTCCCGGCTTTGTACTTACCGAGATGGCTACCCACAGCGTAGATTTCTGGCTTACCACCGAAGACCTGCCCATGCCTGACAATCGGGTGACGCTTAATAAAGAGGGTGGCATTGGGCTTAATTACACCTTTAACAACCAGGAGGCAACGCACAGATTGCGGGAAAAACTGAAAATTCTACTGGGGCACGCTGCGCTGTCCCCCCACTTGATTCCTAATCATCTTTACATGAGTAAGAGCATTCCGATTGCCGGCGTGGCGCATCAATCAGGCACGATCCGCTTTGGCACCGATGCGGCCCGCAGTGTGTTGGACATTCATTGCAAAGCCCATGAATTGGATAATTTATATGTTGTGGATACCAGCTTTTTTCCCAGTATCGGAGCGGTGAATCCCTCGCTGACGGCCATGGCCAATGCCCTGCGCGTGGGCGATCATCTCAAGGAGCGCCTGCGATGAATGCGCCAACTCATAAAAATCGGGTGGTCGTTGTGGGGGGCGGTTTTGGCGGCGTTTACACGGCCGCGGCATTGGAAAAAGCTACCGCATCTGCGCAAGATATGGACATTACCTTGATTAGCCGGGATAACTATCTGTTAATAACCCCGCTGTTATTTGAAGCCGGTTCAGGAGTATTGGATCCGCGACATGTCGTGTGCCCGATCCGCCAACTCCTGAATCGCACGCAATTTATCATGGCGGACGTAACGCATATAGATGTTGAATCACATCGGATTGACGCCCTTCATCAGTCGGGCGGCCACCGCTATCACGTGGAGTATGACCAACTGGTATTGGCCGTTGGCGGGATAACCAATCGTGCAATTATTCCCGGATCAGAACACGCCATGGCCTTTAAGACCCTTGCCGACGCCATTGCGCTGCGCAATCGGATTATTGACGCATTTGAACAAGCTGATGTGGAAAGCGATCCGGCCCGCAAAAAACAGCTACTAACTATTGTGGTCATTGGTGCCGGCCTGGTGGGCGTGGAACTGGTGGGGGAATTAACAGAATTTCTTAGTAATATTTGTGATACATATCAGCATATTCGTTATGAGGAAATCAAAGTGCTGATGTGCGAGGCAGGTGCAACATTTCTAAAAGAAATGCCGAACGGACAGGCGGCCTTTGCCAAAACCGTTTTGGAAAAGCGACGTGTGGAAATCCGCATAAATACGCCGGTTGCGGAAATTAGCCCCCAAGGCGTAACGCTGAAGGATAAAACCTTTATTCCCGCCAACCTTACGCTGTTGTGCGCCGGACTGGGATCGCATCCGTTGCTGGCCGAACTTCCCATTCCCACGCAGCATGGCCGCATTGTTGTGCAGCCCACGATGCAATGCCAGCAGCGGCCTGAGATATGGGCAATCGGGGATTGTGCCTGGATACCCGATCCTGAAGGCAAGCCATATCCGCAGTTGGCACAACACGCCTTACGCGAGGCACGGGTGTTGGCTGACAATATCTGTCGCAACGGGCGCGGTGAGCCATTGGCCCCGTTTGTTTACAAGAGTCTGGGCACACTGGCGGCCTTAGGACATTATGACGGTATTGGCCGGGTCATGAAGCTGCAGGTGCGCGGGTTTGCCGCCTGGTGGGTGTGGCGGACGTATTATCTCTCGCAGATGCCGCACTGGTCGCGACGATTACGGGTGATCATCGACTGGACGGTGGCACTGTTTTTCCACTATGACGTGGTCAAACTGGATATGAATTCCAGCGCGCACACGGAACTTAAAGAGGATGACCCTGCAGAAGCTGATAATTCCAGGAAATGAAATGCAAAACTTTCCCCTGCTGAATCATCTCCCAGGTGGCGTTTTGTCCTGCTGAAAATGCGGAACATCGGACATAGTTGTCCGCTTTTAGAAAATCACGCGGAGGATTGAATTATTTGATTTAATTATTTGACTTCACCAGAAGCCACGCCTATTGTTACATATCGCTTAACTTTGCTGTTGGCTCTACGCTCCAACAACAGTTAAGCAGTGGGGACGCTTATATAGGAATTTGCTCTCTTCAGCGTTCGAAGCCTGCCTTGTTGTGGTGCACCACAGTTTAAGCAATGGTTTGAATGTTGATTTAATGTTGCCGGAATTCTGTCCGTATTTTCTAATTGGTTTGTTCCAATTGTACGGCCATTACAGTCCGGCTTGGTTAAGTTTTTGGCATATTGCGCATCGATTGAAACGCGTTGGCAATCCCAAAAATATTTGGAAAAGGACAATGTTACCATGAAGAATACGTATACAAAAATTAGCCTCGCTCTTACGGCGGCCTTGGCGTGCGCCGGAATGATCTCCGCTTCCGCCCAGACCGCGCAAGCGGAAATCGTCCTGACTTCGGCCAGTCCTGTGGCCACCCATGGTTCCGTCGCCGGAACGTATGATTTTACCTATTATCTCACGTTTGGTGCGGCAGGAACTACCTTGTTGGGTGCGGAATCGACCAATCAGGCCTTTATCAGCCTGGAGTTGAATGGCCCCGGTTCCTCCCTGGTTTCGACACCGAGCTTGACGATCACCAACACCGGGATACTGGGATCGTTTGGCAGTGCCGGAGATACCAGTGCCAATGGTGGCACCTATAAGTGGGTTTATACCGGAACAACCTATACGTCCGCTGCCGGATCGGAAGCCTTGGGTTATATCACTGTGGTTTCCACCACTTCCAACGAGGTGGTCGGCCCCGGGCTTAATTACACCACTCAGGCGGCAACCAATGTGACATCCAGTTCACCCAATGGTCAAACGGATCTCACCCAGAAACAGGTTGATGTTCCGGGGCTTGGTGTCGTACCGACGGCTGCAGCTCCGCTTCCTGCGGCATTTTGGCCCACGCTTCTGACGTTGACCGGCATGGCTGTAGTTGGCGGCCTGAAGTTTCGTCACAAAGCTCTCTAATGGAGTTCACGATGAATGGATTCATTATGATGAATGCATGATCTGATTTTCACCAGCCGGGAATACCCTTGCAAAATGGTATTCCCGGCTTTTCGTATTATCAGTGCAACAGATGTAAAGTCACTTCATTTGCGGGTCAAGATGGGAACAATGGCCCCACTTCTTGTGTTAGACAGTGGGTCGCCAATTTATGTATTCCGCGCCGCCCACTTTGGAGCAGCCAAGACATGAAGACCACCGATGAATATAAAATTCTCGTTATTGAAGATAATCCCGCGCAGCGGGCTGCACTCGAGAGTCTGCTGACCAATGCGGGGTTTAACGTCAAACCGACAGACTCTGCCGAAAAGGCTTTGCGTTTTGTCGAGGCGGGGATCGACTGCGTGATCGCCCAAATCATTTCCGGCGACATTTCAGGCATGGATATTAACGAACACTGGCAGAATTATTTTCCCGGAACGCCGGTGCCCCGGATTCATGAAACGCAGTCCGCCGCGTCTTTGCTTGAAGCCATCGCCGTTGGAGGGCGTCACGTCAGGGACACGCTTGAGGATGCCAAACTTCTACTGTCTAAACTCATGGGACTGGTACAGGCCTGCCAACAGGAAGAAAAGGCCAAACCCATGAAAGAAGTGGATGGTTTTAAAGAGGGGTTGATCGGTCGCTCATCGGCAATGTTGGAAGTTTTCGATTTGATCACCCGCTCCAGCCACGCCTTCAGCACCGTTCTGATTTTAGGAGAATCCGGAACGGGTAAAGACCTTGCGGCACAAGCCATTCACCGAAATTCTCCCCGCAGCGCGGGTCCATTCATCGCCATCAACTGCGCTGCAACGCCTGAATCTCTGATGGAAAGCGAATTATTTGGCTATGAAAAAGGTGCATTTACCGGAGCCACGGGGTCGCGTATAGGCCATTTCGAAGCCGCAAAGGGTGGCACGTTATTCATCGATGAAATCGGTGACTGCTCCTTGCCGCTGCAAGCCAAATTGCTGCACATTTTGGAAAATCGGGTGGTCACCCCTTTAGGCGGGCATCGGGAAATTAAAGTTGATACGCGCGTGCTGGCAGCCACCAGCCGCGATCTGCCGACGATGGTGGCCAAGGGCCAATTCCGCGAAGATCTCTACTATCGCCTCAATATTATCACGATTCGCATGCCTCCCCTGCGTGAACGTGTGAACGACATTGGCCTGCTGGTGCGAGCATTTATCGAACGCGTCAATGCGCAAAATCACTGCTTAATCGACACTATTGATTCCGCCGCCTTAGCAGCCCTGCAAAGCTACCGTTGGCCCGGGAATGTCCGGGAGCTACTGAACGTCATCGAGCGTGCCATGGTGCTTTCTGATGATTCCAAAACCACCTTGGTCATTAGCGATTTTCCAGCTCAGATCGCCAAACCTTTGGCAGGATCAGAGGCGGCCGGGGCGACCGCAGCAGTGGATCCCATTAACGCCACGAACCTTGATGGCAACGCCAGCGTAGTTGCGCCGCTCGGCGACGCTGCGCCGCCGCAGACGCTGGCTCAACTCGAAGAGCAGGCCATTGACGCCGCGATGTCGCGATTTTCCAACAACAGGACTAAAGCCGCCCGTGCTATCGGAATTTCCGTGCGCACGCTGCAACGCAGGCTGGCGCATCATGGAGGGGGGCTAGTAATATAAATATCCCAGGAGCCTGTCCGAGTAATGGCCGGGATTGCGATGGGTCTGAAATGTCCCGTATGCGCGGCGGAGGATCGAGCCGAC
>DAHVEJ010000084.1 GCA_027313145.1 Phycisphaerales bacterium | reverse complement strand
TGTCGCCGCCGCCCGCACGCACCGGCGATGCAAAAAACTTATCGCGTTTTTGTCGCTTGGGAAAATCGCTGGATAATCGCCGCCAGCCTTTGAGCCGTCAGATGTAACACCGGAATTACCAGATGCACAGTCTTGAGATCCCGCGCGCGGAAAATCATGGTTTTCCCGTCAATGACCACCTTTCGGGCCTTGAGATGCATGGGGTTGCCCCGGCCGCGGACAAAATCCATCGTGAATGTCATGCCTGATTTTGTCATCCGCACGTTCACATCCTCTTTGGTAAATGGATAATCGTGAAGATCATCGGCCATCGCCGCCGCCAGCGCTTGGCCGTAACTACCCGCCAGAACGCTCCGCAGCAGAGGAATCTGATGCAATTGTAAAAATCCCCCTGTTTTTCCAACAAGTTGAATTTCGCCGGTGATCACGCCATTGGCACCGCAGGTCAATATGGCGTGGATATCCCCCCGCCCCACAATGTTCACCCGCCCCGGCACCATAAGCGCGAAGATTTGTTGCTGTTGCACGTTGGGAAATACTATTACCCCGGTGCCGCGGTGTGTGGCGAAGTTATACGTTCCGGAAGCTGTAACCGGGGATTTCTTCCATAGCGCCTTGGTCAGCGACACTTTGAGCGTCTTGTGCAACAATGACCAAGTTGCGTTTCCATGGGTAATGTTAATAGATTTGATGCGCATTGATTCAAACGCCGCTTCCGCGTGTTTGACGTGCATGTGGACTTCTCCCTCGGAGTCGTGCCAGAAATTCAAATGCCCCGTCGCCACGAAGGCTTTGGCGGAAAGCGTGCTTGACTTGCCCGCCGGCCAGGCCAGGGTGGAAGCGGCAACATGAAAGTGTCCCAACGCTGATAAAATGAATTCTTTCCCACGGGTGTGAACCGTACCGGTAAATCGGAGGCTCCCGCCCGTGACGCTTGTTGGTTTGCCGCCAATTAACAGAGGTCGGGCAGGCACAACCACCGGTGCAGGTGCCGCACTGGCTGACAAAAACAATGGCGGAACCGAAATAATCCATGACGCGCACAACACCGCCCCGATGAGCCTTCCGCGGGACAAAGACAATAATTTCATGCATCGCGATTGCTGGATGAACATCCTTGAGATCATACCGCAATGTCCCCAAGATGCGGATCACAGCGCACAAACACAACGCGTTTTGCCGCCAGCGTCGCTAAGAGCCTCTCCGAGATGCCGTATTAAAACCCTCGTAACCCCGCCCGCCCGATGGGCCATGAACGGCTAACTAAATCCTGACTTCCGGTGGCATAGCCTTGACTTGGCGGTTGCGGGGTTTATCATCATTGATATGAAATTTTCATGGATCAGCTATCGTTGGGTTATACCGGTTTGTCTGGCAGTGTGTCTGACGGCTCCGGCGGTCAGTTTCGCGCAGGTGGCGCGCAAGGACATCAGCTCGGCCATTCCGCTGATGACCGCCAAACGTAGCGATATTCCGGTTTATCTCATTGCGTTTATTGCTTTTGCCGGCGTGGTGGCGGTCGCCATGCGCAGCGCCAATCGCGGCAAACGTCGCGGCGGGCGGGATGCCTGAGCATCGGAAACATACAGCACAGTGCTGGCAAAAAAGTTCAGTTCCTTAACAGGAGAAATACCATGAACGGAAAAAAACTCCTCATCATCGGCCTGCTGGGCGTCAATGCGGTGCTGGGTGTCGGCGTGCTGGCCCGTATGGGCTGGTCATCGGCAACGGCCCGGGCGCAGGTGGCCCGCGGTGGCCATTATCTGATCGTCTCAGGTGCTGATCAAATGAATGGAATTGTGTATGTTTACAATCAGGACACCGGCATTCTTACCGCCAAAATTACGCCCGCCAATAACCTCCCAGGAACCCATTGGCTGGCCCCCTACAACGTCAGCGCCGATCTTAAACGTGCGCGGCTGCGGATGCGCTAAGACCGAAGAACATAATTCCGGTTTCCCGCATCAGGAAACATTTTGTAAGACCATAACATTTGCGGAGTAATAAAATGAAATCTCAACATGCTATCATCGGGCTGCTGACCGTTACCGCCCTGCTGCTGGCCGCCTTGCTGGCTTTTCATCCCGGCAATTCCAATACGGCTCGTGCCGACGTTCTGGAAACCGGCGGCGGCATTAGCTTGCTGACCTCCTCCACTGGCTTTGGTTCTGTAGACCTGCTAAATGTCGTGGACAGCCATGACGGCATCATGCTGGTCTATACGCCCAACGGCAATCAGTTGCGATTGGTCGGCGCGTACGATCTTAATCGGCTTATGCGCGTACCGTCGCTGCGGTAAATTCTCATTAAAAGGACATTATTTTGTTGGACAATATTGCCAAGCTCGCCCGAAATGTTCTCAATGGTCATCTGATTTCCCGCACTGAAGCCAGGGAACTCGTGGCGGTATCCGGGGAAGATATTTACGATCTGTTTTACTGGGCCAATAAAATCCGTATCCGGTTCAAAGGCCCCGATGTGCGATTCTGCGCCATCGTCGCCGCGAAAGTCGGCGGGTGTTCGGAAGATTGTAAATTTTGCGCTCAATCTTCGCACTATCAAACAGTTGTTGAAGGCCAAAGCAAACTTACGGATCAACAGGTGTTGGATTGCGCTTCACATGCCGGCGATGTCGGGGCGGACAGCTTTGGCATCGTCAACAGTGGCCGCGGCCCTACCCGATCTGAATTGGAAAACTGGCTTGCCCCCCTGCTGCGGGACATCGCCAAATCCGGAAAAACCCGCGCTTGTGCCACGCTCGGTGCCCTGACACCGGAGACCGCGGATTTTCTCCACGCCAACGGCGTGCGACGCATCAATCATAATCTGGAAACCAGTGAACGCTTTTACCCGGAAATTGTATCCACCCATCCGTATTCGGAACGCCTGCGCACTTTACACGCCGCCAAGGCCGCGGGATTATCATTGTGCTCGGGCGGCATATTCGGCATGGGTGAACAATGGGATGACCGCTTGGAAATGGTTTTCACATTGCGGGATATTGGCGTGGATGTGATGCCGGTTAATTTCCTCAATGCCATCGCGGGAACTCCGCTGGCGGGCCAGGCCAAGTTAGCACCGATGGAATGCCTCAAAATTGTCAGCATCTGCCGGTTTATTTATCCAACGGTTGAATTAAAAGTGGCCGGCGGGCGTGAAGTTTGCCTGCGTGACCTGCAAAGCTGGATATTTTTTGCCGGGGCGGACAGCACCATGATCGGCAATTACCTTACCACCTATGGCCGCAGCCCCGAAATGGACCATCAAATGGTGCATGACCTGGGTCTGAAGTGGCGCAGCTATGAACATGGCCCGGTGGAACCCAGCAGTCCGGAACCGAAAATTTCACGGGTAAGTCGAACGGGGCGCTATAACATTCCCATTATGTATGAAGGGGATGTGGACCTGGACTCACAAACCGCGGCGACCGCCCTGAAATAATATCGCGCCCACCGCAAAGTCTGGCGCGATGGGAGTGCCGATAAATCACCAATAGCCCTCCCACTGAAAATGGCATCGGTGCCACTCACTTGGCCATCGGCTATGCCGGTGGCGGAATCCGGGGCCATGGCACCGCAGGCAGCTTGTGTTTTTTGCTGATAAGGGATTTCAATGCCACTGGTGCGTGAAAATATTCTTCAGATGGCGGGTTACGTTCCCGGGGAACAACCGGCCGATAGTTCCGTTATAAAACTGAATACCAATGAAAACCCCTACCCCCCATCACCGCGCGTTCTGGAAGCGGTGCATCGCATAACCACCGAACAACTCCGACGATATCCCAGCCCGGATGCCCGCGCGTTTCGCGAAGCGGCCGCACAAGTCCATGGCATTTCCCCGGACATGATTTTATGCACCAACGGCGGGGATGAATTACTGGCATTGGTGTTCCGCGCATGCGTGGGAGATGGCGATCCTGTCGCATTTTTGGATCCCAGCTATTCGCTGTATCCGGTCCTGGCGGCCATGCAGGATGCCGGAAAAATTATTCTCCCCTACCGCATCAAGGGCACACACTGGGAATTTCCGCCGGAGATTTTTAAACTCAACGCCAAGTTGCTGTTAATTGTTAATCCTAACGCCCCCTCCGGCACATTGGCTGATCTGCCCACGCTGGACCGCATTATCGCAAGCTTCCCCGGCGTGGTGCTTCTGGACGAAGCGTATGTCGATTTTGCCCCCACAAGCGCCCTGCCGCTGGTGCGGGAACATGGCAACGTCATTCTTTTACGCAGCATGTCCAAGGGGTATGGATTGGCGGGAATGCGGTTTGGTTATGGCATTGCCCAGCCCTCGCTTCTGGCTCAATTGCATAAGGTGCGAGACAGCTATCCCTGTGATGCCCTGGCCATCGCCGCCGCAACCGCCGCCATAACGGACCAGGCGTATGCCGCGGGAACGTGGGAAAAAATAAAACATCAGCGGTCGCATGTTTCCGCCGCTCTGCGATCCATGGGATTTACCTTACCGGACAGTTACAGCAACTTTGTTCTGGCGCAGGTGCCCGCTCCGGTCAACGCCGGCGAGTTATATCAGCGGCTGAAAGCGGCCAACATTCTGGTGCGCTACTTCAATCTTCCGGGTTTAACGGATAAACTTCGCATAACGGTCGGCACCGCGGAACAGAACACGGCATTGCTGACGGCCCTGAAAACCTTAACCGCCACGGCCTAAGATGGTCCCAACCGCGGTACGGTTGAGATAATCTAAAGCCCGCGGGCGAACATTGGAGTTAAAAAAGTTATGCCACACGATATGCCAAAAGAAGCAAATGCCTCTGTGCGCAAACGCGAAATCAGCCGAAAGACGCGTGAAACGCAGATCAGCGTTTCCGTCAATCTCGATGGTTGCGGAGAGGCCAAGGTTTCCACGGGTGTGGGCTTTTTTGATCACATGCTGGATCATCTGGCCCGGCACGGCATGTTGGATCTTAACGTGCAGGCCACCGGCGATCTGCACATTGATGCGCACCACACGGTGGAAGATGTTTCGCTGGTATTAGGCTCAGCCATTCAGCAGGCGCTGGGCGATAAGCGCGGCATATACCGCTACGGCTGGGCCAGCGTGCCGATGGAAGATACCCTGGCCAATGTGGCGCTGGATTTATCAGGGCGTCCCGCTTTTGTTTTTAATGCGCGATTTCCCACACCGAAAATCGGCGAATTTGATGTGGAACTCGTGCATGAATCGCTGCGATCCTTGGCTAATACGGCGGGCATGAATTTACACGTCAATGTACCGTATGGCACCAACAGCCACCATATTGCCGAGGCCATTTTTAAAGCTCTGGCCAAATCCCTGCGGCAGGCGGTGGCGATGGATCCGCGATCCCATGATATTCCCAGCACCAAGGGCGTGTTATAAAAAAAATCCCCGCCCCGGCACCCCCGGGACGGGGATAAAATGTCAAATAACCCGTCGCATTCCACTTAGCCCCCGGCTCGCCGGAGGCAAAATAAAATCCGCGTAATGCAATGAAATGCAGCCATCGCCGCACCATCACACCATGCAGCGCGGATCAGACCTTCATTCTTCGACGAATCGCCAGCCCACCCACAAGCACCAAACCGCCAACAACCGAAAGCGGCCCGGAGCCGGGGAGGTTGACGGCGGCCGGAGCGGAGCCGGGAACAGACCCAATGAAGCTTCCGCTAATTGCGGCCGAGTCGCCAACAGAAAAGACGGTGAGCACATTGATCGCGTATCCTGACGTGTTGATGTCAGAACTGGAAAGCGATTGGGTTCCCCCGCTCAAGGTGTAACCCTCACTCGTCGCACCCGATTGCGCTGGCGGAGTGGCAGAACTGAAGCCGGTCTCGGCCGCTGGGCTGGCAAGCAGCGTATTGCTAGGACTGATCTGTGACTGCCCCGCGATGGTGTCTGTACCAGAGCTTGGCCCAAGTAGGCTGCCGGACCCGCTCACGGCCAAAGTGGCAGACGCGGGATCAAAGGTGAACCCGTCCCCGGACGCCTCGATTTTCAGTTCCCCGCCGGTTCCGCTAAGCCCGGAAACCGACAGTGTAAGACTAGCCTGACCCGAGACTGACTCAATAACCGAAAGGCTGCTCCAAGTGAACCCGCCGAAGGCGGTATGAGAAGAGTCCGTCGTATAGCTTGACGAGCTCGTCGCGGACGCCGGCAGAAGCTCAGAAGCTCCAGATGAGCTGGTTAGCTCCAACTGAACGCTCGCACTCGCGACGTTTGCCGCGAGCAACCCGGCCGATAGTGCGGCCCCGATACCCAGGATTTTTCCTGTCTGCATGAAGTGACTCCCTAAAAGGAACAACGGGCCTATGAACATCCCGCGCGGGACATTCTCCATGGCCACGATGTAGTTATCGGCTCTGCTCAATGTGTTCCTATAACAATTTTGAACTTTTTATTCATTTTTATCAAAATCCTCACAAATCCCCCGAATACCCCCGTAGCTCAATGCGGCAGCGTTGAGTTGTTTGCGAATGGCGATCTAATTCCACAATCCCCTCCGCCCGTCCCGACTGCCTCCCCCTGCCGCATTCAATTACAAATTTTTTCCGGCACCCCGTTCCGCATCACACCACGACGCTTCCGCGTCGGGCTAACGGTTGCTTTTACGAGACGACGAACCCATATTCGTGCCACGCGCTATTAGCTCAATGCGGCAGCGTCGAGTTGTTTGCGATTGGTGACCTTATTCCACGATCCCCTCCGCCCGTCACGACTGCCCCCCGCCCCATTTGATTACAAATTTTTGACACCCCATTCCGCATCAAACCACGACGCTTCCGCGTCGGGCTAACGGTTGTTTTTACGAGACGACGAACCCATATTCGCGCCACGCGCTATTAGCTCAATGCGGCAGCGTTGAGTTGTTTGCGAGTGGCGACCAGATTCCACGATCCCCTTCGCCCGTCGCGATTGCCCCCGCCGCATTTGATTACAAATTTTTTCGGCACCCCGTTCCGCACCAAACCACGACGCTTCCGCGTCGGGCTAATGCTGCGTTACCGATCTCTTCCACTCTTCGCGCCGGTACCGCCGAATCCAAACACCTGGAACACCGTCCGCGGCCAGCGCCGAAGTTGGTACCATCGGGCCTCAAACCAGAGTCGATGCTGGATATGCCGCAGTTGCGCATCATCGGGGGCAATATCCAGGCCTTCACGCACCCAATAACCGGCGCGGGCAAAATCATGATTGGACATATACGCCAGCGCCAGGTTAAACATCGCCGAACTGTGCTTGGGTTGAATTTTTAACGCCAGCTTGCACTGCTCAATACCTTCGTCAAGTCGCTGCGCCATCAGAAGGGCCACGGCCAGGCCATGCCGGCCATCGGCATGATTCGGGCTTTGCGCCAGAAGTCGGCGCATGGCGGCTTGCGCGGAATCATATTGATTCATATCAATAAATAAATTCCCCAATTCCAGCAGGGTCGCATCATCCGATTCTTTCTGCGCCAGTTCACAATTGGCATGATACAGCGCCTCGGCCTGATGTTTCTGCCGATGATGCACCAGCGCCATCTGCAAATGCGCCCCGATAAATTGCGGATCATGCCGCAGCACAAATTTATACCGTTCCAAAGCCAGCCGCCAATCATTGGCTTTTTGCGCTAAAACGCCCAGTTGATAATGGGCCGTGCAATCGTCCGGTTCCAGATCCAGCACCTGCCGGAATTTTTCGGAAGCGGGGCCATCCTGCCCCATTTCCATCAGCAGTTCACCGAGATCCAGCAGCGTATCAAGGTTGCCCGGATCGGACCGCAATTCCTCAATTAAATGGATGCGCGCTTCGGGCAGCCGCCCTTTGGCCCAGAAGACATCGGCGATTCGGGCATGTACCTGCGGATAATCCGATTCAAGTTCCAGCACCTGCTGCCAGCACCATAGCGCCCGGTCATAGCGCCCGCGATTAAATAGCGCCATGCCCATGTTATAAAAGCACAGCGGACACTTTTCCCGATATTGCCGGGCCAGATAAAACATTTCCTCAGCCCGGTCAAAATCCCCCATCTCACTGTAGGCGGCAATGCGGTTGCAGTAGCACGCCTCCACCGAGGAATCAATGCGTTCCACCCGTTCAAAAAATTCTATCGCATGTTGAAATTTTCCCACGCGCGTGCAATCGGTACCGGCGGCCGTCAACGATTCAATATCATGGGGATCAAGCTGCACAGCCTGCTGAAAGGCCTTCAGCGCTTCATCGTAGCGATCCATCATATCCAGCGTTAAACCGAGGTTGAAATACCAGGCACCATTATGTGGATTAATTTCAATGGCCCGGCGAAGTTCAGAAAGGGCCTCCTCCCACCGCCCCCGTTCATAGAGTTCATGAGCACGCTCCACACGTTGCTCCGCTTCCTGCCAGTCGCTCATGCTGCGTGCCGCTCCATTCAAACCAACTGATATGCTAACAAACCAGTCCTGTGAATCCAAGCATCCCGATGGAATTCCATGATTTTTCTATTTTTCGATTTTTCCGATCAGTTGCGAACCACCGTTCGGCTTGCGATCTGAAAGCCGCAGTCTTGCAACGCCACCGCCACAGCGTCCGCCGCCGAGGCGTCTACTTCCAGTGAAAAATCGGTCAGGCTCATGGCGGTGGCGGGAACATAGGCCGTGCAGGGAATAATTTCACATTTATTTTGAATTTTCAGCCCCTTATGGCCGATACCGGGAATTTGATTCAGCGCCAATCGCAGGTTGGCCAACGCCTCGGTCTCAAAAGTTCCTGACCGGATGGAAAAATGCACCCGCCGGGCGCTGGCGAGAAATAAGGCCAGCTTTTCCGATACCAGGCGCTCTCTGGGCATGTCCGGCGAAATTTCCTCCTGCGAAAAGTGCTGATGAATATGCGACCACGCATCATGCAGGCATAAATGATATAAATTCCGCCCGTCAGTCAATTGCCGCACATCCCACACCGCAACCGCCTGGGATGAAATCGGCTCCACCGCGCCGCGCAATATCGGGTCCAGCAGATCAACAAAAGTCCCGGCCCCCGCTGTGGCCGCAAGCCGACTGGTCCGGAATATCTGCATCGCACGCTCCAACAACCACTGAACTTCACAGTATATATGATGCCACAAAACGCCCCCGCTCGCCAAGCAACCCCACCGTAAGATTTTCCCGGCACCGCTTTTACGCAACCTGCCCGTTTCCCGGCACCCCAAACCGCCCCTCGCCACACGACCGCACCGGGCAACCGAATTTCTACTGTGGCCTATTCACCAGACCGGAGCGAGAGCGTTGCGGCTTATTGGGTTGGGGCATTACATATCAGTTCAGCCTGCTGTAGAACCAGCGCCGTGGCGGATTCCTGTTTGTCGGGCGGGTAACCATATTTTCTCAGAATACGTTTAATGGTAATGCGAATGCCGGCGCGGGCGGATTCCCGGACGGTCCAGTCGATGGTAACACTTTTTCGAACGGATTGGACAAGTTCGCGGGCGATCGTTTTCAGCGTTGGTTCACCGAGGACCTTCACTGCACTGTCATTAACCTCCAGGGCGTCGTAGAAGGCAACTTCATCCTCGGTGAGGCCGAGATTTTGGCCGCGGTTCTGGGCTTCGCGCAGTTGCTTGGCCAATTCGATGAGTTCGGAAATGACCTGGGCGGCTTCGATAGAGCGGTTCTGGTAACGGCGGATGGACTCTTCAAGCATTGCCGCAAAGGAACGGCCCTGCACCACGTTACGCGACATGCGGGTTTTGATTTCGTCGTTGATGAGTTTCTGCAGTAATTCCACCGCGAGGCGGCGCTGCGGCAAGTCGCGGACTTCCTGAAGAAAATCATCCGAGATGATGGAAATATCCGGAGATTTAAGCCCCGCGGCGGCAAAAATGTCGATAACCTGATCCGAAATCACCGCCTGTGAGACAATCTGGCGGATGGCCAGATCAATATCTTCATCGGTCTTTTTACCGCCATTTGTGCCCAGCGCCTTGGCCAGTCCGGCGCGCACGGCCTGGAAAAATCCAACCTCATCACGGATACGCAAGGCCTGCTCATGGGGTATGGATAAGGCAAAGGCCTGGGATAATTCGGTTACGGCCTGAAGGTAATGCTTTTTGCCATCTTTTGATTGCAGAATATGCTCCATCGCACGGGCGACGCCGGCCATGCGTTTCGCGGCCGGCCCCCGGATAATCGCGTGGTAATCAAAGCCGTGGAGAATTGCGGCTGTCGCACGGTATTTTTCCAGCATGACGGAGACGGCTTCCTCCTGATCAATGGTGGGTGAGCCTTTGCCACCGCCTTCGGTATATTGGGCCAATGCCTTTTTCAACTGATCGGCCAGTCCCAAATAATCCACGACCAGCCCGCCGGGCTTATCACCAAAGACGCGATTGACCCGGGCGATGGCCTGCATAAGGCCGTGGCCGCGCATGGGCTTGTCAAGATACATGGTGTGCAGGCATGGAGCGTCAAATCCGGTGAGCCACATATCCCGCACAACGATGATTTTTAGCGGATCAGCAGGCTTTTTGAAGCGTTCCGCCAAAGCCTCGCGGCGTGGTTTATTGCGAATATGCTGTTGCCAATCCAGCGGGTCGGATGCGGAGCCGGTCATGACGATTTTAGCAACTCCCTGGGTATCATCGTCGTTGTGCCAATCGGGCCGCAGGCGGATCAGGGCGTTGTATAAATCCACGCAAATCCGGCGGCTCATGCAGACGATCATGGCCTTGCCATCCATGGCGGAAAGGCGGGCTTCAAAATGTTGGACAATATCCTCAGCCACCAGGGCGATGCGCTGAGGTGTGCCGACAAGGGCTTCAATACGTGCCCAGCGGCTTTTGGCGGCGCGGCGGGCGGAGTCTTCTTCGCCTTCGGTGACTTCTTCAAAGGCGGGGTCGATTTTGGGCTTTTCGGATTCAGCCAGCTTTATTTTGGCCAGTCGGGCTTCGTAGTAAATGCGAACGGTGGCACCATCTTCCACGGCGCGTTGAATGTCGTAGACATCAATGTAATCGCCGAAAACAGCGGGGGTGGATTTATCTGTGCCTTCAATGGGTGTGCCGGTGAAACCGATGAAACTGGCGTTGGGCAGTGCATCGCGCATGTGGCGGGCGAAGCCGTCGATAAAATCATATTGGCTGCGATGGGCTTCATCGGCGATCACGACAATATTGCGGCGGTCAGAAAGCAGCGGGAACGTATCACCCTTATTCTGAGGCAAAAACTTTTGGATGGTGGTAAAGACCACGCCGCCGGAGGCGACTTTAAGCAATTCCCGTAGATGGGCTCGGTCCTGGGCCTGCGCGGGGTTCTGGCGCAGCAGATCATGGCAGCGGGAGAAGGTGCCGAAGAGTTGGTCGTCCAGATCGTTGCGATCCGTGAGAATTACCACGGTGGGGTTGGCCATGGCGGGTTGCTGGATAATTTTCCCGGCATAGAAGGCCATGGACAGACTTTTGCCGCTGCCCTGGGTGTGCCAGACCACGCCGATGCGTTTATCACCGGCGGGCGATACGGCGCGAAGGGTGCAATCGACGGCTTTGTTGACCGCATGGTATTGGTGATAACCGGCGATTTTTTTGGAAATCTTGGTGCCTGCGTCTTCAAATACGGTAAAGAAGCGGAACAAATCCAGAATGCGGCGCGGTTCACATATGCCGCGGGTTAATACATCCATTTGGGGCATGGAATCAGGTGCCAGGGTGGTACCGTCGATGGTGCGCCATGGCATAAAGCGTTCCCAATCGGCGGTGAGCGTGCCGGCGCGGGCCTGAAGGCCGTCGGAGGTGATCAGCAATTCATTAAAGGCAAAGAGACTGGGGATATCGTGCTGGTACGTTTGCAGTTGGTTGAAGGCATTTTTGATGGTGGCGTTGGCTTCAGCGGGATTTTTAAGTTCCACCACCACCAGCGGCAGGCCATTGATAAACAGTACCACATCGGCCCGGCGATTGCGCTGGCCTTCAATGACGGTGAATTGATTAACGGCGAGAAATTCATTGTTTTCGGGATTATCCCAATCAACAAGCCGGGCGTTGTCGTGCTGGATGGGCCCATCTCTCTTGCGGTATTCAATGGGGACGCCCTCCAAAAGCCACTGGTGGTTGCGGCGATTGTTTTCCAGCAGGCTCGGGGTTTCCGTAAGCAGAAGCTTGCGCAGTGCCTCTTCAAGGGCGGCGGGCGGAAGATGGGGGTTGAGGCGGCCCAAGGCTTTGCGGAGGCGGCGGATCAGCAGGACTTCGGAATAATCGGAGCGTTCAGGGCTGGTACCGTCATGGGCGATGTCCGGGCCGAAGGCGGTTTGCCAGCCAAGATCGCGAAGAATATGAAAAAAGGCGACTTCGGTTTGCGCTTCATCAAGGAAGGCAGTCATACGCACATCCCCCGGATCGCATCTCTGAAAGTTTTGAAGGAATCAGATCGGTTACGATCCGGTATCATGTGCCGCGCTATATTACGGGCGACTTCAATTTTTGGCATTCCCGCAGGATAATATCCAGCGGCCTGCAGTGTGCGTTCGAGTGCCTCCCAGGTTCCACCGGTAATGGCATCGGAATCCCGGTATTTGCGTTTATCCGCCAGCGTTCGGGGAACACCCGGATAAGCGCTGGTAAGCGCCAGGACGTCACCGAAAAACCAAGATTCCAGTTCCTCTATCGCGATGCGGTTGAGTACCTGGAAGCGGTTTTTATCGGGCGACTTGGAAGGGGTTCGGAGACCTGCATCCCGGGCGGAGATCTCCATGCGGTGCTTGAGTCCGATGCATTCGTCCTGGTCCCGATCCACAAGCACCACTATCTTCCAGTCATGGGGCAGCCAGGAGGCATAGCCGCGAAGACGGACGGGCAATGCATTGAGCAAGTCGGGCTTGCCCGCAAACGGATGGATACGGAACGTATCATCAGGCTTCAATAGTTGTGGTGCCAGAATTTTCAGGAACTCGGCACACGATTCTTCTTCCACCAGAAACTCAACGTGCATGGGGTCTCATACCTCCCTGCGCGCTGGTTTACCCCGCACGGTGACCAATCGGAAGCCGCCACTGGCAGTTAATGGATCTCCGACCTCGAAGAAGCCTTCCATCCAGAGTTGGCCAAGCTTTGCGCCGGCATCCATAAATTCCTGAATTCCCTTCATATCGGAAGCGCGGCGGCCTTCGGTGTATCCCTTTTCATTGCGGTACAGCACCCAAACCTCTTCGGGACGCAAAGCATTAACAAAGAAGGGAGAGTGCGTGGTGACCATAAGCTGGCCATGGCCAGCGGCATTCCGGCATTCTTCGGCGAGTTCCGGCAACAGCCTGGGGTGTAATTGATTTTCGGGTTCTTCGATCCCGATGAGTTGGGGTGGCGACGGATCATAGAGTACAGTAAGGTACGCCAGCATCTTTAGCGTTCCGTCGGAAGCGAACTTTGCTAATACGGGCCTTTCAAACGGTGCGTCCTTGATTTGCAGCAGCAGGCGTCCGTCGGCCATAAGATCGGCGTCAACGCGTTCCAGTCGTGGAATTCGCGCAGCGAGAATGGTCAGGATTTTGGTCAGTTGTTCAAGATGCTGTTCTTTGAGGTATTGCACGACGTTGGCCAAATTATCGCCGGTGTCCGAGAGCCGTTCCTGTGGCCCGGCTTCCGGTGCGCCGCGGGCGCTGTCGGCGGTGAGGTACGAAAGGTACCAGCCGGAAATGAATCGGCGCAGAGCGCTAACCCGTGGATGTTTGGCGAACTGGCCCAGAGTATTAACGGCAAGCATCTCGCGCGAGTCGAGAGTTTCGTCGATTCGTTGGTCTTGTGCCTCGGGCGTGTCACCGGTGATTACGCGTCCAGCTCCCTCCTTGAAATCTAAAAATTTGAATGGTGCTCCAAATTGGCGGCCACGCCGCCATTGGAGCCATTCCTCCTGGATAAAGGGGCCTTTTCCATCTTCCGCGACAGCTAGGTGATAGGTGATGGGTGTTGCGCCGGGTGCTTCACGGTATTTTATTTCAACTTCAATTGGGCCGTCGGAGCCGCGTGTCCGCAATTCCTTAAATCGTCCACGCTTATCCCAGGCCTTTCGCAGGCCGACGGAAAAGCATTCTGAGAGGAATGCGAAGACATCAAATATGGTGGATTTGCCGCTGCCGTTAGGCCCCAGAAATACGGTAAGTGGGGAGATATTTTTAAGTTCAAGATCGCGGATGGCGCGATAATTCTTGATACGCAGGTATTCGATTCGCGGTACGGTGCCCAGGTTGGAGCGCCGATCAGATTGTCCCATGACATCACCTCGAAAAACATCATAACCGGGCGGGCAGATTTTGGGAGCGCAGTGGGCGGCATGGGAAGGCGTTGCGGACGGGGATCCCGATTGGAACGCCCACAGTGTTGCGGGTGGGGACACCCGCGGTCCCAGGTTACTACATCGGTTTCCAGTTGCCTTGGGCGTCATAGTTCAGGCCGCAGGGCCAGCCGCAGGCTTGCTGGGGGCGCGAGTGTCCTCACCCGCATGGATTTTAGCTGCTTAATTACTCGTTGCGGGTGGGCATACCCATGTCGATCGGGACGGTCCCAATTAGGGGTTTCCGGGCTATTGCATCGGGGCCCAGTTGCCCTGTTTGTCATAGTTCAGGCTGCGGGGCCAGCCGCAGGCCTGCCAGAGGGAATCAAAAATAGGTTTGAGGGTGCGGGGTAGTTCGGCGGTGTCGAGATTTTCTATGGTGATTTCGGGCATGGCGGCGACGTCGCGGTCGATGGGACCGGTTGGATTTCCGAGCCATTGCCGAGCCTGTGAAAGAAGCATCTCCACGCCTTTGCAGCCCACTAGCGATAACATAACTGCGATAGGTGGGGCAACGCCGAGTGCCTTGTATCCGCACATATATTTTTGACATGCCTGAATAAGCTTTTGCTCGTAGACGCCGCTTGGGACAAACGGGCTGTATCTCTGGCCGTGGATTCCGATCAGTTCGGCATCTACGGTCTCGGCGGCTCCATCGTGGAACACTTGTAGGTAACCCGTTCCGCCTTCAGCATCATAGTTCAAGAACCCATCAAGGTTATGGCGTAGTGTGCCTCCCCCGCTGTAAATCGGCCAAAAATATTGCTGCAATTCATTGGCTTTGTTTAGATCGATGCGTTCCCGATTGAGAAAATTGCCCAATGGAATCAAGTGCAGGACGGTGCGGTAGGGTGAGGATAATTTTACCGGGGTTTCATCGGCGAGGATTTTGGCGAGGCGGTCCTCGCGGAAGCGCTTGACGCGTTCGGCTTGGGAATCGGTGGCGAGGAAGGCATTGCGGATTTCGCCTACGTCAAGTTGGTATTTTCCGCTGGAATTGCGGGCGTAAAAACGAGAAGTATTTTTGAGCGTGACCATGTGCGGTGAGGCGAAGCTTTTGGGGATACGGATCAGAACGATAAAACCGTTATCGTTCCAGCCTTTGATAGCTAGGATCTGCACGGGCAGGCGCGGGGCGATTCCGTCACGGATGGAATGTTCAAGCCACAGTTTGATTTCATCGGGGTTGGCACCGGTGATTGGCGCAACCACTTTGGGTTCGCCGTTGGTTTTGCCGTTGACGTCTTTATCCGGTTCGATGCCGTAAATGATGTCACCACCGGAGGCGTTGGCGAACGAGGAAATTTCGGCGAGGAATTCTTTTTTTGCGTCATCGGTGCGGTCGGGCAGTTTCATTTTATATTCGAGGGTCTTGGCTTCGGCGCGATTTTCGGTGATGAGAGCGTCGATGTCGGCTTTGGTGATTTGGTCGATGGGCTTCAGGATCATGGTGGTTTCCTTTTACTTGGGACCGCGGGTGTCCTCACCCGCAATAAATTCAGTTATGTTCATTTCACGGGCGGGTGAGGACACCCGCGGTCCCGGGGCGGACAGGGGCGTCCGCGGTCCCAACGCCACCTTTCTATGTTGCGGTCATTTGCCGCCGCTCAGCGCAAACAATGTTATTCCGGCGATTAGCAGAAGTACGAACCCTTGTTGTTGCTGTTTTGTCAGGGCTGCTTCTGCGAGCTTACGTTTTAATCCGTCGAGTGCTGCGGACGGTTCGTTCGGATCAAATTTTATCCACGTCGCGGACGCCAACATCCCCAGTCGATCCGGTGGAACATTGGAGGCGACTAAGGGTATCACAAGTTTGCCCGCTTTCTTTGCATAACCTATCTCCTGGTTCACCGATTCGCCACGGGCAACGACCTTGTCGGTGATTACCGCAACTACACAATCCGCGCTGTCGATCCAATCCTGGATAGTTTTCCATACCTCTTCCCCCGGGCTTTTGTTCTGTTCCCAAAAACAGGGTTCGGCGTGCGGTCGTATCTCCTCGGCGATCTTTCGCACGGCAGCGATATCGGCGACGCTGTAACTAATGAAGACTTTCATGTTTTGGCCTCCAATTGCAGGGTTTTATCGCAGCTTTTCAAAACGGAATATCGCTGTCGGCCTCTACTACTTTCGGTGGCGGGGGCCTGCCGATCAGTGCGTATATTTTGCCACGGACGCCGAAAGATCCGCTCACTTGGTCGTTCGAATCGCAAGCGATCCAGAGTATTTCCTTTTCTTTTTCGGTGAAGTCGGTGAAGTTTATGATATGGTCACACAATTCTTTGGCCTCCTTGAACGATCCGGACTTGCAGAATGCGTTTATCATTCCTCGCCGCATCTGAGATTGCGTGGCGGCATGATCTATCAGGACTTGCGCTATTTTTGAAGCCGTTGCTGGGATATTGGAAGGGTTGCCGGAGATTGCCTGCTCGCTACCAATAAATCCAGAGGGATCGGCCCCCATCCTGATTGAGAACACGGGTATCCCGCGCCCCAATGCCCAGCCAATCTCCTGATTTGTCCATCTGCTGTTATGGAATTCGGGGGTTATCAGTGCGGCTAAGGCGTGCATTGAGCGAAGAGCCAATTCAATCTCGCCCTGCCACTTCCTTGTTGGTTCGATATCCTCGTGCGCGACGAATGTTGCCACACCAAGTTTCACTAACTCTTCCCTGAGTTGTGTGGCTACAACTTTGTCGCGGGAAAGGTGGCTGAGAAATAGGTGAAAAGGTCCTTCCCCCCAAATATGTTTCACCTGGGCGTCAGAGGGGCCTGCCTTTCGAGCGGACGCGGTTAGGTTCTTCGATGGCGCAATAACGACGCCACCGATCGGATCGTTCGCATGCAGACGGTCAAGGTAGTTGAGTTTCTCTTTAATTAAATTCTCGATTTTGGGCAGGTGATTGCTGTTTGCGGCATATATTGTTGTGGGAACGAATAGCCGAAGTTCCCATGTTGTTGTTCCCCCGTTCCAATTATCGTAGCCGGTTTCCTCGAATGTGGCTTGGGCACTCTCTATGAGCTTGCCGATTTCTTTTTCGCCTCGGTAGTCGAATATTTCGAGTAAGTTCTTTACGACATCCTCTGTCGGTTCAGGGTATTGCGATTTGGTCATTGGTGGCACGCTATGCATGACTTCAGCAAACAACCATTGTACCGGCAAGCAGTTGCGGAAGCAAAGTATCGCGGGTATTTTGCAACACTCGTATTTGGCGGACGTTTTCCAATATGCGCGTCATCATAGGGGCCACCAGTTTCTCAAATTGTGTTACGACCTCAGCGTGGGCATGGGCTACGTTTATCCTGGTGAGTGTTTCTCTCGTGATCGTGTCGAACACCGACCCATGGGCCATCTGTTGCATGGCCGCAATAGCGTAGCTGGTCGCAAAATAGGTGTGGTAAGTTGCCCCCCCACCTTTCCCTCGAAGTGCGTAGCATGATTGATTCATTGCCATGGGCACCCCGGTCAGGGCGATCTTCCCGACGGTCCCGCGCGCCGACAGAATTGTTGCCCCGGCGGGCAGGATATTCGCCGACGAGTTCTCGATTCCGGCTGACGTCACCATTTTCTCCGTGTCAACCACAAACACGTCACCTGCGCGGGGCGCGTCCACCACAGAATACCACGGAATTTCTCCGTTCCAATATTCGGCAACAGAGGTCCGTGGAGTGCCCCCTCCGGCGACCTCCACAGATTCGGAAAATCGCAGAATCCCCCACCCCTTCGGGATCAATCCCAGTTCGGAATTTTGGAATTCGGCGGGAAACAAGGCGTCCGCATCCTCATCCCCGGCCCCTCTCCCAGTGGGAGAGGGGGCAGGGTCTTTTAGTTTTCCGGAATTCCGACCAATTTGAGCGCCTTATGAACCTTGACGGAGTGGTGTCGGAGTGCGG
>DAHVEJ010000083.1 GCA_027313145.1 Phycisphaerales bacterium | reverse complement strand
CGCATCTCTAACTGGACCGTCTTGCTGGTCCGGAACGCCCACTCTACCAATGCCAGGTCCTTGTAGCGGGCGTGGACGCTCTGGGCTTCAGCCTGGGGCTGGGTCAGATCAGTCTTGAGAACATAGCAGCCATCGAGCTTTTGCTGCTCGGCCAGAGCGGATTCATCAATGGTCAGGGCGAGGACTCGTTCCTGCACGGTGACTGCGATCGCCCACGAAGGTCACTTCGCCGCCGCCGAAGCGTTGGGCAACCTTGCGAATCTGGCTGGCCATCGTCGCGGTGTCATTGGTGTTGCCGGTGAACACCTCAATGGATAACGGTTGCCCTTGGGCGTTGCATAGCAATCCGATGGTGATTTGCCGTTTGCCCTTTTTGCCGTCGCGGTTATAGCCGAAGGCGGCCAGTTCATTCTGGACCCCTTCGAGATAACTGCTGGTGACATCGTAGAGAAAAAGCCCCGTCGAGCCGGACGGTGCCGAGGTTGCAAAGAGTCGATCCTCGATGTGTCGCTGGTGCTCGTCGAGCCAATCCAGATTGACGTACAGGTCATCCTCGTTAAAGCTCTCCAATCCCAGAATGTCACAGGCCGCGTGGCCGGCAGCCAGACGTACCGCCGAGAGTCGCGAGCCTTGATCGATCACACGGGCGATGATCTGCCAGAGGGCCAACTTGCCTTGGCGGGTGGAACCCAATGCGGCCTGGATGCCCAACTGTCGGGCCATATCGTAGACGGCCCAGACGGCCCCGAAAGATGATCCCTGAAGCAGGGTGACATCTTCGCGCAGCGACACGAGAGAAGTCAGATCGCCTTTGTGTTGCAGGGCCAGCTTGATGGCGTCGATTTCCTCCGGGGAGCAATGTGAGATATTGGCGACGGTACGGTGTTTGACCTTGCCGTCAACGCGAAAGGAACTTCGGAGCAGGTATCGGACGTATTTGCCGGATTTCGATTTATCTACATGCACAGTCATAGTGGCCACTATAATATCACAATCAAATTTAATGTCAAGGACAAAATCAACATTAATACAACATTTTAGTGGCTACACGCAAAAGCGAAAAACGAACGTAAGTTATTATAAATAAGATAGTTACGTTAACACGACGATGGAACATCCGAAGTAGGAACGAAGAATGATTGCAACCCAGGTAGCCGTTCACGGGTAACTGTTTACCGCTCTGCGGCAAATATTCACAATAGCTGCATGACAAACACAAGGAAGAATTGAGCCATTACCGTGCGCGGTGTTACGACTTGGAAGGCGAATTGCGGGTTACCGACCGACGCAAAACGGCAACCAACCTCGATCACAAACGACTCTCGCCCGGTGTGCTGCCGCGTCATTTCGGTAAGCGCCCGAGGGACCGCACCTAGAGTCGGCGTTCCGGGTTCATCGCGTCGGGTCAATTCTGCCGGCCCCCACGCCCAACGATTTGGCAATCCTGTCAATGATCCGGTGTGACGGGCTAAGTTCCGCGTCTTCAGTGCGCCTGATGTGTCTTAGTGTGGTGATCTCGGTACAACCCGTGCAGCTCACGTTTCATCCCCGGCCAATAACCATCTTCCCGTTGTATAATAAAAATCTGTGAAAATCTGGGAAATCTGTGGACCACCCCGCCCCCCGTTCCGCAGTTTATCCCGATAACCCCGGCTTAAATAACCGCGATCGGGGTGGCAGACCAACTCCCCAAGCGTTAATCCGTTTTACCCGTGCAAAAAGTTTATCCTGTGCGCGCCGGGATGGACCACCCGCACCATTTCGCCGCCGCAGTGCTCCACTCATTTTAAGCGGTGCCTCGCACCGCGTCTCATTAACGCCGCCGCAGGTGGCCGTCTCATTACTCATTTTTATCATTATGCGCTAGCGCCGCCGCCTATAGCATCAGCACGACACCGGAACCACGCACGATTGTTCCGATGCCGCATCCCCGTTTGCCGGGATTTGAAAAGTGAATACTTCCTGCATCAATGGTTCCGTATGGCCATGAGGATCGCTTTGTACCCGGCAGAAAATCGGTGCCCGCGCCCACTCCGCGCAATTCTGAAATTACCGATCAATACGGACCAATACTGCGCAATACTGACCAATACTGTAAAAGCACTCCTAACTCCTCAATGCTAAATGCTGGCGGCCACAGCCGCCCAAAAACATCTTGGGCATCTAGGGCAACTTGAATAAAACCCGCTAAAATCAACGCTCCCATCAACATGCACAACTTGGGCACCTTGCCCCGCTAACTTGGGCAAGTTGAAATTCGCAAAGAAAAGCCTTGAAAAAGCGCTCACAGGCCCTTCGCTGACACCCGCCTTGACGGCTGCTTTTCACAGCATGATTCTTCGCGTATAATTTCAGCCACTGAATCGCCGGAGTGGCGGAACTGGCAGACGCGCCGGACTCAAAATCCGGTTCTCGCAAGAGAGTGTGGGTTCGATTCCCTCCTCCGGCATCCGCAGTAAAATCGAAGCTTTCCCGCACCAGGTGAGACGGGGCGAAACCCACCGGGTCGGGACATTTGAGTTTCCGCAACTAACTTAGTGCTGCCGCATTGACCCAAAGACATTCCTCATAGTTGGATATGAAATGCAGTCCAAAACACGTAGCAGTGCCACGGTTGGATGCCAAACGCGTTCACGAAAACAGCCTGCGACCCGGTCCGGCCAGCGGAGTATTTCAAGACCCTCTTGTGCGTTGGTGATTATCCTGGGCATACGCGTGGAGTTATTAATGAAGGACATCAACTACCCGGCGCTCGAGGCGGGGCCCCAGCCGGGTGGCCAGTTCGTAACCGATGGTGTTACACTTCTCTGCCAGATGGTCCATACTCATGGGGGAAAGTGGATCGTCGGAAATCATGGTGACCAAGTCACCCACTTGGCCGTCGCTATCGGTTAAATCAACCAACGTCTGGTCCATACTCACCCGCCCCACCACCGGCAGCTTCTTTTCGCGTAATAATACAAAAGACCGGTTGGACAATTCGCGCGGGTAGCCATCTGCGTACCCTACCGGCACCACGCCTACGCGGCTGATTCGGGCGGTGATAAACGTGTGGCCGTATCCTACTCCGGTCCCAATAGCGCAGGAATGAACGGCGGTAATAGGGGCGATTAACCGAGCAATGGGGGCTATGGCGACGACCGGTGCCGCCAATGACGGCTGCAATCCGTACAATCCGATCCCCAGCCGCACCATATCCAGCGCGTTCACGCCGTCATGCCAGGCCCCGCCGGAATTATGGGCATGCAAAATTAATTGTGGATCGTTTTTCTTTTCACCGGATGCCGCCCGGATGAATTCATTAAGTTGCATCGCATTAGCAGTATGACCCGGCTGATCGCCATGGGAAAAGTGCATAAATATGCCTTCCAGACGTATCGCGGATAAAGCTCGCACGTGTTGAATTAATGTCGGCAGTTCCTGCAACGATACCCCTTGCCGGGTTAATCCGGTGTCAACCTGGATGTGCACGGCCAGGGGACTAGCGCATCCCATGCCCAGCAGAAAGGAACTTAAGTATGAGGCTGATTGCGCATCGGTTATCGTCAGTCGCACACGGCCCGACGCCACAACGGACATTACATGTTGCGGCAAATCGGATGATTCCGGCGTTAGAACCACAGGAGCTAAAACCAAAATAGGCAAGTTTGCATTCAGCGCGGCAACAGCGATTGCTTCCTCCAGCGAATACACACACAACCAGGAGATGCCCGCCGCCGGCAGCAACGGAACAACATTGTGCAAACCGTGGCCATACGCGTTGGCTTTTGCAGTGGCACCAAGCAGCACATGGCCCGGCAGGCGGGATCTAAACGCCTGCACATTGCCGCATAAGCGGGCAGCGGAAATTTCCAATATTCCATTCTGGGCTATCATCAAGGCAGTTCTTTCGTGGCACGGCGCAAACGGTCTTCAATGGCCGCCCATACGCCAACACTATTCTCCGGACATTGTATCAGCAGCACATCACAGCCTGCGGTGTCCAATTCGCGCAAGGCACCATACAAGGCTCTGGCACACGCTTGCTCAGCGGCGGGCAAGACAAGTATTTTCGCCAGCCCCGCCGGAGCGGCAAAACTTTCCAGGCAGAGCATTCCAATTCGCTGATTTCGCATGGTCGGCAAATAGGCGTTCAATCTTCGCAGATCAGAGGCGTAAAAGCGATAGGCCGCCGTGCGCGGGGCATAATGACTTTCCAGTTGGCCCGGACTATCCAATGGCTCATTGGTGGAATTTCCGGCGTGCCTGGTTAGCACGGCAACTGGTGTGGAAAATCCGGCGGCGGCAAGACATCGCGCCAGCATCGCCTGGGTAACAGCACCCGGACGCAGTATCGCCGGGGATGTCCCCGTTACATCCACCACGGTAGATTCCAAACCCACGCCGCAAGCGCCGCCATCAAGAATCAATGCAATACGCCCGGCCAATTCGTCATAGACATGCTGTGCCGTGGTAGGTGAAGTGTGACCGGAACGGTTGGCACTTGGTGCGGCAATGGGGCGGCCGGCGGCCCGCAGCAGTTCTTGTGCAACCGGATTACTGGGGCAGCGAATGGCCACCGTAGTTTTCCCGGCCGAGACTGCCGGACATATTCGGTCATTGCGCGGTAAAACCAGGGTTAAAGGGCCGGGCCAGAATGCTTGAGCAAATGCGACAGCAAGGGGTGAAAATCCGTATGAATAGCTTTGCGCCGCCGCCACGTCCGGCACATGCACAATCAGCGGATTATTAGCGGGCCGCTCCTTAACCTGATAAATTTTTTCAATGGCGGACGCGTTGCCCGCGTCCGCCCCCAAACCATAAACCGTTTCCGTGGGAAATGCGACGAGGTCTCCGCGACGGATTAATTCAGCGGCCTCCTGCAGGCCGAGATCAGCGGGTTCAATGCGGGTCAGCACGGCAGAGATTCTTCACGAGGAATATGAAAACGACCAACGGGCCGCGGAACAATCCGCGTTACCACCCGACAATGTTATATCCGCCATCGACATAAAGGGTTTCTCCGGTAACTCCGGAGGATAACTCGGAACAGAGGTAAAGCGCGGTTTTGCCCACATGGGTGGCGGCGTCATCCGTATTCCACGGCAAGGGTGCCTTTTCGGTGTAATGCACCATCATTTTATCAATATCGCCAATACCGCGGGCCGCCATGGTTTTAATGGCTCCCGCGCTGATGGCGTTGACTCGAATATGCTTTTCGTCCCGGCCCAGTTCCGCGGCCAGATAACGCACCGTACATTCCAGAGCCGCTTTGGCAACGGCCATGACATTGTACATAGGTACATATTTCTCCGCGCCCAGGTAGCTCATGGTGATAATCGAGCCATTGGGGTTCATCAGGGGCTGGGCTTCCCGGGCCAGGGACAAAAGCGAATACGCGCTAATATCCAAAGCCATTTTCCAGGCGTCACGGCTGGTTTGCAGAAACGGATTGTGCAGCGACTCCGCCGGGGCAAAGGCCAGCGAGTGCACGAGAATATCAAACGTGCCGAACGCGGCCCCGGCCTGCTGGAACGCCGCCTTAATATCTTCATCTTTACTGACATCACAGGGGGCGAGAACTTTAGGGTTAAAGCGCTCCACGGCTTTAACCACCCGGCGCTCAATTTTCTCCCCAGGCAGATGGGAAAATCCCAGTTGGCAGCCCGCGTTATGGAGTTGCTCGGCGATGTGCCAGCCAATGGAATATTCATTTAGGACGCCGAAAATAAAAGCCTTTTTTCCCGCCAGCATGGACATCGTATCACACCCTTTATTTGAAATTCTTTCCGTTGAATCTGAAAAAACCTTAACGCGGATAATCACCGCGTAACAATTGAATCGTCGAGGCTCGCTGGGAAGCGCGGAACACGGCCGCCCCCGCCACCAGCACGTCCGCTCCCGCTTCCAGGGCGTCATGCGCGGTGCGTATGCCAATACCGCCATCAATTGATAGTCGCTGACGCGGTTCCAGCTCATTACGCAGCGTGCGCACCTTATTGAGCACTTCAGGCATGAAGCTCTGGCCGGTAAAGCCTGGATGCACGCTCATCACCAGCACCAGATCAACCTGATTAAGCACCGCACCCAGCGCTTCCGGCGGCGTTTCGGGGTTTAGGGAAATACCCGCGGTTGCCCCAAGATCATGTATACGTTTAATCAAATCTACCGCACCAAAGCGCGTGAGGCCCGGCGCTTCAATATGGAATGTGATATGCCCCGCCCCGGCTTCAATAAATGGCTTAACAAAATCCTGCGGATCGGTCACCATCAGATGCACATCCTGCATAAGATGACACGCCCGCGCCAACGCCAGAACAACATCCGGCCCCATGGTTAAATTGGGGACAAAGTGGCCATCCATCACATCCACATGCAGCAGATCGGCACCGGCACGCTCGATATCCGCGGCTTCTTCGGCCAGGCGGCCAAAATCAGCCGCCAGAATGGACGGCGCTACCAGAGGCAAATGCGGCGGACGCAAAAAAACGCTGTTCATTCTTCAGGCATCCCAATGTCGCCAACAAAAACACGCTTAGCCAGAGCGGCCCGATTAACCAATCCCGTTCGCACGATCCGCATTAAACCGGGGCATCATACGGAACCTTTCAGCGGGCGCTTTACCGCGAAAAGGAACCCTTTCCCAGTTTCATTCTTTTTAAATCATACCGTGTCTAGAATATCGATGCACGGAAATCCGCGACCTTCCATAAATTCGAGACTGGCCCCCCCGCCCGTGGACACGTGCGACACTTTAGCAGCCAAGCCAAACTGCTCGATGGCTGCCGCGGAATCACCACCACCTATGATGGTCGTGGCTCCATGCCCCGTAATTTCCGCCAGGCTTTCCGCCACAGCCCGCGTTCCCGCCTGGAACGGCTTTTTCTCAAAGACTCCCATGGGACCATTCCATACCACTGTGCGGGCGGAGCGAATCCGATTCTTGTAATCGGCAATTGTTTTGGGGCCAATGTCCAGACCTTCTTTGTCATCCGGTATTTTGCCTTCCACCACCGCAGTGACGGCTGTATCGGAAATTTCCGATGCTATGACCGTATCCATTGGTAATACCAGCTTGCCCTCGCCCTTCGCCAGCAGATCGGCCGCCAGATTTACTTTATCCCGTTCCGCCAGAGACTTGCCGATCTGCTTGCCTTGTGCCAGGAAAAACGTATAGGCCATCGCTCCACCGATCAGGATGGTGTCGGCCTTACGCAGCAGATTTTCAATGACGGCAATTTTATCGGAAACCTTCGCGCCACCGAGAATGGCAATAAAGGGGCGGTTGGGATGATCCAGTGCGTCACCAAGAAACTTCAATTCTTTTTCGATCAGGAATCCGATGACGCGCTTACCCGATCCTAAAATCTCGGCCACACCATACGTAGAGGCATGTTGCCGATGCGCTGTGCCAAAGGCGTCGTTACAATACAGATCGCCCAGTTTGGCCAACTGGGCCGCAAAAGCCGGATCATTTTTTTCTTCACCTTTATGGAATCGCGTATTTTCCAGCACCACCACATCGCCATCGGCCATTTGCGCAACCATTGCTTCCGCTGCCGGGCCTACGCAATCTGGGGCCAGCTTTACATTCTTTTTTAACAATACGCCGAGATGTGCCGCCGCCGGCTGAAGAGAAAACTTCGCCTCCGGTCCGGATTTGGGCCGTCCGAGATGGCTCATCAAAACAGCTTTTCCGCCGCGTTTGATAATATTTTCAATGGTCGGCAGTGCTGAAACAATTCGGCGGTCATCGGTAATTTTTCCGGCTCCATCCAACGGGACATTAAAGTCCACCCGCACCAATACCCGCTTGCCTTTAACGTCCAACTGGGAGATTGTTTTCTTTGCCATTTTTTCCTGCTTCTTGAACATACCTTCATCCCACAACCAACATACGGTGCGGAAACAAGCTGTTATGCTAGGAAATACCTATCAAGTGGTCAAGCGACATGCCAGTGACAAGTTGCGACAATGGCCGCACGGAGTCCATTTCCGTTAGAATTCCGGCCATGAATGATGTAGTGACAAATTCCCCTGCGCTCACGAAGAAACAAAATCACGGCAATATGCCGGCGCACTGCGCGTCGCCGCGCCGCCGGATACTGGTATTGGCTGCTGCCTTCGCGATTTTACTGATTCTGCTGCAAATTTGGCAGTTACCCCGGATTGCCGGTTGGACATTTTTTTCCTTCTTTGACCCTGGCACCGCATTAAAAGGCGATTTACTGATTTCCATGGGGATGAAGCCGGCGATTGATTTTGGCTATACCCACGGTTTAGCAAGCTTAATGGTGGCCCACTGGGGTTTTGTGATTCTGGGCCGCACCCCGGCGGCCTTTCTGGTGATGACATCCGTCATGGAAGTGCTCATGGCTGTGATGATCGCGCGCTTCGCAGTCGCGATGAATTTATCACGCCCGGCGTTGGTATTTTTATTTATCGCACTGCCCGTAGCGATTATGCCATGCTATTTGACCCTCACCCACCCCCTGGAGGCGTTACTGCTGCTGTGGGCGATCGCGGAACAGGCCGGCGGCCGGCGGCACCGCGCGTTGGCGATCTGCACGGCGTGCTTATTTGTTAAACCCTCCATGGCCTATGTGTACGGTTTGCTGCTGGTGATTTGGACGATTATAGATTGTTACCGTCATGAGCGCCGCTGGTCGGGATTATTGCGCCGCACCGCACCGGCGATGGTAACCGGTGTACTGATGGCGGCGGTGATGATTTGGCGATTTGGAATTCAATCACTGCTTTTAACCATCGTGCCAATCACCGGCATGCGTACCTACAAAGATACCCATTTCGGCTTTTTTTCCGGTAGTGGTTTGCAGTTCTGGTCACCGGCCTATCACCCGTGGTATTACTACATTATTACACCTGCCGGGGTTTGGCTGGCGATGTCCGCGATATTGTTGTGGATTTTGTTGATACGCGGATTGCGGCAAAAACATTCTCCGGAAAATATCGGCCGGAGGAATTATGTTGGCGGCCTGATCACCGATTGGGTGCATACGCCCAACCGTTTAATGGAAACAGCGATTTCCATCGCCATCATGCACATCGCTTTCGTGCTGGGTTTTTACGGCTGGAAATATGCCTGGGAATATTATTCCTATTTGCCGGTTCTGTTTACGGCTCTGGTAATCAGCCGTGGCCGGGCCAGGCAGGTACAGGTGGCGGCGGTGCTGGGAATTATGGCGCTGTGCAGTCAGGCCCGCAATACAGGCCTGACGTTCTGGTGCTGGCAAAATAAAACACGCGATAAGCAAACCGGATATCTATGGGCCTATCCGCAGCAAGCTGCACAATGGCGGTACGTCTGTCGGAAAGTGCGGGGCCATCCCACATTGATACTTTCCAACGGTTATTTGCCATGGATGCCTAAGGGCATGACGATGCCTTTAAGCTGGTTTCCTGAACCGGGAATTCCCACGGCCATAGAAATGCGACGGCTTAAAAGCGAAGCTATGGCGGCGCATTATATTGTCGTAAGGCACGGATATGGGAAGTTCGGCGTATGGGTTAATCCGGCCTTCGCGTCGGTTCGCCATAGATTTTCGCTGCTGTGGCAAGGGCAATATTTTTCGATTTGGCGAACTACTGCTTCTCCAACCACTGCTGGTAATTCAGCCGCGGCATATTGAAGCGATCACGGGATCGCACATACGTCGCCGGAGCACCCATGCGCCCGACCGGGTGGAACGCTTCGGTACGAATGTGCTTTTTGTCCGCATCGTAGATTTCATCGGCAATCCTCAAATGTACGATTTGACCGATGAAAACAAGATTATCTCCAATCTCGATATATTGCACCAAGCGGCATTCAAAACTTGCCGCAGAGTCCGCCAAATGGGGCACTTTCACTTCTCGGCCCGCGGTACAGGCTAAACCGATTTTTTCCACTTCGCTGGTGCCATTGGGGAAATCCACGGAACATTCGTTCATTTTTTCCACCATTTCTTCGGTTACCAGATTCACCACAAATTCACCGGTGGTCCGGATATTTAACGCGGTGTCTTTCGGCGTATTGGTTCCCGGTCGCCGCCCGATTCCAACCGCCAGAATCGGCGGTTCAGCGCCAAGCATGTTAAAAAAACTAAATGGTGCCGCGTTGATGACTCCTGCCGCATCGATACTGGTGATCCACGCAATCGGCCGCGGCACGATCAAATTGGTCATGAGTTTATAAGAAAACAAATAATCCGTTTGAGTAATATTAAATTCCACGTGTATAAAACTCCATACTGTCCAAGATACTCTACCTTAGTATCTTAGCCGCACAGATACCCGTCTCGCCATATTCGAGTTTGAGGATCCCTTCATTGCCCCACCGCGGGACGGAGACATACAATATGCCACAAGAGATTCGAACAGGCCAACAGCGCTGGAGTGCACATTGTTTGCTTTACTACTCAATCCGCTTGATATGATCCGCACACTGGCTTATATCCGTCTGGGTGCCGGGTTTCCCAAGTCAGTCAGCGCCATCATTTTTGAAAATCATTGGGCCATCTGGGCCGCAATGTTGTTGTGTGCCATTGCGGCGCTCTGGCGGGGGCTTAATACGCAACGGCCCGCACTGAGAAATATCGGGGGCGCTATTTTAGCGGTTACGCTGCTTTGGATTTTCACTGCGGTACTGGTGGTAACTCCGCATGAACGACTGGTAAATGCCAATGACGCGATCGTCAGCGCGGCCGCGCACGATGATGTGCCGGCCATCATGCGCTATATTTCACAACGTGCCACGTTTGGCCAGTGGAATTATGCCCAAATGCAATCCGGCCTGGCGGATCGACTGAAATCCGCCCATATCACCGGCAATATTATTCGTTCCATGTCCGTGCAGATGCGTGGCAATCAGGCCGTTACGCACATGGTAATCTGGACCAGCACCCGCGATTACGGCCCGGTAACCACCTCCTGGCGTTTTATCTGGCTGGATCACCGCCGACCTGGTAATTGGCGCATTATGGAAGTTGATTTACTGGCGATCAATGGGCACCGCGCAAGGCCGGGAGCCGTGATTCCCATGCCGCGCTAACCAGGCTGGGTTATCAATAAGGCCCTCGAATATTTGCGGCAATATCCGTTGCGTAAAACTCTCGCAAACGTTTATGCAACGGAGCCGGCAGGGGTGGAAGATCGCTGGATTTGGCGTTATTTATCGCCTGCTGTGGCTTGGAAGCGCCGGGAATGACCGTTGTTACCGCGTCGTGGTCCAAGATCCAACGAACGGCAAATTCCGCCATGCTTTGATTTTGTGGCACCCATGCTTTCAACCGATCCGCAAGTTCCACGCCTCGCGAAAATTCCAAACCGGCAAATGTTTCACCGACATTAAACTTCTCTCCGTTGCGATTAAACGTCCGATGGTCACCGGGTGCAAAAGTGGTATCACGTGTGTATTTGCCGGCAAGCAATCCGCTGGCCAGCGGCAGCCGCACAATAATCGCCACGCCCCTCTCCTTCGCCTCGACAAATAATTCATCAATCGGCTTTTGTCGGAAGATATTGAAGATAATCTGCAAGGAATCACAATCCGGTTGTTGCAGGCATATTTTCGCTTCCTGCATGGTCTCTACACTGGCCCCAAAATGCCGGATGAGTTTTTCGTCCTTTAATTTTCGTAACCAGTCAAAAATGTGCCCCGCTTGCAGGTGCCGCATGGGTATGCAATGCAACTGCGTTAAATCCAGTGCTGATATGCCCAGTCTTTCCAAGGAGCGTAAGGTGCATTCGCGCAGCAGATTGGCTGTGTAACCATCGGGATAGCCGTTGAGCCTTCCGAGTTTGGTGGCAATAAATACCGGCTTGGCCCCGGCAGGCCGTGATTTGAGATAGTTGCCGATCAGCCTTTCGCTCCGGCCGTTGCCGTAAACATCCGCTGTATCAAAAAAGGTAACACCGGTCTGATCGGCGGCTTGCAGAATTTCCATCGCCCGCTGTTCTGGCACATCCCCCCAATCAGCGGCACCAAGCTGCCAACACCCTAATCCAATTTCCGAAACACTGGCCCCGATCCGACGTGAAATGCGATACTGCATGGATAAATTCTCCTGCCTGAAATAACCGGCTTCATGGTAATACAAAACCATGAATTGTGGCAGCGCATTAGCGTAAATCGCTCCAATATTATTCTGGACTGCGGGCTACCCGCGTCAACTCGGTGCAAGCGGTGGAGGAAGGCCGCGTATTTGCCCGGGACCAAGTGAAATTAATCAGCTCGCCCGCGCCACGTTCTACTGGAAGATCCGGTTGATCGGGTCGGGAGAATCGTGTTTCGCCCGATAATAATTTATTTGATTATTTTGTCTTTTTTTTATTGACAGTCTGAGAAACTAGCGTATTCTATATCGCATCGTGTGGAGAGGGAGAAATCGGATTTTCTTCCTAAAATATCTTTCAGGGATTGCAACGGCTTAGCCATGAGCGGCGAATTGTTAACCGAACAATTTTCGGTCAACATGACGAGATTACCGCGAGCCCGTTGCTTGTAAATACATTTTGCTGGATACGTGCTTTTTCAGCATGGGTCGTTTGTTGCGCCTTGTGCAAGGTGATTTGAGCAGTTTTTTTGGAGGAAATTGACCGTGACAAAAACTTGGTTTCTCATGCAGGGGCGTAGCAGCGCCGGAATGGTGATCGCAGCCACGTTGTTGCTGTCGATGGCCACGAACAAGACCCATGGATCCGTGCAGGATACGCCGGTTTCGCTGACCAGTTCAAGCTGGAATGCGGATGTGGTGTATGCGTCATCATCTTGGACGACGGATTCTGCCGTTGCATTTGACGGTCAATACGCCTGGGACGCGTACGGGTCTGCACCCTCCGGTGCTTACCTGTCGATGGGGTTGCCCGAAAGCCGAGACTCTAACGGCGACTTCACACCCACACTGCCGACACTCTTTAGCAGTGCCTACACCGACGCTGTCACAGGAACGGCGACGCAATTCGAGTTCCAACCGTTTCAGGATGCAAATAACGTCAATTTATTCCAAAATGGCACAACCGGAGCAACTCTTTCTCTTAATAAGGCTACCGCGTTCGATAACATTGCCATCTTGGCCGCATCCGCCAACTCGGAAAACGGTTACGTAACGATCGACATGACTTTACATTTTGCCAATGGCTCTGAAAGTTCGCTGATTTCGTACAATGTTTATGATTGGAGTAGATACGCGGGTGCCGCGGGCAATCAAGCTCTCCCCTATCCCGGCGTAGACCGCAGCACCGTCAGCAGCGGCGGAACACTTGAAACTCAATCACACTTGGACGCTAATAATCTTGGGGATTTTCAAATGTACGAAACAGATTTTAATTTGGAGAGCCTTGGCTACTCTAACAACGCCATCACGTCCGTAAGTTTCAGCGCTCCGGCGGCCGGGGATGTTGGTATTTTCGCACTAAGCGGATACGCCAATCCTACACAGCCGCTGCCCGTGCAGCCCACCGCTCCTGATCCCGCAGTTACGCTGCCCGGCTCCATGCCATTGACATTCTCCGGCGGAACTCTGCTGGCCCTGGCCGCCATTGGTCGACGATTCGCACGCATGCGGCGGCCAATGATCCGGTAAGGGCATCCCGGCGTTTGGCTTGACAACTCCATCGGGCTTTGCGGGACTTTCGGGTGCGGCGCACCGGCTGACGGCTCATTCATTTTTGCGACTACTGGAATTTTTTCGCGGGCCGCAGATAATAAGGGGCTTGGTTTTTGTGGCGCGGGCCGCTGGTTGTGTATACGCATTGGAATTTACCGCATGATTGTCATTCTTAAACCGGGAGCCGATGACGCTCTTGTAAAGAATATTGTCTCGCAAATTGAGGCCCTGGGTCTGCAGGCACACTTGTCCAAAGGACAATTTCGTACGGTCATAGGGGTCGTGGGAGAAGAGGTTAAAGTAGATAAAGAACACCTCATGGCCATTAATGGCGTTGAGCAGGTGCTGCCGATCATGCGGCCTTACAAGCTGGCCAGCCGTGAATTTCATAAGGCGGACACGATAGTAGAAATTCCGTCACCGGGTGGAGGCGTGGTCAAGGTCGGCGGCGGGCATTGTGTTTCTATCGCCGGCCCCTGTGCGTGTGAAAACGAAGAGATGGTTCATAACATTGCCAAATTCATCCGTGCATCAGGCGCGGCGGTGCTGCGCGGCGGGGCCTATAAACCGCGCACCAGCCCCTACAGCTTTCAAGGGCATGGGGAAGATGCGTTAAAGTGGCTGCGTGATGCGGGGCGGGAAAATGGCATGCCCATTATCACGGAAGTTATGGATACACGGCACGTGGCGATCATTGAACAATACACCGATGTATTTCAAATCGGTGCGCGCAACATGCAAAACTTTAATCTGCTCTTTGAAGTAGGTAAAACCCGCAAGCCGGTGCTGCTGAAACGCGGCATGGCCGGCTCCATTCAGGAATGGCTCATGAGCGCGGAATATGTGCTTAGCCAGGGGAATCGGCAGGTCATTTTGTGTGAGCGGGGCATTAAAACATTTGAAACCGCCCTGCGATTTACGCTGGACATATCCGCGGTTCCTGTGGTAAAAGCCAACAGCCACCTGCCGGTGATTGTAGATCCCAGCCATGCCAGCGGCGTGCGGGACTTTGTCCCGGCGCTGGCCCAAGCCGGCATTGCGGCGGGCGCGGACGGCATTATGGTGGAAGTTCACGATAACCCGTCCAAGGCGATGTGCGATGGGCCGCAGGCGCTGTTGCCGGAAGCGTTTGCCGATTTGATGGTAACGCTTAAAAAAATTTCCGCGGTGCTGGGGCGGACTTTTTCCGAACCCGCCGCTGTGCCCAAGGCGGCACAAGTAAGCGTTTAAAAAATAGCGGCCAAATTGCCGCGCAGCGGCTGGTGCCAGTGCAGGTATTGCGTCAACAATTGGAGATAAAAAAGGTGCGAAAGTATTTAATTGCCGGAAACTGGAAAATGAATCTGGATCGCGCTGAAAGCGTGGATTTGGCTTCTAAAATTGTCGCCCATACGCCATCGGTCTGCCCCGTGGAAATCAGTGTCATCCCGACGCTGGTGCACCTTGAGGCAGTCCGCGCGGTTCTTAACGCGAAGGTATCCCTGGGTGCCCAGAACGTTTATTTTGAGAAAAAAGGTGCCTTCACCGGGGAAGTCAGCGTGGGGATGCTGCGGGAAATGGGCGTGGCATACGTGCTGGCCGGGCACAGTGAACGGCGGCATATTTTAGGTGAAACCGATGAAATTGTGGGCAAAAAAGCCCATGCCATTGTGGCGGAAGGCCTGAAGTTGATTCTGTGTGTTGGCGAAACGCTGGAACAACGGAAGAACTTCAAGACCGTTGAAGTTGTTGGTCGGCAACTCGATGCAGGTCTGGCGCATGTTTCCGCCGCCAGCGCCGAAAGTGGCCATCTGGTTATTGCCTATGAACCGGTATGGGCCATAGGCACAGGCCTAACGGCCACTCCCGCACAAGCCCAGGAGGTTCATAGTTTTATTCGGACAAAACTTGGGGAAAAATATGGCCATGAAACGGCTCAGGCCATTCGCATCCAATATGGTGGGTCGGCCAAAAAAGCCAACGCCGCCGAGCTTCTGGCGCAGGCCGATATTGATGGGTTGCTTATTGGCGGAGCCAGTCTGATAGCGGATGAATTTATGGGTATTGTGCAGGCCGCCATTGCCGCGCAAGCGGGACATTAAGACAACGGGTAACCGAGCTGACAGCTCAAGGATAACAGGTTCATGACAACATTTTTTTCCATCTTGCTGGTGCTTCTGGGCATCGTGATGATTTTCGTCATTCTGCTGCAACGCGGGCGCGGCGGCGGCCTGATTGGCGCGTTTGGTGCCGGTGGCGGCGGCTCGGCCTTTGGCACGAAAACCGGTGACGTATTTACCACGATCACCGTGGTGCTTTTTGTGTTGTTTATGTTTCTGGCGATCGGATTAAACTGGATGGTGCAGGGAAAAACGCCCGTTGCCGCGTCGCGTCCGGCGGCGACAACCCAGGGTGCCATGACAACCACCAAGTCGACGACGGCAAGCACAACACCTACTGCGGCACCGGCTGCGGCTACCACCGGAACCAAGACTTCCAAGCCGGCCCCGGCAACGAAAGTTCCGGCCGGCAACGCCACAAACGCTAAACCGGCGGCGACGCATCCGTGATGGATTCGGAGTTCAGATGATCATCAGCATGACCGGTTATGGCAGAGCGAGCCTGGAAGAGGAGAATTTTTTCTGCCAGGTGGAAATTCGTTCGGTAAACAACCGATTCCTGAAAGCCTCTATTCGCCTGCCCGATGAACTGGCGGACTGTGAGGCCGAAATCGACAAACTGGTGCGGCAGCAACTTTGCCGCGGCTCAATAAATGTTACCGTGACCGTGGTGCTGCCGGCGGGCACAGCGGCGGTGGTCAATCGGGAGGCGGCACAATATTACCTTAAAGAAATGCAGGATTTAGCACGTCAGGCCAAGGAATCTCCCGCCCCGATGACCATAGACCTTACAGCATTGCTGCTTCTGCCCGGGGTATGCGAATCGCCCAACCGTGGAACCGCCGAACCGGATCACCAGCACCGGCGTGAGGTCATTAACCGCCTGACCGCCGATGCGTTGGGGCAGGTTGTACAAATGCGGAAGCGCGAAGGCGAAGCGCTTTGGAAGGATTTAAAATCGCACTTGGATGAAATAGCCATCGCTCTTGAAACCATTCGGCAGCAGGCTCCGCAGATTGCGCAGCAATACCATCAGAGATTACGGGCTCGCGTGATGCAACTGGTAGGCGATGCCAAGCTGTCACTGTCTGATGCGGATCTTTTAAGGGAAGTGGCATTATTTTCCGAGCGGGCGGATATCAGCGAAGAAATTTCGCGGCTTTCCGGGCATCTGGAGCATTTTGTCGGTTTGGCGGAAAAGGAAAATCAGGTGGGCCGCACGCTGGAATTTATCGCCCAGGAAATGCTGCGGGAGGCCAACACAATTGGCAGCAAAGCCAGCGACGGCAAGATCGCCAAGCTCTGCATGCAGATTAAGGGCATTATTGACCGAATCAAGGAACAAGTGCAGAACGTGGAATAGCCTCAGGCGTCCCGGGTAAGAAATGTCAAACCCGGATTTACTAATTACCAGGCACGGAATTCAGGTGATGGAAAACGGCACACAAGGGTTGCTTATTTTTGTATCAGGGCCTTCGGGTGTGGGGAAATCCACGGTATGTAACCGTTTGGCTAAGGACCTGCCGGCCCAATTCGCCCTGTCGGCAACGACGCGGGCGGGTAAGCCGCAGGATCAATGGGGAAAGAAATATATTTTCGTAAATGAGAATGAATTTCAACGACGTGTTGCAAACAATGAATTTCTTGAATATGCTAGAGTGTTTGGGCATTGGTACGGTACGCTACGGCAACCCGTGTTGGATGCCTTGGCGATCGGCCGAACGGTACTGCTGGAAATAGACATCCAGGGTGGTATTCAGATTGTCAAAATGTTTCCCCAAGCCGTAGGAGTGTTTATTCTACCGCCGGGCGAAGAGGAATTAACCCGGCGGTTACGCGAACGTGGGCGCGATGAACCGGAGGTTATTGAAACACGACTTCGGCAGGCCCAACAGGAAATTGCCATGGCCGAGCAATCCGGGGCGTACCGGATTAAAGTGGTCAACCGCGTGCTGGATGAGACCATCGCTGAATTGATCAGCCAACTCAAAGCGGTACAAAGGTGATCACAGCGGGCTTCCGGTTGTACGGTGGCCGGGAAAATTGAATTTTGAAATGGGCACAATAGCCCTTTGGAATATAATCAGGAGTATTTACGACATGATCGAAGCAATTAAAAGCGATGAAATTGTACATAAACTGGGCGGCCGATTTAAACTTTGCGCCTTGGTGCAGCACCGTCTGGCAGAACTGATCGAAGGCCAGAGACCGCTGGTAGAGCGCAACGGCCGTAGCGACATGGAAGTTGTACTGGACGAAATTCTTCAGGGCAAAGTCAGCATTGATTTTGAAAAAAGCAATATAACAAAGCCCGCCGAGGCGCTCGGGCATAAATAAGCACGTGGGTTGGCATTGCGGCAGGATGGCACCGAAACTAGTGCTCTGTCATGCCTAAATATTAGGATTGACGGAGGGACAGGGGGCTGTGGGCGCGAAGCGAGGAGGATTGTGTATGGAAACATACATTGACGACGAGCGACAAAGC
>DAHVEJ010000082.1 GCA_027313145.1 Phycisphaerales bacterium | reverse complement strand
AATTGCCGCTGGGCCGCCGCAGGATCGGTGAGAAGTACCGACTTCAACATGCCCGCTTGATCAGCTTCCTTGTTCCAGAAGGGATTCTGGTCGGCGAGTTGAATCAGCCTATTCAAAGCATCCTCGGCTTGCCGAATATCGCCAGCGCGTGCCCATGCGTACGCCACTGCCTGCTGCCGAGCCGGATTGCTAGAGGTGTCGATCGACTGTGGTGGCATTGGCCCGTCGACTGGGTGAACTGCGCCTACCGCTACCGCAAAATCCATTGGAGACTGAACACGTCTCAGAAAGGGCAGTGCCTCACGTTGCAGTGTGTTTCTAAGCTCCGTTACCAAGCTCGGAGAGTCAGCGCTCCAACTGGTGGGACCAGCTATCTTGCTACGAAGTCGCCACCCAATACCAAGGTTGATTTCTTGCGCAGGAACGAACAACGGTTGGACGAAAACCTCCACATAAAAAGACCGAGGATCAATCGACCCGTTGAAGCAAATACCCCTCAGGACATGCCCGATCGGTCGCATGAACAAAGTATCTCCCTTGACCGCAATTTCGGGAAGGTCAGGGAGCAAAAGCTTACCAATAGCCTCTAATTCCTTCCTCTTCACGGCCGCACCTCATAAACCGGAACCGGGGCCTTGACGGCCCGTTGTATTTGTTTTATATGTGATGGCGTGAGCGCCGCGATCCCCGTCTTGAGGTCATAAACTGCCTGGATTTGACCGTTCGACCCGATTTCTACGGCGTCCAACCGTACCGAGCCAGGCGTACCGTAACGAACGATGTTACCGTTCAAGACGGAGACCTCGGTGCGAAGACTTCCACCGAGCGCATCAACTTCCTTTTTGAACGTAGAACGGGCGACTGTCCCTGGTGTCCCCGGGCCACAACGCTTCAATTGGTTGCTTCCCAATCAATCGCTTGGAATGCGGCCTCGTTCTCCGGCGTGAAATATGGCTGAAAATCATCCTGAATCCAGACAACGTGCCGAAAAATGGCTTTTTCTGAGCCATCGCGAAGACTGCGATACGACACAAAATCCCCCACGCAGAGTATGGGGGGGAGCTTATCCTGCTTCATTTGCCCGGCCAACACGTCTTCACCGGGGCCAACGAATACCATTCGCGCTCTCGGCCAAGTGGGCGGAATATGCATTCCGGCGATTCGCTGAACCTCGGTGACCGCGTCAGCAGGTACTTCCGAGTAACGGCGGCGATAGTTACGCGTCTGAATGATGGCATTCAGGTGGGCGAATCCGCCGCAATTAAGTTCCCATTTCATTTTCATTTCTCCTTGTTACGGTTTTGTCGAATAGAGGACGCCTGTCACTGGATTGTAGCTGTGCTGTGTAAAGCCAGCCGCGGCGCGAGCGCGTGCAGCGGGTGTCCATCGCGCTGCTTCCTGCGGCGTGAATCCCTGATCGGTTAGATCCCGCAGGACCTGTGCGTTCACGCCAGCCATCTCGCCGCTTATTGATTGAATTCCGGGACCGGCCCGGATAATCGCCTGCTGGTACAGCTGCTTCGAGATGCCTTGCTGCAAAGTCGTTGGATTGACATCGACGAGGTGCACCTCAAGGTTCGTACCAGAGACCGTACCGTTAAAAATGGAGATGCCGTCGGAATGCACCAACTGAACTGAGGTTTCACTCTTTGCGGCAACGAAAGCACTGGCAGCGGCGGCGTACCGGGTGTTCCGGTCGTACCGTGGGTTTAACGTGAGTTGTACCGGTGGGTCGCGGCCAAAATGGCTGGCGGTCGGGTGGATAGGGTAGATGACCAACTGCTGGAACGTGCTTGGAATTTCGATGCGACGCGCGGGTATTGCCGTCGCACCACCGGCGGAGCCGGAGGTTATATGGGTTCTGGTGGTCGCCTGCCACTGTATTTGGCCAATGAACGCCAGGTGTTCCCGTTGGGCCGGGCGAACTGTGTTGTGGAATTTTTGCCGGGCGGCGCTGCCGCAATTTTCCCTGACACGACTTTGTACCGCACCGAGCGTCTTAGCCGACGCGCAGGACGGACCAACCAGCCTCGCCAAACAGAAAACTAATGCCAATAAAACGGCCAAGGAATAAAAGGCCCGTAGCGACACCGCGCGTCCCCGTCTGGGCGTGCCGGCCGTTTCGGGGAGAACCGTTTTTTCTTTAACAACTTTTTTCATCGCCGCCCATTTTACCACCAGTACCGTTTAGTGCGACACATTTTTTTATATACTTATGCCTAACCAGAAATTCGGCCGGCCAGCAGTAAGGCTGGCAATCGTTCTTAAAATAGGTACAATTGTTCCTGATATGAGTACGACTGGCATGGATCAACTTGGGCGTCTTCTTCTGGGCAAGGTTCGCGGTGCCGTGCTGGAGTTGCTTCTGGGCCGGCCAGACGAGGAATTTCACCTTCGGCAAATTGCCCGCCTCTGCCATGCCGGGCCGGCATCCACGCAGCGCGAGCTGCATCTGCTGGCCGAGGCCGACCTGGTCGTGCGGCGAAAAGCCGGTAATCAGGTGTTTTACCGTGCCGACACGCTATCCCCCATCTATCTTGAACTGCGGGGGCTGGTGCTTAAAACAGTGGGGGCCGCCGGAGTGCTAAGAGCGGCGCTTGAGCCTCTGGCGGGAAGGATTCGTGTGGCGTTTATTTTTGGGTCCGTCGCCAGCGGGCAGCAGCGACGTGCCAGCGATGTAGACCTGATGGTCGTCGGAGAGGCCACGTTTGCTGAAATTGCCGTGGCATTGGCCGAGCCACAGCGAAAACTGGGGCGGGAAATCAACACCACGGTTTATCCACCCAAAGAATTTGCCGCGAGAATGTTGCAGCAGCACGCTTTTTTAACCAATGTAATGGCGAAGCCCAAAATATTTCTCATTGGGGATGAACATGAGTTATCAGGAATGGTCCAGAAACGGATGGATTCGCCTGCGCGAAACAAGCCCGGAAGAAATCGCCGGCCTGCAGGCGGTCATTGATCGTGATCTATCCGCCTGCGCCGATCCCGATTTGGATCCGGATTGGCGCTTTGCCATTGCATATAACGCGGCATTACAATGTGCGACATTGGCCCTGCGAACCGCCGGGTACGAGGTTCCAAAAGGGGGTGGAGCACACTTCCGCACGATTGACTCGCTCCGATTGACCCTTGGTGACGATGGCAAATTAGTAAATACGCTTCAGGCGTTCCGAGCCAAGCGCGGCGGCGGCATCTACGAAAGCACGGGAATTGCCAGTGACGCGGAAATCGAAGAATTACGGGCATTGGCCCTGAATCTCAAAGATCGTGTTACCAATTGGGTTAAAGCAAACCACGCACCATTGCTGGCGCAAATTAAGATGCCCTCGGCGCGGAACCGCCCCGGAAAAGATCGGCGCGGAAGCCCACCGAAGCAGTGAACATTTGCAGTATTTAGAAACGTTTTCCGGAACTGCGGCCAAAAAAAAGGCCGGTCTCATGGCAACGGCAGATTTCGGAACCGAAACGGTACGTCAACGACTCTCTCCCCGGTCACAATTTTCAGGATCAGTTCGGTCGGCTTGGGCTCGCTTGGGCTATTGTGGCAAACATAGGTGTATGGGATATGAAACCAATGTGTTCCCTCGAATTCGTTGGCGGCTGAGACATCTTCCCCTTTTCTCCGTAATTGAAGACAAAAAAGCCCCCGCTGCAGTGCCGTTGCGATCCCAGTTTCTGGAGGTCCCGAGCCCCCATCGGCAGTGTTCTTGGATTTGCTGAACACGACGCGAATGCGGTAGCCGCTCCGCCCCTTCCCCAAGAGCTTACCCAGCGATACACGAGTGCCACCGACTTCCTTTTCCTCGGATTGGTTAAGTTTAACGAAAACCAGTTTTCTGATCCGAGTTGCGATCGTCAACCGCACCCGCCCGGCCAGCAGGTTCAATTGGCTGCCCATAACTTGCAGGTACCGGAGCGGAGGATCGATCCCGATCAGGTTGCCGTTGGGCCGCTGTACCTGCCAGCTCTGCCCGGCTGGCGGAAGCAATGAATGGCCGAAGCTGTCTGTTGCGGCGGTAAGCGTAATCCGCGAGGGCAGATCGAGCACCGGTATCGTGGGATCCACCAGCAGGTCCGCCGCCACAGCGAATTCACTGCTACGGCGTGGTTGCCCGGAAGAAAAACTCTCCCAGCCCGAATAGCTGATGTTTCGAATCGAGAAGAGAAACGCGCCCACACAGTCAACCGGGCCGTTGGGATTTATCGCGCCGGGCGAGCCAAGTCCGCATGAATGCCGCCAGAAATCAGTGCTGATTGGGGAGATGTGCGTCTGCCGGGCCAGCGACAGAAGCACTCGGATCAAAGGTTTGTTGAATGTATGCACTGACACACTGTTCCATCGCCATGTATTGAGCACTCCGTTATACCAGTAGCGCCACGGCGGGCTGCCCTTAACGCCCTGATTCCAATGCCGCCGCGGGTTCTGGCCGCGCAGGCCTAACAACGCCTTGCCCCCCCGAAGACCGGCTAGGCGAAATACTCGCCGAAACGCCCTCTGTGCCGTCGCATCGCGTAGACGGACCGTTAAGAGCTTGCCGTTCGGCAGCGAGGGAGCCGAAGCAAGCGTCACAGTGGCTATGTCCCGTCGCGTCTTGGCCAGATTTTGCTTCGCCCCCGTGCGGCCTGCCTCATGCGGAGGAAGAGGGACATTACGGAAACGGAACGGCACATTAAAGGTTTTGACGCGGGTGGGGACGGGAACGAGCAGTTGGCGCGGCATGCCGATGTGCGTGGTCCTGCTCCGAAAAACTAGAAACAGCGGCGGCATCGGCGTGCTGCCGTCCGCCGTGGTGTGCAGGTGTCCCTCAACCACCCTGCCATGCGCGTCCACCAAGGTCGCCGGCGGCCCCATCTTTAGTAATTGCACCACCTCCCGGAGGTTCGGTGGCCCGCCCTTCCCGTGAAAGGCCGACGACATGGAAACCCTGATCGGAACGCGAAATAGACGGCCTGGCTTCACGATCCGAAGCTTGCCCACGCGAAATTGCATGGCACCCACTGCCTGTTTTTCCGCCGCACCGAGTTGGCGGAAATCCAATTTCTTAATCCGCACTCCCACCGTTACTGGCACAACACCGGACAACACCTTCAGCCGGTCACCCGCGCCTTGTGGCCGGTGAAACGATAACGAAATCGTTGATTGGTAATAATCGTGATAATCGTCGCCGTGTCGCCCGGCTCGTGTAGGGTCCCGTGCCGTTCTTTCCGCCAATGGCAATCGCCGACCGTTCAACTCAACGCTGCCGGTCACGCTGGCACCGTCGCCGACGGCCAACACAGGGAGGGTTGGATCGATCAGCATGGCCATGGCCAGGGTAAAATAATGAGTGATCTTGGGCCGTCTGGATATAAACGATGTTTCGCCATCATAGTAGATGTGTTGTAGTGAAAAAAGGAACGGGCCGTTGTAATCGACCGGCGCATGGATAGCCAGCCGTGGCAGGAAAGATCTGCTAAAGGGTGACGCGGCACGATATTTTCCGCCCTCCGCGCGCCGACACAGCGACCAGAGCACCTCCAAAATTGGCATATCGTGGCACGAGTATGTCACGCGCGATCCGGGCACATCAGGCAACTCCCAGTACCACGGCTTCGCATAGCCTGCTCCGGCGAGGCGGAGGGCTGCGTCCAAGGCGTGGTCGGTTGGAATGTTCCTAACAGCAAGTGTGATGCGTTTCCCGAGCGGCAACGCCATATTCGCGGTTGAAACCTCCGCGCTGCCGCCCGACAGCGTGGCAGCGTTGCGTATCCCCGTCGCGCAGCGGGAAGCCAGGGCGATTAAGGCGGCTAAAAGGAAAAGCAGCGGCGTCAGCCAGGCGAGGCCCGCCCTGATCCGGCAAAGTATTATTTTTTCTTGAGTCGCGTTCATGGACAACAGTTTAACCGATGGTGCCGGGCCGGAGAAACATTTCGTTGCCGCGCGGCGATGGAGCGGAACCACCCCGGCAATGGAATTTCAAGGCAACGGTTTCAACGGGCGGCTAAAAAAAAGCCTCACCACCGAGAACCGTTGCAGCAATGCGCAATCCCGATGTGCCGGGACGGACGCCAATGGCATCTCTGAAAAATAGCGGGATGCCACTTAGGTAACGGTGAAACAAGCGGATACCAAAAACGGGAAGGCAACTCTTTTATCGTGTCTTCCTATTCGGGTGGGCTCGTTCAGGCTCATGGTGCGAGAACTAATACGGTAAACTTTTCAATGAGCGGAAACTCCCTTACCGAGTTGCCATCTTCTCGTAGGATTTCAAGCATATAGGCACGCCCACCTCTAGTGAATAGCATAATCTGAACTAAAGCACCATCTTTGTCCGTCGCGTAGGCTTCGACCGGTATGGTCTTTACAACCGGTGCCACGAGAGAATCCAACGCGGAGATTCCAAGGCTCTGATTAGCATCGATTATTCTAAAACGCGCGGTATTAATCTGTTGCGTGATTTCAGCCTTTCCAGGGAAATCAGCGCGAAGCAGCTTCGCGAGGATTTCTCGATGCCAAGGCGGGATTTCCTCAAATGTCATAGTTTCTTTGATCATGGCTTGGCCGGGTAATAAGTTCCAATGTTTATGGTTCCGTCAGGAAGCGTAAATGCACGATATTCAACAATCTTTCCTCCAACGGCAACCCTCCCCCAGAATGAACCGGTTTGTGAAGCACCATTGGTAGCGGCCCTTACGTCAGCCGCAATCGCGTTTTCGACATTATCAGCCGAAATCCCTATATCTGCCAAATGTTCCGAAACATGCCCAGTCTGAAATGTGATTCTCGCCGCTGTACTCTCTGCGGCAAGAAAATTAGTGGCCCCACAATCGGCTGGGCCACTACGCCGCTACACCACCACAGTCATTATCCGCCCCGTAGCGGCCAGCCTTTTATAACCTCCTCCAGCAAATCGAGCGCCCCAACTTCCGCGAAACCAGTGAAAAGAAACGCAGCAATTTCCGTGTCGGTGCGAACACACCGCTGACCCACCACCTCTAAGGCAATCCCCGTCAAGCGGTGTTGAACCTCGTTAGCTTGAACAAGTTTCGCAGGATTCTCAACCGTGCCCTCGCTGTACGCATCCCGAGCGCCGACGGTAAGCCAGTGGCAGACCATCAATAGAAATCGAACCTTCTCCTGCTCGCCAAGTTCGCGATATTTGGCTAAAACGTCGCTTTGGTCCATGCTCATTTCTTCCCTGTTTCGGAGTTATCTGGTTTATGGATGGTTCGCGGCAGGCTGTTAACATCAACGCCCCGTTCTTGAAGGACCTTGATCCGGGTGTTGCCTTGGACTATCTTGCCATTTGGTTTAACGCTAAGAGGCGACTCTGCGCCGGGCTTCAATGACTTGATAATCTCCTCGGTGCTCATCTTCCTAACGCTTTCCAAGCTCAGTTTTGCGCTTCCTTTTTCATATGTCGTATCGGGATGTAGTCGTTCAAGCGGCGGTTCCTTTGCGGCAACGAAAACACTAACGGCGGCGGCGTACCGGGTGCTCCGGTTATACCGTGGATTTAACGTGAGTTGTACCGGTGGGTCGCGGCCAAAATGGCTGGCGGTAGGGCGGATGGGGTAGATGACCAACTGCTGGAACGTGCTTGGAATTTCGATGCGACGCGCGGGTATTGCCGTTGCACCACCGGCGAAGCCGGAGGTTATATGGGTTCTGGTGGTCGCCTGCCACTGAATTTGGCCAATGAACGCCAGGTGTTCCCGTTGGGCCGGGCGAACTGTGTTGCGGAATTTTTGCCGGGTGGCACTGCCGCAATTTCCCCAAACACGGTTTTGCGGGGTACACAGCGCGTTGGCGGATACGCTGGTCGGGCTGGCCAGTGCCGCAACGCCGGATACCAAAGCGACTACAACGGCAAGCAGAAAAAATGTCGGCGACAATACGGCGTATCTGTAACTGCCCGTGCCAGCCGCACCGGAGAGCACCGTTTTTTCTTCAGCGGCGTTCATGGATAACAGTTTAACAGATGGTGCCGATACGGGGAAACATTTCGGTTACACGATCCTCTGGGCCAGCACAATGTTCTCATTTGCGCCCTCCACCCCTGACCGTGATTGGGCGACTTTGGGTCGCGGCGAGAAGTTTGTCATACGCCCGCTCGGTCTTCGGTCCCCATATACCGTCCGCGGTCCCATGGAGGTAGCCACGGTGGATGAGCATTCGTTGAAATTCTCTTATCTTGCGCGCTGTTTCAGGCCCGTATTTCCCATCGATGCGCGCTCCTACGATGCGTTGTATATCCCGTGTGGCTCGCCTGGTCCGCTTGACGAGGAAAGATTCGTTCTCTACATTGATAACGAAATCATTCTTGCGCAAATATATGTCTGTTCCATAGAAGTCCAAATCGGAAAGGTTATTTGGTATGTCCACCACAATTTGGACGACGTATGGTTTCCACACTCCAATCTGGTTCAGCGGAAATGTGCTGAGTTTGAAAAACTCCCTTGCGGACAGCAGTGAGACCGAGTACTTTGGCGCGCGTAAAACAACACGGCCACAACTCGCGTATCTAGGAGAGAACACTAGCCGCGCGCCGATGATTGATTTTTCCTTCTTAAAGGAAACTCCGAAAATGCCTTCCGTAGGTATCGATTTCGTCACTTGCCAGCAGCCCCAAAACCATGCGGGCGGCGACTTATTTGAGGGGGGTTTAGAAAGTGCTGGTCGAGTCGTTGCAAGCAGTGTAAAGACAAATATCCCCCAGCGCACATTCCAAACGCGTATGCTAAATGTGGCCATTTCTACGGTTTCCTCTCTGAGAAGATCTTGTATTCGGCCTCTCTACGCTGCAGCAAGCCTCGGCTGACCACTTTTTTCCCATTCACGGTAATCTTGTCGTAGGCTGTGAAGTTTTTCCCCGTTACGTGCCCGGTGTTCACCGCTTGCATCATTTCATGTTTTGGCGAGACCGCTTTTGGCCCCGCGTTGAAGGCTAAGCTGGGGTATCGGAAGAGATTGGCATGCAACGAGGGGTTAGAAGTTAGGAGTTGGGAGTCAGAAGAATGCGGATGCGCTGGGCGGCGAGCGTCGTTGCTGGCGCGGAAATGCCGCATACCGTCGTGCAGAAAGCGCCGGTGCGATTTCGGTTTGGAGATTATTTCAGATGCCGCTACCATGATCTATGCATTATTCCTCATGTTTTGATCCGTGATCCATGATCATTGGTCATTGCAATCGCCATAATTCCGTGTCATCCATTCACTTGTCGATCATCTGAAGGTCCGTTATCCTCAAAATCAACGCCCCTACAATTCGCTGGGCCACTATAACTGCTCCCAATTCAGCCTGCCGTATACTGAAGCAATAGTAGTCGCCTCCGGGATCCACAGCGAACTGAATCAAATGTTTGGGGAGAAGGTCTCGCTCCACCCTGACTCGTTGAATGCTTGTTTCGAGCCTGACTACCCCCGTTCCGCCATGCTTAATCGGCAGAAATTCATGGACAATACACGGCCCCTTGTCGTCAACAAAGCGATTCAGATCGGGCTGACCTCCATTAGTGCCGAGATAAAACGCACGAAACTCCGGTGGAAATTTAAATGCGAACCGTTGCTCGACCTCACTTAGGTCCGAATCAGTTATCGCCAACCTTGAATTTGTAAACTTGATCATCGCCCCTACAATTCGCTGGGCCGCTTCACGTTAACCGGCCTTATTTCTCAGCGCCTCCTTCCTTGGCCTTCGCAATCGTTGCTACAGCATCTTGTGTCCGCTTGCTAATCTTCGCAATCGCATCCGCAACCTGCTTTTCATATCTGCCGGCTGCTATTTCTGCCTTGGCCTTCTCCACGATTGCGTCTGCCCTCTCGGCGTCGAAAACGCCAACATTTTTCTTGGCAAACACCTCCGCAGCAATGGCGTTGGCCCTGTGGAGGGTGCCGATCACGAAGTCGAGAGCGTCGGGTGAATTGATCATCTCCGGCGGCACCGGCACGGCCACCAGCAGCAGCTTTTGCTTGCGCGAAAACCGGGCGGCTTCCATCTTGGTCGGCACGGGCAAACCACACGAGCCGGGAACATAGAATACGGTGTTGACTGCTGGCTCGGCCCCCTTTATTCGTTCGCCGCGGGCATCCCTAATAGCGTCCATTACGGATAGGATCGCCATATCGATAGACGATCCGTCTTGTTCTGGACCGCCAAATTGTGCGCCAAGAGTAATCATCACTGCCCTCCCGCCCGTGAGCCGGCCCACGGTTCAAAATTGAGTGGCCCCGGTTGAGTCTCGACCAGGCTTCGTTCCTGTTGCAACATCAGGGAACGCGACCCACTCATGATTGGCCGTATGACCTTATCTTCCATGAACGCCCTGGAGTACCGTGTCGCAGGTTTTTGCGAAATACCCCACTTGAGCAGCTGATTTGTTGCTTTGTCGTACAGTCCATATAGGTACGCCGTCCGCGGCGAGTTTGCAGCGTTGCCATGGATGTTGATCGCATTATCAGTTTCCCAAGCGTTGTCTAGGGCCGCGTACCGCGCTCCGTGGTCTACGTTCGACCAATCCTCCAAAGCGCCGACGGCATTCGTTGTTGTCTCTGCGGCAAGAGTATCGCCCACCGCCGAATCGTACCGGCCAATGGAGTTTTCCCGTTGCAATTCAAGGCTTTGCGGCGTCTGAACCGGACGCGATTGGAGCATTCCTGCGGAATTTTCCCAGACACGGTTTTGCGGGGTACACAGCGTTTTGGCTGACGCGCTGGTCGGGCCGGCCAAGCCAGAAGCCAGGGCGATTAGAGCGGCTAAAAGAAAAAAGATCGGTGCGGAGGCTCTGTGCCCGGACGCGCCACGCGTCATGATGGAGCGGACTTTTTCTTCAATTCCCTTCATTGGGGGACATTTTACCATGCGATTGGCCGTAATGACAAAGAGTCATCGCGCCATGAAGACTGGGACCGGTGATACCGCAGCATCGGCAAGGTGCGGTATAATACATTTATGGGAGAGGAGCGTTTGACGCATGGAGATTGAACATGGAACATGATGGAATCACCATTGACCCCGCGATCTGTCACGGCAAACCGGTCATCGAAGGCACACGCATGCCGGTATCGTTGGTTTTGGGTTCACTGGCTGGAGGCATGAGTTTCAGCGACCTTGAGCGTGAGTACAACCTGAACGAACAAGGTGTTCGCGCCGCGCTTCGATTTGCCGGCAAGCTTGTTGAACAAGAACAGTTTCACCCGTTGCCCGGTTGACACATTTTACGACGAGGCCCGATGCGTTTTCTTATTGATGCGAACATGCCCCGGATCGCAGCGTACGCATTGCGTGAGCTTGGGCATGAGTGCATGGATACACAAGTCAGCCACGTAATTTTCTACCATATTTGGCATGATCGCGATCCTATTTATTCCTGTCAAGAATACGGCTCCAAAACAATAGCTCCAAAGCAGGCTCCAAAACAGGCCTTGACAGCAACGGTTATCAGGCATTAGCAGGTTGAATTCCAGTGGCCGGTATTGAACCCTTGATTTGCGCCCTTCGGTGGCTGGTTTTGAATCGCCCGGTGGTGACATCCTGGTCGGGCCACCAAAGGTGCCATGTCCGCCCAACACCATTTTTTCGCCCTCCGGAGGAATATGCTATAATAGTTCCCCGTAAGGAGAACCACCATGCGATACACAGTGATTTTGGAACGGGAACCTGACGGCGGCTATGTCGCCAGTGTGCCGGCATTGCCGGGCTGTGTCAGCCAGGGCGACAACCGCGCCGAGACTCTGCGCAATATCCGCGAAGCCGTGGAACTTTATGTGGAGGATTGCCGCGCCGCCGGCGATCCGGTACCCGTTGAATCCGGTAAGGAATTCGTTGAAGTCGAGGCTGCGTAAATAGAGGAACCCCCTGCGTGGCCAAACTCCCCACCGATCTTTCCGGTCGTGAAGTCCGCGCTGCACTGGAACGCGATGGCTTCGTGTTCCGGCGCCAGACCGGCAGCCATATGATCCTGCGCCGTGACGAACCTTATGCCCGCGCCGTGATCCCAGACCACAAACAGGTTCGTACCGGCACCCTCCGCCGCATTATCTCCGATGCCGGGCTTTCCGTTGAACAGTTCATGGATTTGCTGGGACGATGACAACCCGAATCCTCCAGTAGCTGCCGAACTTGGACACGGCGGGTTATTTTGTGCATTTCTATTACAAGCGACAGGGCCTGTGCGGACCATGCCGCGGAAGCCGCGCAGCGGCCCGCGGCGGGCCGCACGGCCTTCACTTGATATATAGCGCAAATCCGCCAAACTTCCGTGGCACGGAATTGGCCTGACACCATGACGGTACTGGGAAGACAACTGGGGGGGCGTCTCAGTATATCGCCCCCTGATTCTACAACCTCAAGGTTTTCGCATGTTCCGCCTGCGCCCTTGGCTACTTATTTCTAATTGTCTCAATCCAGTAAAATCAAGGCCTTTTGGATTCTCATGGCCAATTGATTATTCATAGATGCGTTGCAATACCGGCATGATAGGGCGAGGGTTTCCGACCCGCTGTATGCACCCGCCACCAGGGGGAGAGCGGGGCAAGTCGCCGCCGCGGCGATGGAGCGGAATCTGGTGGAACCCAGAACAACCCACAAAAAGACCTTGGGTTCCGCGAAAGTGCTGGCAAAACGGGAAGATACAAAAATCTGGATGCCAACTCTTTTATCTTGCCATGATGCCAGATCGCCGATGTAACTCCATTCCAGCGTCACTTATCCGTATAAAGTGCGGGGAAACGACGCTTGGCTCGGTCCACCATCATCTCCGAAAGCTGTGCGTGTGTCTTCTCGCGTTGATCCTGATTGAAGCAATCAAGGACGGCTTGCCAGTTCGTTCTGATGAATGCGATCTGGTCCGACAACGATAGGACATCCTCACCGTCGCCGATCAAGAAATCGCGGAGTATCCCAATGTCATACCACACGGCAGGACGAGCAGCGTCCGCAACGTCCACCGTCCAGAGCCCCCGATCTGACGCCAGACGGATACAGATGAAATTATCCCGGTAGTGCAAGCAGGTGTTACCGAAGAATACAGGGTCTGGCCCCTTGCGGGATTGGCAAATCAGCCCTCTTTCTTTCAGGAACAACTCAAGATTCGCAACAGGCTGCGGTATTGCCGAACACATAAGATCACCTCCCCGCCGGCGGAACTAGACTCGTGCGATCAGCGCCCAACTGATAGCCTTTGCCCATGAGATATCGGATTTCCTTATCGGTATAGCTGCTTGGATTAACTTTCTCAATTGGTGTCGCCAGGCGGAATGTGTCCCCTCGCGTAATTGCCGCATCCAAAAACTTTTGGTTGGCGGCCCATCGCTCGGCCTCGCTCATCGCATTCCATTGCTCGGTTGGAACGCTGAAGTAATTGGCCTTTAAGTCTTTGGCCATATTGACATAATCGGGGTAGTGCCCGATGACCGAGGTTCCTGTACTCTCTGCGGCGAGTTAGCCACCGACGTTACGCAATTGATCCATTGGCCTCCAATCTTTCGGCGGTGCGGTAGTTTTTAGCTGCCAGTGCATGCCGGCGTCGATCCACTTTTGTCGCCACAGTCGGTATATTTCTTCTCTAGGTAGATCAGGTCCTCCGCAAGCGTCCGGCTCATCATGATATCCAAATTCAATTCCACAACATGGACAGTTATCCCCGGAAGCACCACCCGATGAACTCCAGGGAGGCTCTTTTAGGTCAGGATACCCGCACACAGGACAGGTGAATCCCATCTTATTGCCCTCCAATAATTGTTGGTGCGACACCCGGCTGGCGATTCCAGTAATTCACACCTCCCGATGGCTTAAAGAATGTCCGTGTTGTACCGTTCGCGTTGTATGCTCCAAAAGTGTTGGTTTGTGGATCGTACACGCGGATAGCCCCGTCCGCCGAATCAATCTTGGTTGGTAGGCCTTCCTGCTGTGCACGCTGCAGGAACTGCGATGCTTGGTTTGCGTAATCTTCGGCACCTGTGGCGCCAAAGTCTGCACCATGATCGGCGAAGTGTTTGGCGAGTGTCGCCGCATTTCCCCAGCTTTCGGATGCCGGGATACTCTTTGCGGCAAGAGTACATCCCGACGCATCGTTGTACCGGCCAATGGAGTTTTCCCGTTGCAATTCAAGGCTCTGCGGCATTTGAATCGGACGCGATTGGGCCGTGCCGACGCAATTTTCCCAGACACGGTTTGGCCATGCATTCGAGGTTTTCGCCGACACCACTGGCGCAGCTACCGCAACTAAGAGAAAAAGCAGCGGAGCCAACCAGGCGGTAATGCGTAAAGAAAAAGTCCGATGTTCGGTGCCATGCATAGCTGAAATCCTGCTTTCCCAACCGCATCTTCAGTGGCTTATTCACCACGACTGCCGCCGGAGGTTTCAAACCCGAACACGCGGGCTTTATGCGCCGCTTCCACCCGCTTCGCCCAGCGAAACATCCGGTGCTTGTCCCCACCGCAGCGTTTAACGATCCGTCGCCGCGAGGCGCGAACCCGTTCCACCACCACGTCATCTTTGAATTCAGTCATGATCAGTCTCCGTACCATGCCATCGCATATCCGTGGTCAGACATCCTAGAGCGGACCTTTTCTTCAATTCCCTTCATTGGCGAACATTTTACCATGCGACTGGCCGTAATGACAAAGAGTCATCGCGCCATGAAGACTGGGATCGGTGACACCGCAGCATCGGCAAGCACGTTGCTCAAGAACAGTTTCACCCGTTACCCGTGTGACAGTTCTCGTAACGATCCGTGATCTTTGCTCATTGACTTCGGCGCGGAAATCCCGCAGGCCGGAGCGCAGAAAGCGACGGCGGAATTGGGAGGTCGAAGTCGTTTGAGCCAGTGTTACCATTCAACCTTTCCTGATCTACTGCTCAACTCACTCCTGTTCAACTGTTCTCGGCGCAGCCGCTACCATGATCTATGCATTATTCCTCATGTTTTGATCCGTGATCCATGATCATTGGTCATTGCAATCGCCATAATTCCGTGTCATCCATTCACTTGTCGATCATCTGAAGCCCCGTTATCATAAAAATCAGCGGACCTACAATTCGCTGGGGCGCTACACCTCTACAATCGGCTGAACCACTATACTCAGTCTACCTGCGTGATCACGTAGACCAGTGGCTGCGCCAGACCTTCAGTCCCAAACAGGAAAATTCTGTTGCCATTAAATAACTGATAATAGTTCAACGGAGAGGTCTGTGGGGAGCCGTCCAACCCAAGCTCGATCTGCCGCGGGGCGTGTTCGGTGATCTCAAACCGAAAACCTTCCAGCAGTTGGAGCAGAAAAAGCATCGGTCCCGCACCGCCGCACAGCCTTGGGCCTTCATCCACCTGCAACCAATTCGGACTCCCACCTATCTTGGTTTCGTTAATATCTGGATCATCGGTGCTCCGAGTTTGAAACGGTTTAAATTTCACCTTTTCCCGATATTTCGTACAAAGCGTGGCCAAGGCGGTTTGAAAAATAATAAATCGAAAATTTGTTTGATAAGACTCTAAAAAGCCCACGGGAACGTCCGCATCGCTAAGCGGTCCCGGCAGCATCTGCGGGATCAACCGAGTTTCGTCGGCACACGACGTACAGGCAAAAACCGCCAGTGAAAGGCCGCCCCAAACAGCGCCGTTGGGAAATGCCACCTGAAAGAAAAAACACTCCTCCGCTCCGCAAAACTTGCAACGTGGGATTTCCGCGCCGTCGGGCAGCTTCGGCACACCCCCGATGAAAGAATTTTCGCTCGCCGATTGCTGCACCTGGCAGAGGTCCAACTTCAAAAGATAGCAGTTGCTCATAAAAATCACCGATTCGTGAACACTCTAGTTGTGGTAGCGCCATTTATTCGCACTTGATAAGCAATCCCGTACGGGCGAGTGGCACCGGGCGCATAACGCGGCACCACACGAACGTAGACCTCGTCGCCAGCCTCCACCCGCCTAGCTATCTGTTGCTCGAACTGCGCAAACGCCCCCCGATTAACACTTGGTACCCGCGGAAATATGTTGCCGGATGTGGCACCGCCAGGCCCTCCGAGATTTTTACCGATTGCGTGTCCGGCCTCGTCCGTTGCATTTCCCAGTCGCTTGGCCAAGCTGCGGGATGCTGGGGTCGTGGTCGATCCCGTTCCAATGTCTTTGGGTTCGACCTTCGCGAAAGCCGAACTCAGTTGCCCCTGCGGACCTTGGCGGAACCGTGCGCGAAGCCCCGCGTTACCCGCTGCCCCGCCTTCCTCCGCCGTCTTACCGATCAAGCCTTTAATCCATCCGCCAACCTTTTCGGCAATCGCCGACACCTTGCCCATTAATCCCTTGGCCGCATCGCTGGCCGCTGCCAGCGCTGGAGCCGCATCTTCCGCAGCCCCGCCCCCGAAAGTCGTCGCTACAGCGATGGCTGTTCCTGTGACGGCTTTCTCCACGGGGCGCGCCGGATCATGGGATACGAAAGCGCCCTTACTCCAATTCGAGGTAGGTATCGACGGTACCATCCCGAACGGCGCGGCCCCGTGATCAACGAGCCCCGCGATCTTGTTCGCCCCCATGTTCAGGAGGTTGTTTCCCGCAATCGCGGAGTTCACGACGCTGTCCGCGGCATTCTCCACCGTGTTGAGCGTATTCGCCAAGCCCTGCAGGGACCCGGGCCCCAGTGCCGATGGGTGCTGAGCCAGCGCAGCGGTGCCCGATTCCAGATATTTCCCAACCTCGCCTCCGCCCGCGGTCGATTGCGACGGTGCAATCAAACTCGCAACCGGCGTGCCTGCCGGCTTGCCCTGAAGCTCCGCAAGCCACGTAGTGTTATCATTGTTTCCCACACTGGCGGGGGGCGGCACAGCGTTATGCTGTTGCGCCGGTTGCGTCTGCGGCGGATGATAAACTTGCTTCGGTGGGTCTTTCTTGCTGTCATGCCCGCTGGGATCAAGATTATTGATCGGATCGTTACCGGTGTAGCAGTACAGATTGATATCTGCCGAGGAGTTAGGAGCTAGGAGTTGGGAGTTAGAATCTTTGGAAGCTCCATCCTGTTTAGTTGGATCCTCCGAAAGGAACCTGCCCGCAGCGGCATCATAATATCTGCCATTATTGCCACTACCCAGAAGGTACAGTGCTATTTCCTGATCCAGATAATATTGCTTCTTCCCGCCCGCCAGCATGTTGCTGGTAAAATCAAGCGGCAAGCTTTCCCAGTCTTCCGCGGTCCACGGGCCGCCATCAATGCTTACCGCACTGACCTGTCCGAATGCGAAGTACTTGTATTGAGCCTGCACGGTGCCTGATTCATCCAGCAGAGCGTTGGTATTGGCCTGGGCGTCGTATTGATGAATGTATTGGCCATCCTCACCGATTAAATCCCCGAATTCTTCCGTGGTATCGGATGCGTAGGTTTGGCTGATCGCCCCGCCGATGGTGTCGGTTTCACATAGCAGCCGTTTGTAATCATACGACAACGAGGAGTCAGAAGTTAGGAGATAGGAGTTGGAGGAGCATGGAAGCGCAGCGATTCCGTTTGCTTCTAACTTCTCACTTCCAACTTCCGCGTTCTCGTAATGATCCGTGATCAGTGATCTTTGCTCATTGATTTCGGCGCGGAACCCCCGCAGGCCGGAGCGCAGAAAGCGCCGCCGGAATTGGCTCTGGGAGATTGTCTCAGCCCTGGCAACCATTATCTATCGCTCGCACCTTGTCGACAAAACCACCCTTTTTTCCAAGTCCCGGCGCGCCGGTGCGTCAGTGAAACCAGTGTGTGTCTTGTGAGATGAAAGGAGCTCACCATGGAATGACCTGCTTACCATGTAGCGGCATGGGCGTGGCGACCGGGCAACCGGCGTGACGAAGCCCCATGTGCGCGAAGCTATGAGCCGTAACGCTAAGTGAATCCAAATCAGCCTCGATATAGGAATTCCGAGTGGCCAGCCCGTCGGTAAGGGTGAAGCCTATAACTGCTGGGAACCAAGCAGGAATAAACCCGGCAGACTCGGCGGGGTGCAAGGGAACGGCGCGTAGCGACAGACCAGACTGGGAACTGAGAGATCCGAATCGGACGGGGGTGATGCCCCGGCACCCCACGGGAATCCATAACCGCGGTGGTGTTCCGATACGGAAGTCGGATGGGTTCGTAGTAGCTGTGAAGCGGGGTAATTCCCGTGGAGCCAAGGAACCCTGCCAAAGATAAGCCGAAGTTAAAGAAAGGAGACCCGCTTGAAGGAACCATTGCCCGCAACTACGGAGAAAGCGAAAGTGCCGATACCAGATACGTTCTTAAAGAACGTGGATGGCCTTCCGCCGAACGTCTTCTTGCTGCGACGGAAGCTATACCTGAAAGCTAAACGTGAACCGCAATTCAGATTCTATGCGTTGTACGACCGCATCTACCGGATGGATGTGCTGTGGTGGGCTTGGCAGCGTGTACGACGGA
>DAHVEJ010000081.1 GCA_027313145.1 Phycisphaerales bacterium | reverse complement strand
CATCAGGGCGGCGCTCTTGCACCTCACCCCCGCCCAAGCCAATTACTTTGGTGCAGGCAACCACGAATTCCTGCAAATGAAGTTCGCCACGTGGTTCAGTGCCGGCGGGTTTAAAATCCCGTTTGGTGTGTATCTGGATCCGTTGTCGGTGCTGTTTGTCTCATTTGTTACCGGCATATCGCTGCTGATCTTCATTTATTCCAGCGGGTACATGGAAGGAGATTACGGTTATTTCCGTTTCTTCGCCTATTTAAGCATGTTTGTTACCGCCATGACTATTCTGGTGCTGGCGAATAATTTTCTGCTGGTCTACCTGGGCTGGGAAGGCGTGGGGTTGGCCAGTTATCTGCTGGTGGGATATTACTATCCCAAGCGATCCGCCCGCGATGCCGCCACGAAAGCGTTTATTGTTAACCGTATTGGCGATACCTGTTTTGCCATCGCCATTTTCATGATTTACCTGACCTTCCATTCGCTGAATTTCGCTAACGTATTTTATGGCCCGTTGCAAAGCGCCGGTTTCCGCGCCGCACATTCTTCCATGATGTTCTGGATACCGCTGCTGCTGATGTTCGGGGCCTTTGCCAAATCCGCACAGTTTCCGCTGCACGTCTGGCTGCCTGATGCCATGGAAGGCCCCACACCGGTATCCGCCCTGATTCACGCCGCTACCATGGTCACCGCCGGCGTGTATCTGATCGCCCGGTGCATGCCCATATTCATGCACGACCTGCCCGTGCTGCATCTGGTGGGAATTATTGGAACATTCACCGCGTTTATGGCGGCCACCATCGCCATGTGTCAATATGATCTCAAACGGATCTGGGCTTATTCCACGGTATCACAGTTGGGTTATATGTTCATGGGCTTGGGTGTGGCGGCTGGTTCGGCTGCGGTATTCCATGTGTTTACCCATGCCTTTTTTAAAGCGTTGCTGTTTCTATCCAGCGGATCGGTCATGCACGCCATGGGCGGTGAACTCGACATTCGGAAAATGTCCGGCCTGCGTAAACGCATGCCCATTACCGCCATTTGTCTGCTGATTGGCGCATTGTCTTTAGCGGGCTTTCCCGGCTGGGCGGGCTTTTTCAGCAAGGATGAAATTTTGTCGGCGGCCATGAATTCCGTATGGAGTGGCGGCCCCTGGCTGGCTGCCATCGGATTGCTGACGGCCTTAATTACCGCGTATTACACGTTCCGCGCTTTTTTCCGCGTGTTTATGGGTGATCTGATTTTGCCGCAAACCGCCGGCCTGCATGAACCCAGTGTCTTCACCTTGCCCGCTGAATCCAGTCATGACAGCCATGACAGCCACAGTGCCGCTGATGCCCATTCCGCGGGCCAGCATGGCGACGACGCGCAGCATGGGCATGACCAACCGCGTAACACATCCTTTGATGGCCCAATTACCATGTGGGGGCCGCTGGTTATTTTGGCTATCGGGTGCACGCTGGTAGGCTGGCTGGGTGTTTTTGGCGGCCATGGTGATCAAGGCTGGATCCAAAGTTTCCTGGCGCGCGTACCCATGAATGCCGGTTTGCATTATGTGCCCACCCCTCCCGGCGGGCTGTTTTTGCCGGTGGCATCGGTGGATCGTATCAGTCCGGCGATGGGCATGGCCTTTGGGGGACTTCTGGCGGTTGTGGGAATTTTAATTGCCTGGTATTTCCACCTGGTGAACCGTCATGCCGCCGAGGTGGTTAAATCCGCGTTGCGTCCGCTGGTGACCTTTTTGGAAAACAAATGGTACATCGACGAAATTTATCACTACTGTATTGTTATGCCGCTGTGGTATCTGGGTCGCACACTTTATGGTGTGGACCATGTTGTCGACGGTATTGTGGTGAACTTTTTTGGATATTTTCCCCAGCTCGTCGGCTGGGTGCTCAAGCCCACACAAAGCGGCCGGTTGCGTTATTACGCCATCGGCATGGTCAGCGGTCTGGCGCTGGTTATTCTGGGCGTGTTGTATCTGCTTAGATGATCCGGGGCCAAGGTAAGCCATCCGGATCAGGAAAACTCGGAACTGAAACGTTATGACACAATCGCATTTAATTTTGCCCATGATGCTGGCTATTCCGCTAATCGGGGCAGCGCTGATTTTCATGATCAAGCCCGGAACTACGGGCCAACGCGGGCGCGGCCTGGGTATTCTGGCGTTTTGTTTCGCCCTTATCCCGTCGCTGATGGGCATAATCCTTCTGTCGCGGTTTAACTATGCCACAGGCGGCGTCTGGCAACAGCGATTTATTTATCCATGGCTGCCGCAGTTTCATGTGAATTTTTCCTTCGGTGTGGATGCCATCAGCCTTTGGCTGCTGATGCTTACGCTGCTGGTAACGCCCCTGGCGATTCTCGACGCGATAAATAAAATCCAACATCGTCAGAATGAATTTTTCGCCTGGATGCTCATCGGCTATGCCTGCATGATTGGTATATTTATCAGCCACGATGTGCTGTTGTTTTATCTGTTCTTTGAAACCAGTTTGATTCCCACCTTTTTCATCCTTGGAATCTGGGGCCATTCCGACCGGCGCAAGGCCGCCGTTAAGTTTTTCCTGTACGCTTTTGCCGGTTCTGTGCTGCTGCTGGCCAGTCTGATTTACCTGGCTTTGGTGCATCAGGAAAAGTTTGGCACGTTTTCCTTTGCTTTAGCGGATTTATATCGCGCCGGGCAATCGCTTAGCCCCGCCCAGCAGGGCATTGTATTTCTGGGCCTGCTGATTGGTTTTGCCATCAAGGTGCCGTTGTTCCCTGTGCATACCTGGATGCCTCTGGCCATTACCGAATCACCAACGCCCGGAGCGGTGATGATTGCCTTGGTTAAGCTGGGGGCTTATGGCCTGCTGCGATTCGCCATTCCCATGCTCCCGCTGGCCGCGGTACGCTTTACGCCGTTTCTTGCGGTGCTATGCGTGATTTCCATTCTTTACGGCGGGCTGATCAGTTGGGTGCAGCGCGATATGAAAAAGCTCATCGCGTATAGCGTCCTAAGCCACTTGGGCTTGTGCATTTTGGCGTTGCTGGCACTGACCATGACGGGGCTGACCGGATGCGTGCTGGTGATGATCAGTTCCGGTCTTTTGGCTGCCGCCTTGCTGATGGTTATGGGTATGATCTACCGCCGCTATCACACACGTAATTTGCTGGAAATTTCCGGCCTGGCCCGGCGGCTTCCGGTTCTTGGATTTTTTGCCGTCTTTTTTTTCATGGGCACCGCCGCGCTGCCGGGATTGATTGGTTTTATTTCAGAAATTATTTCGCTGGTGGGGACATATGTCAGCGGCAGCGCCGGCCATGGCGGTTATTTAGGCCCGGCGTATGCCATCCCCGCTGCCCTGGGGATGATTCTAGGGGCGTTGTATATGCTCTATTGGGTCGCCCATGTTATTTTTGGGCCTTTGGTTGAAACCGTGCCCGATACGGATACCGCCTCAAAGCACTCCCCCGCAGTCGTTCAGGATTTGTCGGTGCGCGAGTGGCTGGTGCTTTCGCCGCTGGCTTTGGCGGTGCTGTTCCTTGGTTTGTATCCGGCTCCGGTACTTAATTCTCTGCAGCCGGCGATTGGCAAAATCCGCCATGAGGTTTTGGCGGCAGTCCAGGAAGATACAGCGTCCCGCATGGCCGCAAGTTCCGCGGCAACCTCTCGCACGCATCGCGTCGTTGCTGTGCATATTGCCGGAATGCCGGTATCGGCTACTGGATCGGAATCGCAAAGTTTGAATAAGGCCGTTGCGTTGCGCTTGCCGGCCCGATTAGCTCGGTAATGTTTTGAAATCAAAGAGGCTTTGTACGTGAATATTCCGCTGAATCATTTTTGCCCCGAAATCATCATGATCGTCGCGGCGTGTATTGTCGCGCTGGTGGGCGTCGCAAAATCGGATGCGGTGCGCCGCAGCGCTCAGTGGATTTCGCTGATCAGTCTGATTCTGGCTTTTATTGCCGGCGTGCGCATCGGCATGGTGGACTCCACCCCTGCCTGGCCGCTGGCAAGTTTCGCAACCTATGACACACTTTTGGCGTCGGGCATCGGTATTCTCCTGGTGCTGCTGTCTTGGGATATGCCGTTTGCCATGGATCCCGCGAAATCAGATCAGACTTTTCGCGGTGAATATTTCGCCATGATGCTGGTGTCGTTGGCCGGTGTAAGCATGATGGCCAAAGTGGATAATCTGATCTGGCTGTTTATCGCTTTGGAACTGGTTTCCATTCCCACGTATATCATGGTTGCCACCGGCCGCAGCAATCCCACGGCACAGGAAGCCGGAATTAAATACTTTTTCCTTGGGTCGCTGTCCGCAGCCGTTTATCTTTTCGGCTTCAGTTATCTCTATGGCTTTTCCGGCAGCACGGACTTTTCCAAAATCGCTTCCGCCTTTGCCGCCGCCCCCCAATTGCCCTATATCGCGATTATCGGCCTGCTGATGGTGGTTATCGGCATCGCGTATAAAATCGCCGCCGTTCCATTGCATTACTACGCACCGGATGTGTATCAAGGCACCGCAACACCGGTCACGGCGTTTCTGTCTTTTGCCCCCAAGGCCGCCGGATTTATCGCGCTGATTCTGGTGTTTAATCTCACCGGATGGAGGCTTTCCCATGGGGCGGCGCGGGCCGTTCCGGATTTACTGATGGTTATGGCCGTTCTAAGCATGACCATTGGCAATGTCCTGGCTTTGCTGCAACGCAATATCAAACGCATGTTGGCCTACAGTTCCATTTCCCACTCCGGGTATATGTTGGTCGGGTTGGCGGTCGGTCCGCTGATGATCAGTCACAGCATCACCAATGGCGTCAGTGCGATGCTGTTTTATCTTGGTGCCTATAGCGTTATGACCGTGGGCGCTTTTGCGGTTCTGGTTTATCTGCAGGGGAAACCCGACGCCGCGGAAGATCTTGATGATATTGCGGGAATTGCCTCGGCCCACCCGTTGGCCGCCGCCTGCATGGCCGTATGTATGTTAAGCCTCATAGGTATGCCTTTTACCGTCGGATTTTTAGGCAAATTGTTTATCGTGCAGGCCGCCTTTTCCAGCGGCCACGGCGCGCTGGCCGTTATTGTGATGATCAATGCCGCCATCGCCGCCGCATATTATCTAAGCATTATTACATCGATGTATCTGCGTGATCCCTGGACACCGTTTGCCGTCCGTCGCCCCGGTGCCATCCAATTTTCCGCAGCCATCGCCGCCGCTCTGGTCATTCTTCTGGGCGTGTTCCCATCCGTCTTGATGAGCATTTCCCGCTACTCCGGCACTGAAGTCACCAACATGGTCGTGGTCAATAATTCCCAAACGCCCGCCGTAAGCAAAACCACCGCCGGAATGCCGCCGATTAGCGTGGCCCGGTCGCGTTCAAACCCGCCCACCATTTCTCACTCAACGCCATTGGCTGCCACGCATACCCGTGTAGCCGCCGCGCTGTGATGCAAGCAATTCCGACCCATCGGCGGAGCGAACATGCGCTGCAACTCCCTTGGCCACGGTTCCGATTGTGATACAATCAATAATTAGAAAGGAATTCATTCCATGCAATTAGCTTCACGTCTGGATCAAATCGCCGAATCTATTACCCTTGCTGTCACCGCCCGTGCCAATGCCCTGAAAAAGCAGGGGGTGGACGTGGTAAGTTTTGGGGCCGGAGAGCCGGATTTTGATACCCCCGCGGCCATCAAGGAAGCCGCTATCACTGCCTTACGGGCCGGCAGAACAAAATATGAACCCACCGCCGGCACTCCCGAAGCGCGCAAGGCCATTGCCGACAAACTTGCGCGCCACAACAAACTCCCATATCCGCCGGAACAGATCATGGTCTCAGTTGGGGGGAAGCATTCGCTGTACGTGGCGTTCATGGCCGTTTTAAATCCCGGTGATGAAGTGTTGATCCCGGCTCCGTACTGGGTCAGCTACCCGGAAATGGTGAAACTCGCCGGCGGCGTACCTGTGATTATTCAAGGTGACCCCGCATGTGAATTTAAAATTACACCCGCCCAACTCGCCGCCGCCATTACCCCGCGCACCAGAATGTTCATCATAAATTCCCCCAGCAATCCCGGTGGTCACACGTACCACCCCGCCGAACTGGCTGCGTTGGCGGAAGTCATCAAGCCGCACAGCCATATCTGGGTATGCAGCGATGAAATTTATGAACGCCTGTTGTTTGGCGATCAGAAAACCTGCTCCTGGGCCGCCATTGATTGGAACACCTGGAAAGACCGTACCATCACTTGCAACTGTTTAAGCAAAACCTACGCCATGACCGGCTGGCGCATCGGCTACACTGCCGGTCCGAAATCACTTATTGACGCCATGAATAAACTCCAAAGCCAGATGACCAGCAACATCACCAGCTTCTGTATGCCGGCCATTGTGGAAGCGTTAAGCAACCCGGCCATGGAAGACGAAGTCGAAAAAATGCGCCAGGCCTTTGAAAAACGCGGCGCGCATATCTGGCGGCGGCTTAATGCGCTGCCGGGCTTCAAATGCGTGCGGCCCACCGGCGCATTTTACGCCTTCCCCAGCATCGCCGGCGCTTTAGGCAAGCCCCTGGGCAAAACCGCCGCCAAACCCCGTGACGCCATTGAATTTTGTCGCATTGTGCTGGATGAAGCTCATGTCGCCCTGGTACCCGGCAATGACTTCGGCTTCCCCGACCACGTGCGCTTAAGTTTCGCCACCAGCCTGGAACAAATCGACAAAGGCGTGGATCGGCTGGAGAAAATTTTGACCTCGTAACGCCGTGGTGCGGCCAGTCATAAAGCGTGGCCCGGGGCCGATGGACACAGGGAACGGTGACATCCGTCGTTGTTGGCGGCGATGTTGCCAGAACATGTGCGGCCAAACTTGCCGCGGCATGGTAATAGCAGGGGCATTCTGGACGGTCACTGGATTTTGTGGCCTGTTACCTAAATTCTTTGCGAGAAGGATACTATCGCGGGGCCGACTAAATCCGGCCTTTCCAGGACGGCCAAGTGCCCGGCCGCGGGAATTACGACCAGTTCGGCGGTGGGTGCCGCGGTACATTTTTCAGCCATTGCCCGCAGGATGGCAGGAGGGGTAATGGAATCATCTTTCCCGGCAATAAAAAGCAGGGGCATGGTCAATTGCGGCAGCAAAGCGCTTTGGTCCCGGCGCTGTGCCATAGCATATTGCAGCCCCATAATGCCGTAGGCGCTTTGTCGAGTAATGACAGCCGCTACCTGGGCCTGCAGTTGCTGTGACGCCCGCGGAGAAAGCAATTTTTCGGGCATCCTTTTGCTCAACGGAATAATGCCCATTTTTTTAACATCTTCTATGACCGTCATGCGGGAGGCCGCTTTCTCTGGTGAGTCCGCGGACGCTTGGGTGTCACAAAATATTGCCCCTTGCACGCACTGCGGATGCCGCCGGAGCAACTCCAGGAGAATATATCCACCGATAGAACAACCGGCGACGATTGCCTGTCCGCCGGCCTGCTGCATGATGACGGAATAAATATGATCCGCGAGTGCTTCTATGGAATAGTTTTCAACGTTCCACGCGTGGCTATTTCCAAATCCCGGCAGATCGGGCGTCAAGACGGTATGGCCCGCATCCCGCAGCAATGACGCCACTGGAGCCCACATGGTGCAATCCATAGGAAATGCGTGAATAAGAACAATAACTTTCGCCATACCTGATATCTTAGCCTGCTGGGGTTATTACTCCACACCGCCCACCGGCCGGCGCTGCGGCGGCAAACCGTTGGTTGCTGTCTCCCTATTTTTTCCGGTCAATGACGGTGTCGGCCAAGGCTTGCCGCGCTTCGATTCGTTTGAGGTGCCGGCGCACCAGCGTTGTGTCAATCAGGCCGCCGACGGTACTGGCACAGATGTACAGGTTCAGTCCGGAGGGGGCGTTGTATAAAAACAGCGGGAAAAGGATAACCATAAACTGGGATATTTTTTGCGTCTGCGCCTGCTGCGGATCCGTTGGCGTGGGAGCCAATCTCATTTGAAATCGCATCTGGAAGAAAAACACAATGCCTAAAAGCACCGGCAGGAGGTTAATGGAAATAAAATTCTGTCCGTGATAAGTATATCCCAGAAACCAGATGGAAAAGGGTGTATGAAATGTGGCCAGCGTATCGGGGTTGGCCAGATTGGTAATCCATCCCGGGATAAATCCCGCCTGCCGCAGGTCAATGTCCACCGCCAGGCCGGAATACAGTGCAATCCATATCGGCATTTGCAGCAGCATGGGCAAACACCCCAGAACGCTGGCGGCCGGATTGATGTTGCGTTCCTTGTACAAGGCCATAATTTCGGCCTGCTGGCGCTGTTTATCTTTGGCATATTTGGTGCGGATGCGATCCATCTCCGGCTGCACTTTGGCCATTTTGCGCTGCATGGTCGTCATATTGACCTGCCCCCAGCGCGTCAAAGGATGCAGCATGAGCCGCACCGCCAGCACCAGAATCATGATCGCAACGCCATAATTTCCCACGATGTAATGGTGGATCAGATCCAGAATTTTCAGAATAATCAGGGACAACCAGGAAAAGGTGCAGAAAGCACAATAACTGCCCCGGCCGAAATCAATCACGGCCAGGTAATTGTATAGATGATATTCGTACGCCGTGGTGCCGGGTTTAGCTTTGGCTGAACCCATTAATAAGGATCGCTTCAGCGGCCCCATATACACCGCCAGCGGCATACCTGTGGTTTCGTGCGGTGCCAGAAGCAGATTTTTACTCTTCACGCGTACCGCCAGAACGCCTCGGGGGTTGGCCTGCGTTGCTTGAGGATCCACACGAGCCAGCGTGGCTGATTGCAGATAATTTACGGCGGGAATGCTGGCCCCATTATCCAAGGGGAGTGTTTTCACCGACCCATACGGCATGGGCCGCATAATGCTGGTGAAAAAGCGATTGGACGAGGCGATCCACAGCAGGCGATTCTGCCCGGTGAAATTCCCCAGGGGTACTGGCTGCACGCCAGCCTCCAGCAGTGGCTGCACGCCCGGATGCGGAAAGCCTGAAGTATCCAGATATTTGCTGGCCGCCCGATAGCCCGTACACCAGAATGTCCGCAAATCCGCTTCCCGATCCAACTGCGGCAGATTCGTCGGCCCGAGCATGCGCACACGCACCGTTTCGGGTTTGTCCGTGAGATTTACTATTTCCTGGGTAATGGTAACCTGATAATCATCAGGGCTTAACTGGAAAATCTTTTTCAATAAAACCAGGGGCTTGTTGTGGCTGTCGTTTAGTTGCAGCTCCAGCACCGCCTTGCGGGCACCTGCCTGCACCGGCGACGCATAAGACCACGCCAGATTACCCACATTGTACCGCACACCGTTGACCGTCACGGCCCGTGTGGAATAGGGCAGCGGCGAGCCTTTGCGGTGGGTCATCAGCACCAGCGGTTTGGGTGAATTGACCGATTCGCGGTATTGCAGGGCATTAAGTTCAACACGTTTGAGCCCGGCGGAAACATTATCTACCCACATGGCCAGGAGATACTTTTTCCCCTGCGCTTTGGCGCTGGAGCCTAAGCGCACCACTTGCGCCGGGATTGCCTTGACCGATTCAATTTGCGGCCCCTTGGAATTTGGCGCAACGGTCACAGGGGCTGGGGCGGCGTGTTTGCCAAAGAAATGCCCCATAATTAATTGCATTCCCAGGCCGGCAATCAGGGCGATCAGCACAAGCTGGATGATCTTTTTTATATCCATAATCTTTCCATTGCTTTAGGTGTGTCTGGCGCTACTCCCTCGTTACGCCGCCGGGGGCAGCCGGGGCCGCTATGCGCCCTCCAGCAGGCGCTGGCCTAGGAAATTGTCCAAGGCGTCAATTGATCGCACCTTGTCCACGGTAGTATTAATGTCATACGCCAGGCGGATAAATTCCACATGACCCGGATGCAGAATCACAAAGCTGGATCGCGGGTCATGATCGCGTGGCTGCCCGACGCTGCCGACATTAATAACCGCTTTTTCCTCGGTGATGTCATAACGATTATTCAGATCATCCGGCGAATAAAAATCGGGCTGAGCCACAAAAACGCCGGGTACATGGGTGTGGCCGACGAAACACAGGTGGCTGACCCGCTCAAAAATCAGGGCAATTTTCTGCGAAGCGGAATAAATATCATCCGGGAAAATATATTCGTTAATGGGGCGTCGGGGCGATCCATGCACCGCCATAAACCGTTCATGCATCATACGCGTCTGCATGCCGCCGAGATACCGCCACCGCCGATTGCGCCGTGTGCGGTCCGGGTCACTTTCAAACTGCTGGCGGGTCCAGTACGCCGCATTTTCGGCCGCGGTATTAAAGTTAAACGGTTCATAGAAAATGGCAAAATCATGGTTGCCCATGATGGTGAATTCACAATTCTCAATGACCGTATCAAGGCATTCTAAAGGATTCGGGCCGTAGCCGATGACATCCCCGAGACAACAGATATTTTTAATGTTCCGCCGCCGAATTTCCTCCATGACCACGCTTAGCGCTTCAAGATTGCCGTGAATATCGGAAATAATAGCGATGGGCTGCTGCTGCGGGGTGGCATCGTCCGATGCGGGCGCAGGCGTGATCTGGGTCTGATCACCATGCTCATGGGCTTGGCGCACTGAGGAAAGTGAAGCGAGGTCTTCTGCGTCATGCTGGTTGTTCATGTCTGTCTATCCGGGTGCTAGCCCGTCCAAAGTCCTGCAAGTCTGGGTCGTATTGGTTCCTGGTCGTCTGTAACCAGTCATCGGGAACTGGGCGGTGAGGGACTCGAACCCCCGACATCCGCGGTGTAAGCACGGCGCTCTAACCAACTGAGCTAACCGCCCGTTCCAAGGCCATAGAATATCGGATTGCCGCCCTCTTAGCCACCCCCGGCCGGCACGTTGCCCTGTCCCAGGCCCATTAGGGGACTTTCTCTCAAAGTGCGGGGCCTCCATGGTCTGATTTATTTTCTCCGCTGTTGCCAACACGCAGTGCCATTTTCAGCATGGGTCTCTGCGGGTAGAATCGCTGCATGAATAAATTGCAGGATACTATGACATCAGTACAACCCGAACAGACAATCCCTATTCTGGATTTTGGCTCACAATATGTGCAACTCATTGCCCGGCGAGTGCGTGAGGCCGGCGTTCAGGCGGTGCTGGTGGCACCGGATATTTCTGTTGCCCAACTGCGGGAAATGAATCCCGTGGGATTAATTCTTTCCGGCGGCCCCGCGAGCGTCTATGAAGCTGATGCTCCGCGGTGTGATGAAAAAATTTTTGATTTGGATGTTCCCGTACTGGGTATTTGCTACGGCATGCAAATCGGTGCGGAATTACTGGGTGGACGCGTAAAGCCCGGGATCGCCGCCGAATATGGTGCCACACGGTTGCATTTGCTGGATAACGCCGCGGCGGAGGGCCATAGCGGCGAATTATTTGCCGGCATTCCCGCCGAGACCGGGGTATGGATGAGCCACGGGGATCAGGTAAAGGAATTAGGAGCGGATTTTATTCCGCTGGCCAGTACCCCCACCTGTCCATTGGCGGCCATTCGCCATAAATCGCGGCCATTTTTCGGTGTGCAGTTTCATCCGGAGGTAACGCACACGCCGCATGGCGGAAAAATTCTGGAGAATTTTTTATACCGGGTCTGCGGGGCGGCGGGCACCTGGCGCATGGGGAATTTTCTGGACATAGCGGTGGAGAAAGTGCGCTGGCAGGTGGGCACCGGCCGTGTCGTTTGCGGCTTATCAGGCGGGGTGGATTCCGCGGTGGCGGCGGCACTATTGCACCGGGCGATTGGCAATCAACTCACGTGTATTTTTGTTGATAACGGTTTGTTGCGGAAAAATGAACGCGATGCGGTGGAAAGTACCTTTCGCGATCACTTTCACATTGATCTGCGCGTGGTGGATGCCGGGGATGAATTTTTAGACGCTCTTGCGGGGGTCAGTGAACCGCAGACCAAGCGGAAAATCATAGGCAAGGCGTTTATTGATGTGTTCAAACGCGCCAGCAGCACAATTGCCGATGCGCGTTTTCTGGCGCAGGGCACGCTGTATCCGGATGTTATTGAAAGCGGGCAGGGCTACGCGCGCACGGCCGCCAACATCAAATTGCACCATAACGTGGGCGGCCTGCCGGCGGAATTGGGCTTTGACCTTGTTGAACCTCTGCGCGACTTGTTCAAGGATGAAGTTCGACGACTTGGCGAGGTATTGGGCCTGCCGGAAAACATGGTGTGGCGGCATCCCTTCCCCGGACCGGGCCTGGCGGTGCGCTGCATTGGGGATATCACACGCGAAAAATTGGCAATTTTGCGGGATGCCGATGAGATTCTTCTGGAAGAAATTGTGGCTGCGGGCCTGTATCGCTCCACAGCGCAAACGTTTGCGGTTTTACTGCCGATTAATTCTGTTGCCGTCATGGGTGATGGGCGGGGATACAAGCCGGTGATTGCCTTGCGCAGTGTGGATTCAACAGATTTTATGACCGCGGACTGGAGTCGAATTCCGTATGATGTTCTGGCACGGATCAGCAGCCGAATTGTCAATGAGGTTCGTTCTGTAAGCCGGGTCGTGTATGATATTACCAGCAAGCCGCCGGGCACCATAGAGTGGGAATAAAACTGCTGGAGTAATTCATGACCGCCAATACACCGTTGCATCCGCACGATATCGGGTTGCCGGCTTCCGTAGTCCGCAAGCGCAAGCACTTTCGCCGGATCGGTTATGCCATGCTTGCGGTTGCTGTGCTGACCGCCGGTCCAGGCTGGTATCTTTATGGCGTGTCGATCTGGGGTTCGCTGCATATTGGCCGATTTACCACTCTCCAGGCGATCGTGGCTTATTCCCTGCTGATTATCTCCAGCATCACGCTGGTGTTGGGATTATGGTATCTGCTTTTGGCCCAGGTGCGGCGGCTGGCGCACATGGTCGAAGATCCGCAAGTTGATTCCAAGACCCTTAATTGTGCTAATTGTGGTTGGCCGCATGATTATCCTGACCGGTTTTGCCGCCACTGCGGCAAATCTCTTTCTGCGGTAAAGCCCTGATATGTATCGGGGGTTCCGCGTAACGCAAAGCGGGCGGGGTTGTTATCGGAACATTCGCCGCGTATTGTTGAAAAATTCCACGCTATACAACTTGGCCTGTCTGCCATTATAATCCCGGCTGTTGTTGAATCGTTGATATTTTGCGAGGAAATCTAAAATGCGGAAACAACACTTAGCGGCTTGGACCACTTTGGCGGTTTTGATGCTCGGCTTAACCGGCTGCAGCAGCGTTGGCCGCAAAACAGTATTATCGAATCCACAGAATTATTCCTCCTGGCGGGTGCTGAAGGATGAATCGCAAATTTCCACTTTCGCTTCGCTGATTAAATCCTCCGGCTTGGAATACACCCTGAAAACCGCCGGCAATTACACAGTTTTCGCGCCCACGAATGCGGCCTTCAAACAGTTGCCGAAAGGCACGTTGTCCGAGTTGACGAAATCCACCAATCGCAATGAGCTGCGGTCGCTGCTGTGGCACCATATCGCGCTGTTTCAGATCAACGCGTCCAGTGCTCCCATGCAGAATATGGGCGACGGGCAAAATGTCACCATCAGTTCCAACGGCCAAAAGCTGCTGATGATTGATAACGCCAAAATCGTCGGCGGCCCAATTTACACCCACGATGCAACGATCTACATGATTAACAAAGTGCTGATGCCCTCCGCCGGCAGGTAAGGCGGTCGCTGGAGTTGGCTCATGGAGATCTTGGCGGCAATATGCTTCGTCGAGGTTCCAAACCGAAGAGTCTCGAGGTTCAACTGGCTGGAGAATATGGCCGTTATATTTGGGCGGGTGTAAATCAGATTGCCAAACCGGGCCGGGATGCTCGTAGATGATTAAACAACTCAAGATCGGCAATTTTCGCGGAATTCGTGTCGGCACGATAGAAAACTTTTCGGCGTTGAATGTTCTGGTTGGGCCCAGCGGTAGCGGCAAAAGCACAGTCATCGACGCGCTTTACCTTGCCGGATCGCCAAAATTAGACGAAGCCCAACGCCCTGACCACACACCGCTTAATGAAATCACCACCCGTCGCGGTTCGGCCGGGCCGGCCTCCATGCCCGCGTGGCTTTTATGGAAGCATGGCCGCGATGGGCCTGCGCTTATCGACTTGCACAATGAGTCCCCCGCCAGGCACCGATCCATCGAGCTAAAAATAACAGACCCCTACGGGATGTTGAAACCCGCGGAGAACTATTACCTCGCGGATAAGGAGGCCTCCAACATTGGGCGCTCCCCGTCCGAACTTTTCTTTGAAGACCTCGGCGGGGTGCGAATTGTCTCCACCTTGAGAACATCGGCCAACGAACCGCAGAACGAGCAACTTCCTGATTTGTTCAGTGCCACTACCACAGCCGGACAGCAGGACGAGTTGGTGGACTTGCTGCGGAAAATTGATCCCAAACTTCAGGGCCTGCAGATTCTGACACAGCACCAGCAACCCTTCCTGACGCTGAAATACAGCGACTATGTTGTCCCCGTTGAGCTTGCGGGCGATGGCGTTGTGGCGCTAATCCGGTTTTGTATGAAACTTACCGCCTATCCCGCCCGGACGCTGCTGATCGAAGAGCCGGAATTGCATTTGCACTACCGCGCCATCCAGATGGCCGCACGGGCCTTGTGGGGCGCTGTTCGACAGGGAAAACAAATTATCCTTACGACGCACAGCCTGGATCTTATCGATAGCCTGGTAACCGAAGCTGCTGATGAGGCGCTGCCAAAATTAACAGTATTTCAGATGCGGTGCGATGGTGGAAGTCTGCGTGTTAATCCAGTGGCAGGTCCGGACGTGAAATTCCAGCGCATGGAGTTAGAGGCGGAGCTTCGCTGATGCATCGACTGATTTTGTGCGAGGGATATGACGACCGCTCCTTTCTTGCCGGCTTCTTCCGACACCATTGCCAATGCACCGAGCCAGCACCCGATGCTCGTCCACGTTCCAAGTATGGCAAGGGTGTTTACGTTTTCTCCACTGCGGACGGATCACATGAAATACACGTCCTGCCCTGCGGAAGCGTCAGTCAGTTGTTGACGGCCTTCAAAAACAGCATGCAGGAGATTGCCTCCGCAGTGGATTCGGAAGTCGACTTTGTAACAATGTTCACTGATCACGATACCCTGCCTGAGGGGCGAGAGCCTGCCATTGCCGACACTTCATCGCCGTTTATTAAGCCCGCATCAATAAAAGACTTTCTTAATGGGGCTAAAATCAAGTTTCGGGAGGACCCACACGGAGATATTCCGCAATGGCACGTCGAGAAAGCTGATAAATCTCAGTGCGTGGTGGCTCTGCTGCATATCCGCACGCATGACCCGGCACCTCGTCCCGGATTGCCCTCCAAGCAGACGCTCGAACGGCTGGTTTGCCACGCCATTGCCAAGGCCCACCCGGATCGTCCCATTACGGTTACGGATTGGTTGGCTTCGCGAAAAGATAAGCCGGCCCGTACGGACCGGCAAGAAAGCAAGGAGCACTCGTACTCCTACCTCGCCGGCTGGTATGCCTCGGATGGCTGCGATTACTTCTTCCGCCATATTTGGGAACAAGCACAGCCCAGGGAACATTTGATTCAGGAAATGCGGGACACGGGAATTTTGCAAACGCTGGAGTCGCTGGCTAAATAAATGCCGTGACTATGATTGCAAACCATCCGTGCCATAATTGTGCCATCACACCAGCATGGCCAAGGGGTTTTCCAGGATGGCTTTAAGTTTGCTTAAAAATTCCGCGCCCAGTGCGCCATCTATGACTCGGTGATCCGCAGATAATGAGATGGTCATCACTTGTGCCGGCACGACCTGGCCATTTTTTACAATGGGACGAGCCTCGGTGCCGCCAATCGCCAAAATCGCGGCCTCGGGCGGATTGATGATCGCCTGGAATTCACGAATGCCGTACATGCCCAGATTGCTGATGGTAATGGTGCTGCCGGTCATCTGATCAGCCTTGAGTTTGCGGCTACGCGCTAATTGCGCCAATTGCTTAATTTCTTCGGACATTTGCCGAATGCCCTTGGTTTGTGCATCACGAATCACCGGTACTACCAGGCCATCTTCAATGGCTACGGCAATTCCAAGATTCACGCTGCCATGCTGGATAATGGCGGTATCCGTAAAGCTGGCATTAACCCCCGGCACCTGCACAACCGCACTGGCCACTGCACGGGCGATAAAATCGGTGACGGTTAATTTGGTGGGGGCCAGTTGTTCATTGGCGGCTTTGCGCAATTCCAACAGGGCGTCCATGACCACATCAATGGAAACGTAAAAATGCGGCACGGTCTGTTTGGCCTGCAAAAGGCGCCGGGCGATTGTTTGCCGCATATTGCTTAACGCAATGGTCTTGGCTTCCAGCTTGGCGGCAATTTGTACGGGAGCCGGGGGTGCGGCAGCCGATGATTTTGCGGTACTGGCCGGCTTGCCGGTACTGGTGCCGGCGGACAGCACATCGCGTTTAATGATGCGGCCATCCGGCCCGGTGCCTTGAATTGAAGACACATCAACGCCCTTTTCCGCGGCTATTTTACGAGCCAGCGGTGAAATGCGGGCCGGGCGTGAACTTCCTGGAGCCGATGTTGCGGCAGGTGCCGGGATTGGTGCGGGGGTTGGAGCCGGTGCAGACGCGACTACAGGTGTCGCAACGGGCTGAGCTGGTGCCGCCGCCGCTGCTGGCGGGGCCGCAGGCGCGGGCGCTGATGCGGATTTTCCACCGGCAGCCTTGGCGATGGCTGCCACATCTTCCTCCGGCTTGGCCAGTACCACAATCAATCCACCCACCGCAACCTTCTCGCCTTCTTTGACCATGAGTTTGGCGACAGTTCCCGGTTCAAAAGCTTCCAATTCCTGGGTGGCTTTATCCGTTTCAACCTCGGCAATAACATCGCCGGGCTTAATTTTTTCATTTTCTTTTTTCAGCCACTTGACCAGTGTGCCATCGGTCATGGTGTCGGAAAGTTTCGGCATCGTTATTTCTATGGGCATGGTCTGGTTCCTTCTTACATATCGGCCCGGGCACCCCGCGGCTTCTTTCATGGCGTATAGTTTATGCTGCCCGGGCCGATTCGTTAAGCGCCGGAAATAAACCGGAAGGTTATTCCACCGTCTCGAGTTTTCCTGTTTCCGGATGAATCATCAGTCCATTAACAATAATTTCCCGCGGCAATAACGGATGCTTGCGAATCAGATTCACACTTTTGTGGACGGCATCTTCCACCCGTGCAAAGCCTTTGAGCCAGCTTTCCAGATCAATTCCCGCATTGCGCAAAGTTTCTATGACATCCTCCGAGATGCCGCGCTGGCGCACTTTTTTCAGTACCCGGTCACTTTCCAGGCCGGTCATACCGCAATCATGATGGCCGACAACCAGAATTTCCTCCGCCCCCAGTTCATAGACCGCCACTAAAACGCTTCGCATAATCGACCCGAATGGATGCGCAACCACCGCTCCGGCACTTTTAATAAGCTTAATATCGCCATTGCGCAAGTTCATCGCCCGCGGCAGCAACTCCACCAAACGCGTATCCATACAGGTTATAACCACAAGTTTTTTATTGGGGAATTTGTCCGTCTTAAACGCCTCGTAAGCTTTGGACGCCACAAATTCGCGGTTAAACGCCAAAATATCCGGAACCATCGACATGCGTACACCCCTGTATATTTTGACGCCGGCATTAAGCGTTGCTCGCCCTGTTACCCGAGACTGCCCTTAATAATATAGCAAATCCGGGATTTCGTCCGGAGCCGGCGGACCCCCAGGCCATATTACTTGCCATCCTGCCTCTGCCCCGCCATCTTTATCCTAAACGCACCCCTGTGTCCAGCCGGCAGGGGCGACACCAGCCGTGACGAATGATACGCCAAGGTAGTCGTCGCGGTAGCCGGGATCCCCCGTCGGCTCCCGCATGGCGCAGCATCCCGACGCTCGTCGGGATAAGGCACGCGAGTTCCACGGGGGTGAACGAGGCGGATTCGGCTGGGTGAGGGATTGGCAATCTTATCAAGAGCATCAGCTACAGTACGCGATTCAGGAAGAGTTCAAACGGATTTGAATACGTGCGGCGGCGGCAATGTCCAGAGCCTCCGGCGGGATCAGGACATTGCGAATACTCTCCCAAAGGCGCTGTGCCATGGCTCGGATGGAGCCAAAGCTGCGTTTGACATCTTGGCACAGCAGGCTTGAGCGTTCGAGGAATTGCAGCATCAGGTGGGCGATCTGCAAGAGGATGTACCAGTTGTGCATTTGTCGTCGCTTGGTACTGTAGGCATGCTCGAGATTGAATCCGCCGTTCTTCTGGATGTTAAATCCTTCATTCTCAATTTTCCATCGGCAGCGTGCTCCCTTATTTCCCAATTCATCGACGGTATCTACACGAATGGGGAAGTTGGTAAGCCACGCAAAATGCCGTTCTTTCGGGTCCTTTCCGTAGTACTCCGTACATTGAAAAACGTTGAACCTGTGGTACCGTTTACGATCGTCGATGTGTTCCATGCCGTTGACCCAGGCAAATTCCTGGCGGGTGTGCTGGTCCACATGCACCACCTTGCAATTAGCCGCCATTAACGCCAGCAGAGACTGATACTCGGTCCATAATGCCGGCATGGAGCCTGGTTTGAAGGTGATGAAGTATTT
>DAHVEJ010000080.1 GCA_027313145.1 Phycisphaerales bacterium | reverse complement strand
CATCTGCCTGGGGTTGTACCCCGGGCCGCGAGGAATGGACTTTCCTACAGGAGAACCATTTATGAAATCGACTTTTTTAGCCATTGGAATAGCGATCCTCGGATTGGGTGCCACCGCCATGGGGGCGGCATCTTCGGTACTCCCCGTCGGCGATCCTCAACAGGCGACACCATTTAATCTAACGGTGCATGAAAACGGGGCCAACAGCGTCATGACAATCACGGAAGGAACAACCCTCCCCTTCTCACCGTCCGTAGCCGTAGCGTCGGGACCGGATGGCGTTCCGGAATATTCAACCGGCGGGGTGTTCCTCCAAGCTGGCGATATCTACTGGCTCAATCCACCCGGTGTCTCGCCGACGATATCCGATATGCTCCGGATTTATCCAACTGCTGCGGGCACGGCCTATGGCGACACCTTTTCGGTGTTCTCAATGACCTACCCGGAAGGCAGCCAAGAGGATCCGAGCGTCACCAAACCGGATAGCCCCTGGGATGTTCGTGGTTTACCGTTGAATACCAATTTGGTCAATTTCCCCAGTGTAGCGGAGAATGGCACCTACACATCGCCCGGCTTGGGGGGTGCGGCGGGAACATATACGTTCCTTAGCGATACTGATGCTGTCCCCGAACCGACAGGGTGGTCACTTGGATTGGCCTGTACCCTTGGATTGTTGCTTCTACGCAGTCAAGGCCGGTTAAACAACCGTTGGTTGCGCAAAACGGCAAGCGGTTGAACGTCAAGGAATCGCAATACCGCATTCGTTCCCAGAACTGCGGCGCGTATGTTTGGTCACAACTTCGCGCCGCGGTTTTGTCTGAAAAATAGTTCTGACGTTATTATTTCCGTATTTCGACCCCAACGATACCTGTCACATCCACAGAGCCAATGGGTAGGAGTGTAGCGCCATAGTTGCCTCTGTATCAAAGCCCGCTGTTCTCGGATAATTCGTCGATTGCTCGCTGATTTGTCCCGCTGGAAACGCGGACGCGCCATGGCGCACCGGCGCGTTCATGCCGCATCCGCTTGTCCGCCTTTGATGATTTTTCGCGGATATTTATTCCATGGCCTGTTATCCGTGGCAACTCTAGAAATGCCGCCCATGGCGCTAAGCGCATTGTAAACATCTTCAATGGTTTCAGGCAGTGTGCTGGTACCGGCGGTCAGGCCGACTGCTTCTATGGATTCAAACCATTGAGAATCGAGCTCGGCCGCGCTTTGCACCTGATATACGACGGCTCCGCGATCCTGGCACCGATGAACCAACTGTCGCGTATTGTTGGAGTTTTTCCCCCCTACCACCACTACCGTATTGACCTGATTTAATAAATCTTCAACCGCCAATTGCCGATCCTTTGTAGGTTGGCATATCGTATCTATATACTTTATTTCGGCGTGCGGATTCTTCCGTTTTACGGCCGCGCGAATTTCCAGCGCCCCTGCGGAGGGTGTGGTGGTCTGGCAGATGATGCCGAGTTTATGGTGGTGATAGGTTTTGACCGCCGCGCTATCCGGCAGTACATCATAACTGTATAGATCTTCGGTAATTCCCTGAACTTCGACATGGCCGGGCCGCCCGATCAGCAGCACATGATACCCTTGATCCCGCAGGCCAATGGCGGCGGCATGGGCTTTTTTTACCAGCGGGCAGGTGGTATCCAAGATGGTTTTTCCAGCATCCCGCAGGGTCGCCGCGCGGCGCTGACTTATTCCATGCGCGGTAATCAGTACATGCGGCGTATCGGGAATGGCATCCCGATGTTCCCCTTCGCCGAACTGCTGGAAGCCACGCCGCTGCATCCGCTGCTGCACCAGCGGATTGTGCACCAGTTCGCCATAAACCGTTACCTGTACGGGTTGTGCGACCGTGTCGGCGACTTTCAATGCGTCACGCACACCAAAACAGACGCCCATGGCTGAAGCTCGAATAACTCGCATACTTACCTCGCTTTCACTTTGCATTGCAAAGCTTAAAGTGCAAAAAATTTTACGCCGTCGGATCGGCTTTGAGTCTCCCTGGCTGAAAACCGGCCGGCACAGCCTTATTGGCGTCGGCAATAACCTGCTCTAACTGCTCCAGGTATTCCAGGAAACGTCTTCGCCCATCCGGAGTCAGCCGAACCAGCGTCTGCGATCTATTGTTGCGCAGACGCTTCCACACTTCAACGACCGCCGCATCCTGTAAAATTGAAATGTGCCGACTTAAATTACCATCCGTTAACGCGCACACTTCTTTGAGTTCATTAAAAAGCAGACCGTCAGCCTGGCCCGCCAGGGAGGATACAATGCTTAATCGCGCTTTTTCGTGAATAACGCGATCAAGTCCGTCATACGCGTAGCGTCCGGGTTCTTTACGTGTTGTCATCGGTCGATTGTCCATGCCGCCGCTCCAGCGTCCAATATAAAATTCCTGCGGTAATAAACTGGCCCACCGCAAAAACCGCTCCCATCATCCACGGATCCAAAGTGCGCCCATTGGCGGATAAAGCCAGCGTGATAATACCGGCCACAAGATAATACGCTCCGCACCAGAATGTCGGGCGGGGCAAAATACGGCTGGTTGCAAATACTCCCATCGAAAAAAAGAGCATCCACAATGCCGGAAGTAAATGAAATATTCCCGGCACCATGGTGTAGACAACACCAGTTAACAATCCGCCGGCAATTAAACTGGGCATGAAGCTTTCCACGGCCAGAAGCGTCAGGCGGGTCTGCATGGGCGAATTCATGCGACGACAGCGCCACGTCATTTCCACACCGATAAGCGTTAAGCTCACAGCCGCCGCGCCCACCCAAATCCATAAATAAGCGCCGGGGTGCGTTGCGGGATGTTCGACATAACGCTGTTGAACCGCTGCCGCCACAATCGCAATAATTCCGGAAACCACCGCACTGAAGCTACGATATCCGCGAAACACCTGGCTTAACGCCACATGCGAACGGATTTCATCAATTTGTGATAGCGCGTCACGCAGTTCCATAAATCACTATCTTTAACAGCCAATCCGCTGGGCGTTCCACCGCTGCAGCAAATTGCAGGTTATGCCCATGTATGGGATCGGCGTTACCTATCCATTACTTTACAATATAAAGTTATCTGTTTCAAGCGGGCGGCAAGCCAAATCCTCAGTATTTCATCCCGCCATTAAAATTGCGGGTACCATTGGCCGCCGCATATTACGCATGACGGGCCGTCGTGAAAGACGAAATTCGAAGCCTCAGGCGACTGTCAAGGCCGGGGAATAATGACTATTTGGCCGGAGTTGGGGGCGCACATTTCAGCGCTTGTGTTTCCAAGGATTTCTCCTGTAATTGCAAATTGTGGATCATCGCTTTTACTTCTGTCAGGCGTCGCTGGATCAGCATGTACCGTGAAGGCGCCGGAGTTATGGATTGGCTGTGACTTTGTAATATCAGCCGCGCTACCGCCCGAACCGGAGGAGGAAGCCGATTCAGGCGGTGGGGCTGAATGTTGTAGGCGCGGGATCGCCAAAGAATTTGCAGGTGCCGTCCGCCGTGAGGTCCAATCCATTGGCGCAAGGTAACTAAATCCGGTCGACCGTTACCCGATTGAGGAATCCCGGCAGCGGGAATATGGAGTTTAACGCCCGGTCCAACAGTCATAAGGCTGGTGGCTTGGATGCCATCAGGCGATCCGGTGCCTGGCGGTAACGCACCGACAGGCCCCAGACGCCGGTTGAAAAAAAATACCAGATGATGCGGGCGATCCACCGGCGTAAGTGTGATAGCTTTCCGTACACCGGCGTGAATCAGTGTGATATTCAGCGCCGGTGCCGTGGGGCCGCGCTGATTTTCCGCACGGATAAGTTCAAAAGAACTCTCCAACGCCCGCCCGTTAAGCGTAATAAGCAGATCACCCGGTTGTACATGAGCCTTAAACGCCGGACTATTGGGAATTACCTGCAGAACCATAAGGCCCTGTTGGGGTTTAAGACCCAGTAAATGGCTGAATACCGGGGGAATTTTTTCCATCGCCACACCCAGCCAGCGCGGTGCCTGCGCCGGCGAGGAAATGGTACTTGTCGCCGAAGCGGCGGCCGCCGTGGTGGAGGTATCCCCGGCGGCCGCACGCGCGGCATTTGGACATCTTACCGTCGCGATCCCAGAGGCCAACGCGACGGCGACAAGAAGTTTTAATGTTGGGCCATTATGCATGAGATTTTCACTATTTACGGCCATTAATAAATCGTCTGTTTCTTACCATTCACCGGCACCACAGGATAGGCCATCACGTTATTCGGGCCTTCGGGTACCAACACAATATGATTGGCCTCGGAATAGGCGGTTGTGCGAACATTCGAGGGATCATACGACGGGCTGAAAGAGGGAGATTCCTGCGTGCCAAAGCCCGGCGGAAGTCCCGGCGTAATATATTGGATGGAGCCTTGCGAAGTTTGCGGGGCTGATGGAGTGACCGCGACCTGTGCATTGCCCGCGCCGGCCGAGCCAGATCGCACCATTCCCGGACCGCCCCGGCCAAGATACAAGCCGCCGGCTCCAAAAATCCCCGCTGTGATCATGACCAATGCGGCCACGCGCAGCCAATCAATGCGGTAAATGGTTGCAGGTCGGGCCGCCGGTCGGACGGCAAGCATATCCCGCACGGCGCGGCGTTCCACCTGCCGGGCTAAAAAGTGCAAGGACAAATTTCGCCAGGCTTCCGGATGACGCTCAATAGATTCAAGCAATGCCCGTCGTCGATCTTCGGGTAACTCGTCATCGACAAGCATATCCATAGCCAAGTCCGACTCCTGTGGACCTGTTAGGTGCCCCGAGGGGCTGGGCGTATCATCAGCATGTGAGAAAAAAAGTGCCATTTCGTTTTTACTCCGTCTCTACACAGTCGGAACAATATCCATTCATTTCAATCTACCTTGTCAATCCACTTTCTGGGCCGCCAGTATCTGTCGCAATTTTTGACGCGCCCGAAACAACCGCATTTCCACAACCGCGGGCGTTACGCCCATACGCGCGGCGATTTCCTTATAACTGCAATCATCTACATGTTTCATCATCAGCATTTCCGTATCCCGTGAGGGCAATTTGGTCATCGCCTGCCGCAACATCGTGGCCCGTTCTGAACTTAACAGGATTTCCAGCGGATCAAGCGGCCGGGAAGCGTCGGACCGCATCACCGCCACTTCCGACGCTTGGGCAATCCGCTTGCGTGCTCTACCCAAAGATCGCCGGTGCATCAGAGCCGCCCGAACTGTCAGGCGATAGAGCCACGGCTTGGCATTGCTCTGGGAATGCAGCGTGGACCAATTCTTAACAGCCGCAGCCGCCACTTCCTGCATGACATCATCCGCGCCCTGCGTTGTTTTAAGCCGGGCTACAGCAACGGCCCGCAACCACGTTCCGTACAGGCGCAATGCTTCCGTCGGTGTCGTCGGCACAATAGCCAGCGCCTCACTGCCTGCCCCTGTTACTGTATTGGCTAAGCGGGATTCCATTCGCCGCAAATCTCCTTCCGAAAATCCGGTCTTCTATTCTATACGTTGCCGCACTCCCCCTGGGTTTTCACCAATTTAGCCGTACATCCGCTTATCAGAATTATAGGGCAGAAATTTTGGGCAGCCAGTGCACCAAACGCGATCCCGGCCATTAGTTGAATCAGTTCCCAACTCTATCGGACGATCAGGCTACTATGATTTTTTTTTAGGGGCGGATAACAAGGCATTTGACGTTGCCGACAATCCTTGCGACACTTTCGGCATGAATAATTTGACTTCAACCTTACCAAGCAATGTCGAACCGGATTTATCGGTGCAAATCGGTAAGATGCACTTAGCCAATCCGATGATGACGGCTTCGGGCACCTGCGGGTATGCCGACGAATATGCCGACTTTGCCGATTTATCCAAATTTGGGGCATTTGTCACAAAATCCATCAGCAAAGCGCCGCGCAAGGGCAATGAAAGTTATCGCGTTATTGAAACACGGGCCGGCATGCTTAACGCCATTGGCCTGGCCAACATCGGGCTGGAACGATTCATCAGTGAGAAAATACCCATCTTGGAAAAAATGGGCATACCCGTGATTGTGAATGTTCCGGGCTGGTGCGTGGAAGATTATGCCGATGTTGCGGAACGGCTGGATCAGGAATTACCGGTCGTGCGGGGAATTGAACTTAATGTAAGTTGCCCCAATGTAAAAAACGGCCTGAGTTTTGGAACCGATCCCGCGCGATTGGCGGAACTGGTAGCCGCCGTGCGAAAACGGGTGAAGCGCACGACCCTCATTGTAAAGCTTTCACCTAATGTTGCGGATGTGGCCGTCACAGCTCGCGCCGCTGTGGAGGCCGGTGCGGATTGCTTATCGCTAATTAATACCTTCACGGCGATGGTTATCGATATTGAAAAAGGCCGGCCCATGCTGGCCAACGGCACGGGCGGCTTAAGCGGCCCGGCGATAAAACCCATTGCGGTGTTTATGGTGCATCGCGTATATAGCCAGGTGGCCAAGGCCCACGCGATCCCGATCATCGGCATGGGCGGCATTCAAACCTGGCAGGATGCGGTGGAATTTCTGCTGGCGGGTGCGACGGGCCTGGCAGTGGGAACAGCTCTGTTTATCGATCCGGCGATTCCCAATAAAATCTGTAACGGCCTGCGGGATTATCTGCGGCGCAGAGGCCATAAACGGGTGCAGGACATTATCGGCACATTGCAAACATAATGCGCTCGCGGCAGGGTAGCCGGAAACGGCCACGCTATTTTTTTGGATTTTTCAACACATTGACGTACGTCATGCGTAAATCGGTCAGGGCCGACAGCAACGTCCGCTGCTCACCTGAAGTCAGATTACCTTTGGTTTTATCTTCCAGCACCGCCAGCGAATCAATAAAAAATCGCGCAAGGCCAATGTCGGCTTTTTTCTGGCCTCCGGGTTGGGGAATGGCCCCCATCGCCATGAGAGCCTGCGCGGCAAACTGCTCCACAATCATTTCAAAGCTTGGGGTGATGGTGGGTGTGGAAGCACTTGGTCCGGGATCGGCGGGGGGCGGCTGGGTATTATCTCCGACTTTGGCGGCGAGCTTTTCCTTTTCCGCCTGGGCTTGTGATTTCCAATCCGCATCCACATGCAGTTCCGGATTGGGGTCGTTATTTTCCATCGTGTCCATCGAGGTATCCTCACATTTCTAACGCATTGTGATGCGTTGGAACATAAAATTCAACTGATTTCAGAAAACACCTTGGGCGGATGCTCCAGTGTCTGCACCACCGGGCAGGTCGCTATGGCCGCCTTCACGCGATCATGAAGTTCCGGAGGCAACTGGCTAAGCACATTTTTCAGCACCACGTGCATGTCACCCAGCCGAGATGGGTTTGTAAGATAGTGCTTGTCCACCGTGGCTTCCACGCCGGTCAGCGGGTGACCATGCTTATTAGCGCTGATCAAAGCCAACATCATTTCACACGCCGCAACAGCAATGGGTACTAAATCCGTGGGGCCTGGCCCCGTGTCGCCCCCACCGCTTTTAGGAGGTAAATCCAGACGCAATTTCCATGGACCGCCATCAATATCAATAGCAAATGGCCCGGTCTGTTTGAGTGTAAAGTTGGTCATGATAATCTCCTGTTTCCAAGCTGCTGATCGCGGAACCATGTTTTACTTTGGTTGCCGCCCCGTCGGCAGGAAAATTTTATCGCGGATCAGGTCGCGTAGCTGTGCAATCCCACGTAAAAAAAGTTGACACCGATCCAGTTAAACATCATCACCGCAAAGCCAACCACCGATAGCCACGCCGTCCAATCGGGCCGGTATTTGGGGGTGACAAATCGCAAATGCACAATGATCAGATACACCAGCCAAGTGACCAGTGCGAACGTTTCCTTGGGGTCCCATTCCCATGGCCGCCCCCAACTGAAATCAGCCCAGACGGCTCCAAAAATAATGCCGGAACCCAGGAACCAGAAGCCCATCTGCAAAATGACAATATTAGCGGCATCAAGCTGCAGCAGGAATTTATTGCGCCGTACCGCCAAATCCGCAGCGGCCTCCGGCGTGGAAGCGTGCGCCGCGCGAGCTTGCGAAAAATCCCCCATGTGGCCTGCCACCAGAGATGAACCGATACCACTGGCCATGGCGATCCCGGGGCCGCCGCCGGTTCCGGGGCCATTTCCGGGATTCATGCGGTAATACAACTTCACCAGTAAATACAGCACACCCAGACAGAAACTCGCGGCAATGAGCGCATAGCTGCTGATAACCGTGTTCACGTGAATATAAAGCCAGTAGGTATTAAGAACGCCATCGACGCGGCCGATGTTGGCACCGATGTTGGCACCCAGCACAAACGGCACCACAAAGCATGCGGTCATTGCCAGGAAGCCGACAAAGCTCATGGCCAAGCCGAAAAGATTATTCTTCTTCCAATATTCTAGAATCAAACCGATCACGCAGCCCACAAAGGCTGAACCCAGGACACTTTCAAATTCATTTTGAATCGGAATTCGTCCGGCCAACCACCAGCGCACGCCCATAAATAATGCATGAACCAGCACGGCCGCAGTAAAGAATATCAGCGCCGGTTTACGCACGGTCGGCACGGCCCCAACCGCGGCAATCACAAAGAGCGTCAGCGCAATAAAGTAAAGGAACACGCCCACGATGGTGCCATCAAAAAGTCGGTCGTACCACAATTCCACCAACCGCTTCAAATGCGACGGATACACCGCGGGATTAATCGCCGGCAGAACTTTGGCCAGCGTTTTAATCCCTTCATTAGCTTCTGAAGCACTATTATCCTGCCACCCCTGCCCCAGTGAAATTAAACCTAGAACAATGCTAAGTGATTGCTGCCGGGTGTAACCGGGGACAGCTTTAACGTCGGCGTTCATTTTCAACATTTTCCGCACGACCGATCCGGTGTTCGGCAGCAAAGCCAACGGCACCAGCCAATCCTTGGATTTAGCCCCTGGTGCCGGCGGCACAAATTTCATTTCCGAGGAAAGATTTTGAAACGTCTCCAGCGCCCGGCTGACTTCTGCAACACCGGAACTCAGGGCAGCGGTGGAGCTGATTTTTACCAGCAGATGATGCACATCCGCACGGGCCATGAAATCAGGGCTGACGGTACCCTGTTGCAAAATACGCTTAGCCTCCGCTTTGGAAACCAACGTTCCCAGTTGTTCGCGAATGGGAACCGTTTCCACAAATATGCAGTTTCGCGTGTCCCATGCCTGCGGGCGGAAAGCCATATCCATAACGGTATAAAGCGGGTCTTGCCCATTGATGCTGTCAAAACCGCAGATTGTCTGCACCGTTTCAGCGGCCCAACTGGCGATGGTCTTCACCTGATCATTGTTCTGCACCGCGAGAATACGCAATGGAGCCAGGTTGATCCGCTTTTTGAAGGCCGTACGATTCTGATGCTGAATTTCGGCGGTACGACGCATAAGCTTTATGCTGGGAATGGGATTAACCTGCGGCGAACCTGGCCCAATTTCCGGATGACCAGCCGGCATATCCGCGGCGGAACCCTGCTTAATGGGCATGGACGCGCGGGCATTGATTACCGCCAACGCAGGAATAGCACCGGCTATCAGCAAAACCAACAGAGAAACAATGTGCTTAAGCTTCATGAAAACACCTCTTACAAATTCGGGCTATCCGGCCGCCCCGGCTGTGCCAGGGGAGGATTCAGCAGGTCGCTTTTGCGCGGCGGCGAACCGGGCCAACTGTTGCTTTTTTATATTAAGCAAAACGGGCTTAACATAAAAGGCATAACCAATCCCAAAAATAATCATGATCACGCCGACAATCATCGGATATAAGCCGTTGGTATTGCCCACCCCCAGGACCGTAAACGGCGTACCATCGGCCTGCTTTCCAAACCTCGCCTGAAAAAAATGCTGCCCGTCCAGCGTTTCCGGATGATTCAAATGAATCACGGCGACTTTCGATTGATGGGTTTGCAGATTAGTAAAGCGAACTTTACTGATAAAATCGCGGGGGAAACTGTTGCCGCCGGGGTAAAATAATTCCTTACACGAAAGTAGCGTCAACGCAGCGGGAAGCTTCCATTCCAATGTCGAAAATACAAAACTGACCTTTCCCGCACCGGGCACGCGCACAGATGTCGGAGCCAGATCGCCATGCAGGCCGAATTGCTGAAATGGAATAAATATTTGATTATCCGTCCATTTTCCCCGCGAGACCGCAAGCTGCAATACGCAGTGCCCCATGGTCTGTTCCAACTGCGGCCGACGCTGGGCAGCAGGAATCAATTCCGGGCGATAAACCACATTGGCCAGTTCCTGCACGGAAATACTGAAAGGGATTCCTGCGACTGCGGTCGCCACGGGATGTCCAATGGCGATGGGATATTGGGTGACCGCCCCACCGGCGGCGCGCTGGATAACACTAAGTTTTCCTGATTTATGCTCGACAATCCAGAACTGATATCGCCGGGCATCCTCATAGCGAATATGAATTTGATGATCGATTTTATCCGCAATGAGTTTCCGTTGCCCATGGTCAAAAACAAAATCCACGGTTTTCGTCGGATATCGGAATAGTGCCACGCGCTGAAAATGAAACGGCTTCTTGCCGGGTTGTGCACGGTACACATCCACCATATACGCCTGACTCTCGGCCCCCTGATACCCTTTTGACAGCAGGGGCATTTTTATTTCCCGCCGTGGAACAAGTGTGTACGGTGTGCCGGGCAGAGAAATTTTTTCATTGGGTTTAATGACCAGCACCTTGCGGAAATGATCCGCTGGAATACTGACAATTAACGCGTTATTGCCCTTAAAGCTCGTTGTGATATCACGCAGCCGACGGGCACTAGGGTGATACAGATATTCAATGCCGCAAGGCAGCCCGGAATCCGCCACGCGCAAGCGCGGCGTTTTGGCCAGCAGCCATTGGCCGCCGCTGGCCATGCCCGTGGCACTTAAATTAAATTCCAATGCGGGCTTTCGCGCCGGCTGCCCGGGCTGTCGCTGCACGGCCAGCGCTTCCAGGTGCGTATAAGGATAATATCCCACCACGCGTACTTTCAGCCCCTTTAATTGGGGCGAAAGCCGGGCTACCATTTTTGCGGGAGCGGTGACATCTATTGGATGATGATTTTTGCTTGAACGCTCTCTGAACAATGGCAAAGAAGGCAACGGCAACATGGCGGATTTGCCATTCGCTCCGGCCGCCTGCATAAATAGTGCCCGTTCCGAATTATCATAATAATGATGCACGGTCTGATGCAGGAAAATCCGGACCATGCCCTCCTTTTTTAAGCCAAAATAGAAAAACAGCCCCACCAGCAGTGTGATTATACCGGTATGCACCGTCCATACGCCGAGCTTATAAAGCGTTAAAGGAATTTTCCGCAGCGTTACGGTTATCAGGGTTGTCGCCAGAAGAGCCATGAGTATCACCATAGGCGGGGCGTTAAAAAAGCCCATGGTCGATACATCAAAATAGCTGCGCACACTTGGCAGGCCGGAACCAACGGCAATATAAGCAGTGGTTAAAAAAAGCCACACCAAACCCAGCTTTACGGAACTGAAAAATTGCACCAGCCGCCCGACCGGGCCGTTATAGGCGGCCAGCCGATCAAGCAACCGTCCAACCGCCGCCGGACCGCGACCGAGGCGCAAGACGACCCGTTCGGCAAGCCACAGGGGCGGCGCGGCCTTGGGCGCGGTGCCGGGCGGCATAGCGCCGGGAGTTTGTGCATCAAGCGTTTGGGTCATCTTGTTCCTCTACCGCGAGGTCTTGACGCTATTCTATCGCGCAAAACCCGAAAGAGTGGATTGTAGCGAAATGCCGCCCGCAAGTCTTGTGAAATTAATCACAAATTAAAAAATAGGATTTTCACCTATAACTTTGGTCTTTCTCACCAAACAACAAAATCACTGATTATTCATACGCCAATACTGCAGGATGGGTTTGGTGAAATGCCGGTGGGCAAGTCCTCAGTTTTCGGGCTTCGGCCGTTGATGTCGTCCCGCCTTCCCCACCGCCGCAAACGCCCCCCAAGAAAAAGGGGTAGCGATTGCACAGCGGGCTCAATCACGTGGAGCTGCGGAGTTACAAATTGCATCGCCCCCGGGGGCAGAGGCTTTTAGGGCAAGGCGCTAAAATAATAGCGCCACGATTGACAGCCATGGCCGATGATGTTAATATTTTAGCGCCTTGCTGGCAAACGAGCTAACTAACACGGAGCACCCCATGCGAAACGCAACGAATTTAAGTCGGCGGGAGCGGCAAATCATGGACGTAGTCTATTCGCGGGGCGAAGCCAGCGCAGCGCAAATTCGTGCGGATGTTCCTGACGCCCCCAGTGATTCCGCTGTCCGGGCGATGCTGCGCATACTTGAGGATAAAGGCTTTCTAAAACACCGCCTCGCCGACGGCAAATACATTTACGGTGCCGTTCAGGAGCGACGCAGTGCCGGCAAAGGGGCTTTGAACAGCGTGCTGCGGACATTCTTCGATGGCTCCGCCGTACAGGCGGTGGCCGCAATGCTGGAACAACGCGGTGCGGTTTCGCCTGCTGAGCTTAAGGAACTTTCCGATTTAATCGCGGACACGCGGAAAAAGGAGCAGAGCCATGAGCGTGATTAGCCCGTTAATCGGCGTTGCCACGTTATTTTCATTTTGGCTGGCTTTTCTGGCCAAGGGGTCTTTAATTCTACTGGCGGCGTCCGTCACCGCGACTGTTCTGCGGAAAATGACCGCGAGCCTGCGCCACAACGTCTGGCTTGCGGCAGTCTGCGCGGCTTTGCTGATGCCTTTTGCGCAGGCGTCACTGCCAGCCTGGAGACCAGCGTGGCTCGGTACCGTATGGACGTATAATCCTCAATTCCCAGTTACTGCACGGACCGAACTCCCCATAACCCCAGACGCGAGGAACGATCTGCACCTCTTCAACCGCACGACACAGCCGATGCCCGCTGCCGGCAACCCGGAATATCGCGGAAGGCTGACGCGGCACTCGAGCGTTCCAGCGCCGCAGAGCAGTTCGCAGGCGGCCAAGGGTTCCGCCCACAAGCCAGCGACGGAATTCAACCCGCTTGCTTGGCTATTTTTGGTCTGGGGGCTGGGCGCGACGCTGTTAATTCTCCGACGGGTGCGCGCCGGGGCGGCACTGAGGAAATTGGTTCGCATGTCTGCGTCCGCGGATATGAAGTTGCATGGGGCTTTAGATTTAGCCAAGGCCGAAATTGGAATCCGCCGCACCGGATCGTCGCGATTGATGATCTCGGATGCGATGCAGGTTCCATGCACAATCGGATTTTTCCGCCCAATAATCCTGCTTCCCACGGCCGCCTCAGAGTGGCCGGCAAGTCGGTTGCGTGCCGTATTGCTGCATGAGCTGACACATGTGCGACGGCTGGATTGTCTTTGGCTGCTTGTCGGGCAGATTGTGCGGGCCTTGTATTGGCCCAACCCACTGGCTTGGCTGGCGGCGAGTCAATTAAGATCGACATGCGAAGAAGCCTGCGACAATCGCGTGCTGCGCTGCGGACGAGGGGCTGCGGACTATGCCGACGACCTTGTCGCGATTGCCGAATCGTTGCAGCTTCCTTGCAGTACCCCGGTCGCCGCGGTGGCCATGGCGCGGCCATCAACCTTGAAATACCGCGTGCTGGCAATCCTGGACGAACACCGCAGCCGGCGCGGAACCACAGCCCCGGTGCTGGCGGCCATTATGCTTCTGACCGTTGTATTTTTGGTATCTATTGCCACCCTGCACGCCGGACGTGGGGCAGCGGGTGCCGCTCCAACCTCGGTGCTATCCACCCCTCATCCGGCCTCGACCAGATCGGAAACACTGGCCGGGAAGCACCGCATGTTGCAACTGGTTATTACGGGCCAAACCGGCCGCCGCATTGGCGGCGCAAAAGTTTACTGCACACTTGCGTCCGATCGATCCTATTGGATTCCCATCACGACAACCTTCCACGGAACAGCGGATTCGCTGGGGCGAATTGCTGTGCCGATTCCGCGCAACCGCCTTTGGCCGTTTGAGGTTCACGTACAAGCCCCGCATCATGTTAGAATGCTTGTGTCATGGCGGCCCAAGCCATTCAATAAGCCAATCAAAGTTCCATCCCATTTGCACGTGATGTTACCCAGGGGGACCAGAATTGGTGGAATCGTCTTGGGGCCGCACGGAAATCCCGCCGTAGGGGTGCATGTATTTCTGCAGTTGGCCACGTACTACACGGGGCAGCGGTTCGGCCCGCTTGAGCGCGTGGACCCTGCGGATATTACGACGGTTTCGACGGCGGGCGGAAAATGGTCATGCGACGAGGCACCATCCCGTTTGCGTGGGATGATTCTCATCGGCGACTGGAGCCAACGCTTCGTCACGCACACCGGGAACAAGCGTACTCAAGCCGTAAAGTCGCTGGCAGCTTTGCGAGATGGCACTCTTACACTAAAACTTCAGCGTGGAGTAAAAATAAGCGGAACCATTCTTGGGCCTGATGGACAGCCCTTGGCCCATGCGCTAGTCGGGTTGGGCGGCGAGCCTAGGCCCGGCTATTCCGTTGAACCTCCGCCCATGGCCACGGACAGCCTTGGCCGCTTTTCGTGGGTGGCACGGGCAGGCAAACTGGTAACCCTTACCGCTTGGGCCCCGCACTGCGCACCGCAAACAAAGATGTTCAAATTGGGCGCAACACCGAGATCGGTTTCATTTCATCTTGAGCCGGGCAGAACAGTAAAGGGACGCGTGCTGAACGGCTCCGGCAAGCCGATTTCCGGGGCCGTACTCTTGCCGGACCGGGCCGACGGCATGAGCTTCCTTGGAGATGCTTACGTACAAATGGCCTGGATGTCGGCACTGCGCACGAATGGCGATGGCCAATTCGTCTGGCACCACGCACCTCCGGGTGCGCTCCAATTTGACGTAACCACTGGCGGATGCGCTACGGTGAGTTGGACCGTGGAAGTAACCTCCCGAAAGCCCCGCCTCACGCTCTACCCACCCGTGCGCATTCGTGGAACCGTAGTTGACGCGAAGACTGGCTTGCCAGTCAAGAAGTTTACAGAAATCCTCGGAAACGAATTTACCAGAGCGCCGCCCGTCCCCATCCCCACGCTCCAGTTTGATTGGCCAAATCCCAGGACGGGCCACAATGGGCGGCTAAAACTCAACATCCATTACACCTACACAAATGCCGGGATGGGCCTGCTGATCCAAGCACCCGGCTACAAGGCGGTGCAATCGGGTATTTTCCACCGGAACCAAGCAGTGGTGCATATGCGCTTTGCGATGGTGCGAGCACCGACCCTCCTAGTGAAGATAATCAATAATCACAGCAGGCCAGTCGGCGGAGCCACTGCGGTAATCGTGCAGGCTAGTTCGTGGCCATTTAATGTCGTCAATGGCCGATATCCCTACCTCGACCAGCAGCGGATGGTCTCCAACGCCAAGGGCTACGTGAGATTTGTGCCTCAAAGAGGCAAATTCCGATTATTGGTGGTATCACGACAGGGTTACGCCGACCTACGGCAAAATCAGCTTCCAAAATCGGGCGTAGTTCGCTTAATCCCCTGGGCAAAGATCATTGGGCATGTAGCGATTGGTGGAACACCCGTGGCTGAATGGCGGGTAACTTCGAATTGGCGCGATTTTGTTGGCCCCGGTTTCAATTCCTCAAATCCGGAAATTTGGATGTCATCCGATACCAAGAGCGATCACGCCGGAAACTTCGTCCTTAAGCGTATCCCGGAAGGCCGGGTAAGAGTAAGCATGTACAAACGGCCTCCGGGGCCGAACACCGCCGGCATTCCGGGCGGCGAGATGAAGTGGATCAACATTAAACCGGGGCAGATAGTTCATGTGTCTCTTACGGCTCCGAGACCAAAATAGGCAATTGTGTCGCCGAAAGATCCACGGCTTCACGCGATTTTTTCATCCGGCGGTTCGCCGATGGGGGCGGGCGGCGTGCACGATTGTGCGGTGGCGGAATCGGCGTCAAAGCGAAGTTGCCGATCCGTCTCGGCCTTTTCCAGCGGAGTTTTATCATTAGGGTGCATGCGCCGCCAGATTTCATCGCGGTCTACGGATACTTCACGCGGAGCCTGAATCGCCAGGCGAACGCTGCCGCGTGACCATTTGACCACTTTTACTTCGATTTTGCCGTCAATAATGATGCTCTGTCCTTCACCACGGCTTAATGCCAGCATTGTCCACCCTTTCGACGCGATTTCCCTATACACCATCAACCACAGCAGGCGGGCAATACATCGCGAATCCGGCCCATCCATGGCATTGCGGTTCCATACAACCATGAAAGTATACCAAACCGCCGAAGATTTTTCCCGTTTCACAGATTTCCTCTGTTAAAGGAGCGGCACTTATGGCGACCGCGTCGGCGGCGCGGTAAGCATCGGTTGCGGCGTGCTCGGCGTGCCAGCTTTGGGAGCATGATTCAGATGGATGGGTCTCATCACGATTGGTTTGAGGGACGTTCGGGTTACCACAGGCAGTTGGGCTTTCTTATCGAGCTTCGCCGCCGCCTCGGCAAACGCTTTGCCGATTGGAGCCATAATCTTAGCGGCACCGAGATAATGGAAGTCAAAAGCAGACATGCCCTTCAGTTGCTTTAATTCTTCCGGCGTAAAATTCTCTCTCATAAGCCTTAGTTTGTTATTCCAAGATGTGTTCTTTTCCGCGGCCGCCTCCGCGTTTACCTTGGGCCAGTATCCCTGATAACGGGTGAACAGGGCTTCTAACCTGTCGTCCCAATAGGGCGCGGTCTTCACAACTGCCACGTTCCCGTTAAACTGTGGAAGCAAAGCAGGCGCTGCCTCGGCCTGGCGGAAATAGAGCATAGGCTTATTGGCATGGTGCACACCGTCAACTCCCAAAGCGCCAATCACAAAGGGCATATGAGGCGCAGACAAGTCTTTGCGTACATCGTTGATTAACATGGCCATTAGCCGCGAATACAGATCGTAGCCGCCGGGCTTATGATTATTGGGATAGGTCCAGTTATCCACATAATCGTTCCACCCTTGGAACCAGACAAATCCGGCGAGTTCGTAACCCTGTTTTGGATTGTATTGCGGATCCACACGCTTGATGTTGGCCAGCACCTTTCGCACATAATTGATCATCAGGCGGTAATAAACGCCCGTGGCTTTTATTTTATCGGCCTTAGCCTGTGCCACGTTCTCATGCCGCAGCTTGAGTTGCTCCAATGCGTAGTGATTCCACACATACGGCCCGGCGCTGGGTGGGCGGAAATCGGTATTAAGACTCTTGCCACCCCAAGAGGTCTTAATGAGAAGAATAGGACCGCCCAGCAGTTTTTCAATGTAAATGCCAAAAGTGAATTCCGGGCCTATCTCGCCAGGCCCGGCACCAAAGCCGGTCGACAATTTGCCTTTTTGCTCAGTCGTATCATTGCCGGCACACCCGATAGACGCTATCCAGACATTCTGCAGCACTTTTGGCTTGCCCCGGGCATTTAGCATCTCTTTGAGAATCGGTGCCGTCTTTGGATCATCCGCCATATAGGGGAAGGTCGATACGTTCACATGGCCTTGCATATTTGACTGCCCGGCCAAGATAAACACTTTCAGTGGCTGAGCCTGCACGCTTCTTGCAGCCATTAACACCAAGCCACCCACCATGGCTACCATCTTCCAGACTCGACATTGCCGCATGCTTTTTCCTTTGTATTAATCTTGTTACCGTTCACGGCCATTAGATAGAGCCACCTCGCTCTTAATGAACCAGACAATAAATATAAACGTAGGTGGCAGATATTAGAATCCCATCGAAAAGCCAAGCTTCCAAAAAGTCAATTGTCGATACGCCTCGGGAAGATTACCTTGGGCCTGTTTAACCAGCTCCGGTATCTGCCCGGCATCGGATTCCGTGGCCGCGGTAATATGCCAGCCCAGAATCACTTCATGCCTTACATCCACGAGTAAATGGAACTTATAACCGAACCATTCTTCGTCGATTGCTCGTTGTTGGCTGGCCTTTTCGCGCGCCCGCGCCTACTATTGCATACTTAAGTTAGAAGTGGCTTTACGTACAAGGACTTTTATTATGGCTCTTTCGGAAAAAGACCCGGCTCCGACATTTTCGCTTCCCAGTACCACAGGCAGAAATATTGGTTTGAAGGACTTAAAAGGTAAAAAAATCGTCCTCTATTTTTACCCCAAGGATGACACGCCCGGCTGCACGACCGAAGCATGCAATTTCCGAGACGGTATTGCGGAATTGGAACGGGCCGGGGCGGTGGTTCTGGGTGTAAGCCCGGATTCTATTGCCAGCCACGAGAAATTCTGTAAAAAATTCAGCCTGCCGTTTGCCCTGCTGGCCGATACGGATCATGCCGTGGCCGAAGCGTATGGGGTCTGGAAGGAAAAATCCATGTACGGCAAAAAATACATGGGCATTGAACGCACCACGTTTATCATCGACGGCAAGGGCAAAATCGCCAAAATTTTCCCAAAAGTAAAGGTGCAGGACCATCACGCGGAAGTATGCGCAGCATTGGCCGCACTGGAAGCCTGATGAGCGCACCGGCCGGCGTCACTTCACTGGCCACGCGATTTCCGATACCTAGTACTACAGCGCAATATTTGCTCAAGCTTTAGCCGTATGTGGACCGATAGATCAGTCATTGAACAAGGAGGTT
>DAHVEJ010000007.1:12224-52109 GCA_027313145.1 Phycisphaerales bacterium | reverse complement strand
AGAAAAGGTTAAAGTGCATGATTTTATTGACGAGTCTTTAGGCAAGGCGGTTCCTTACGGGGTTTATGACTTGGGGCTCAACCAGGGCTGGGTTAATGTGGGTCGGGATCATGATACGGCGGTTTTTGCCGTCGAGAGCATTCGGCGATGGTGGTATGCAATGGGGCAGACGGTCTACCCGCACGCTCAGAGGTTGCTGATCTGTGCTGACGGCGGGGGAAGCAACGGCTCGCGTGTTCGCTTGTGGAAGAGGGAACTGCAGCAATTGAGCGACGAATTAAACCTTACTGTCTCTGTATGCCACTATCCGCCGGGGACCAGCAAATGGAATAAAATCGAACACCGGCTCTTCTCCTTCATCAGCCAGAACTGGCGCGGCAAGCCGCTGGCCAGCCATCAGGCTGTGATCGAATTGATTGCCAGCACCACCACCCGGACCGGCCTGAAGGTGCGGGCACAAGCCGATCTCAATAAATATCCGCCGAAGATCAAAGTCACAAAGCAGGAGATGGCCACATTGAATTTGGAGCGGGACACATTCCACGGGGAGTGGAATTACACCCTGAAGCCAAGGGCAACTGCCGTACAAATGTAAATGTTATTTTTTAACGGCCCCTAAGATTCGACCAGTTAAACGTGCCGGGAGTGGGTTCCACGCTACCCCATTTGCCGTCATTTTCTGGCGTAAGCTGTGTAAAAAATCCGCCGAAGGAAGGATATGCGACTCCCTGCCAGGTCGTCCCGAGAAATGGCTGGCCGACGACCGGCCTGACATCGGCAATCGCCAGCGCTGCGGCCGCGCCTACGGCGGCGCAGATTAACCGGCTGGATGTTGCCACACGAAGTTTTTCGGTATCCATCACACAACTCCTCTCGATTCGGCCCACCGCTCGCCGGTGTGCGACGGCCGGAATTCCATTTCGCTGCCGCCCGCTTTCCGCATTACCGGGCAACTGTTAGTGTGTAGGTATGCACCTGCGGGCGGCTGGCGGAATATTCCCGTTTGACGATAACCGTTTCAAGGTGATAGATCGCCTTAATAATCGCGCTGACTGCCGGGCCGGCGGCGGGGTCATTTTCCGTGGTTACCGGCAAATTGGGCGGGTGGGGCTTGGTCCACCATGGATCAAAATTTTCCATCATGGTTTGCACTTCATAGCGCCCCACGCAATGCGCCTGAATTTCTTCCCAGACGATGTTGCTGACGTGATACGCCTGCCGCAGCATGGGTGTGAAGTAATCGGCCAAATTAATTCCCTTTGCCAATTGCGCTGATGAAAAGGTTCCAATTTTGCGGTTATCGATTTTCAGATTGTATCGCGGCTCCGCCAGCCCTTTAACCGAAAGTGTTTCCTGGTCCAATTTTCGGGTGAACCCCGATAGCTTGTTAATCAGAGCCGCTGCCGGATTGGTGTATTTGGGATTGGGTTGCGGCGTACGGAATAATTCCCACGACGGAAATTGCGGCCAGTTTTCATGTAATCCGAGTACTGGCTCGGGCAAAGAACCGTCCCGTTGTGTCCAAGTGATGCCGGAAGCGGTTGCTTTTAGATCGCTGATACTGGTATTGACCGCCTGCGTGACATGCGAAGTGGCGGCGTTAATATCCACCCTTGTCACCGTTGCCGGTGCGCCCCAGGCCTTCAGCAGCGCCAAGGCCATCATCATTTGACCGGCGGCACTGGGATGAATGCGGCCCGGGAAAAATTGCTTTGCCAAAGCTGGATTTATTTTTTCCGCCTCTTGCAGCACCTTGACCATCGGGGCATTGAAATCGACATACATTAAATGGTTCCGTTGCGCCAGATGTTTCACGAATCGGCAATATCGCACCAGCACCGCGTTATATCCACCAGGAAATTTCGGTTTATGGGTAATATCGTCGTAGGGCGTGGTTCCCAGCAGAACAATTCGCACGCCCGGCAAGTGCCGCTTGAGTTCGCGGATAATGTGCTGGTATCCGGTTCTATAAATATTGAAAATGTTCTTGTTAAATGGCTTATACGCGGCATCGTTCATTCCCAGCATAATGGTTACCACATTGGGCTTGAACGTAAATACATCACGCTTGAGCCGCAAGTCGATGGGGCCGGCCCAGCCGCCACGGACGGTATCACCGCCCACCCCGGAATCAATAAAGCGCACGCGCAGCTTTGGAAATCGGGTATGCACATAGGTTTCAATTTCGGCGCAATAGAACCGCTGATCAGTGATGCTGTCACCGTAAAAACAGACGCGATCTCCCTTTTTCAAAAAAAAGTGCGATGGCTCCGGTGCAGCCGACGCCCGCGCTATACCCAGCAATCCAAGGCATAACAGCAATACCAACCCCAAACGTTGCGCCATATGTGGTCTCCAGAAATACGCCGCCGTTAAAACGGTTACACCAATCCATTCCCGATAAAATACCGGACTTCGACTGACTATAAAACAGTGGGCCAAATCCGGCAAGGATAATATCTGCCAAAATGTAGTCGTTTTGTGAAATAGTTCATTAGTGCATGGACGGGTGAACCCTTGGGGTAAATCTCAGCGACATGATAAACATCAGTGCGGCGCTGCCGGTAAGAATTCCGAATACCACGTTAATTCCGAATTGATGCAACACCCACCCCAACGGCAGCAGTCCCGCCGCCCCTAAAGCGTTGGAAAGCCCCAGTGCAATGCCCGAACCCAAGGCCCGATTCTCCGGGAACATGTCCTGCCCGATTAACAACGTCGGTGAGAACGTGCTGAACATCGCGATGCCCAAAATAGCCGCTACGATCCATAACCACGGCCCATGGACAATGACTACCAGCGGCAATAAAAGCAGCATGACAATACTGCTACCTACCAACACCGGCCGCCGCCCGAAGCGATCCGAAACCGTTCCCCCTGTGGCCTGCCCGATCACCCCGGTGATTAAAAGCGTGCTGATAATGGAGGCACCTGAAACCAGCGCTCCGCCCCGCAGCTTCCACATCAAAGGAATAAACACAATGGTTCCAAAAACGGCCAAGCCGCGAAATGCGGAAAAGCTCACCAACACCAGAAACGGCTTACGGTGCTCACGCCAATGAAGCTTGGGTGCGCTTTGGCTCCGGGCCGGTAAACTGGGAATGAGTTTGATCATAAACGGCAAGGTCACCAGCATAGGCAACGCGATAATCCACAGGTTATGCAACCCCAGATATGCGACAATCACGCTGGTTAACAAAGGCCACGCTCCCCGGCCCAATTCGCCGCCGATTAAAAACAGCGATAACCCCGCCCCGTGTCGGCGTTCCGTTAAACTACGCACCGCCGCCAGAGCCTGCGGATGAAAAATGGTGCTGCCCAACCCGGAAATCAGTAACAGCACCAGCAGGACTCCCACATTCGGAGACAAGCCCACCAGCGCCCCCGCCACGCAACAGCCAAATAGTCCGCCGATGATAAACATTTTCCCCCCCACTTTATCCGCCAGAATGCCCGCTACCGGCTGCAATGCCTGCCCCATGTACGTTGCTGCCATGATAATACCCACCATCGCCAAGGGCTGATGCAAGGCGGTAAGCACTGCGGGAAGAATACCGGGCAGGTAAAACGCCGCACCGTCATTAAGAAAATGGGTCCAAGTCATACAGACTAAACTCGCGGCTCGGGAGCGGGCGGTAGAGTCACTGGCTGGTGGGGATAAATCCGTTGGGGCTGTTGTCATGGGGAAATTATAGCAGACATTGTTATCTTATTCACAAAGTTGCGTTGCAATCGGATCAGGATATAGTTATGTGTAATCGACTGCATTTCCGGCTGCACCTTGATGGGTGACAGCTTATCGGTTGGTTCCTTTTTAGGAGGTCACTTATGGCCACCGTTGCATGCCTTCTGGCGGGCAAGTCCAGTCACGTCTACAGTATCAGCCTCGATGCCACAGTTCTGGAAGCCACACAAAAAATGAACCGTCACCGCATTGGTTCATTGATGGTCACCGAGGGGGATCGCGTCATCGGAATTTTAAGTGAGCGCGATATTCTCACCCGCGTTGTGGCGGAAGAGAAAAATCCGCGGCAGGTGAAAGTTGCTGATGCCATGACTTCCGACGTGGTCGTGGTAAGGCCGGACACCACCATCGAAGACGCCAGCAGCATTATGCAGTCACGCCGCGTGCGGCATCTGCCGGTCTGCGATGCCGAAGGCCGCCTGCTGGGGTTGATTTCCATCGGCGATCTGAATGCCCGACAGGCCAGTGACCAAGAGGTTACTATCACACATTTGAATGAATATCTATATGGCCGGGTGTAAATTAACTCTCCCGGGGAAATTCCGGGGGATTTTTCTTACATCGCAGCGCAACTCATGTTAAGATGTTCGCCATGGCGAATACACGCGAAAAACCAATCACCAAACGCGGACGGGATACCCCCTGCGTGCGTCAGTTATCGGTATTTGTTGAAAATCGTGTCGGGGCGTTGGCCTCGCTGATGGGTATTTTCGAACACTCCGAGGTGCGCACGCTGGCCCTGACGGTCATGCAGGGGGTGGACTGCGCCATTGTACGATTCGTTTTCAGCGATTCCGATATGGCCGCGGATGTCCTGCGTCAGAACGATTACCGTTTTTCCGTCTGTGAACTTGTCGCGGTGGAGATGCCATCTACAGCCTCCGGCGAAGGATTGGCTCGTATCGGCAAGGCGCTATTAAGCGCGGAAGTGGATATCCATTATGTCTATGGCTTGATCACAGATCCGCATCGGGCGGCGGCAGTGGTGATTCATGTAGATAATCCGGCGTTGGCCAGCATGGTACTTTCGGAAGAGCATTTTGTGCTGCTGGACGAAAATGATCTGCGGTAGCGGGGCGTAGGTGACCGGGAGGTAGGTTACAGGTTACGGGGGACAGCGGGGCCGGACGGGCTTTTGGGTATGTTCATGATGTTGGAGTAAAAAATATGGGTGTCATTTTCGGTCTTATTTCTCTGGCCTGCTTTATATTTTGGCTTTGGATGCTCATTGATCTGCTGATCAGCCGGCACGCTGTGGGAACTAAAATTCTTTGGGTGATCCTGATGCTGTTTCTAAACGTGCTGGGATCTATTCTTTATTTTTTTCTGGCGCGGGGCAAAGCGGCATAAGCGATGGAATTTTACCATCCGACTTACCACGCACCTGTAGCCACATCACGCACCGGCGTCATAACCGTATCAAATGGGGCAATGGTGGGTAAAACGGAACTGGGAGCGGTGCCTGTGGGTGTCAGGGCCGTTCCACCGCCGCCCACGCCGCCGCTGGAAGCGTAAGTGAATATGTTATCACGGTTTTCACCTACATAGGGTGTCACGCACCAAGCCACGTGAGCATCGCCAAAGCCGACGTTCTGTCCATCACCATTATGATTCCCGGAGTTGAAAATAAAGTTGCCGTAGGTATTGGCCATTGGCTGCGTGGGGTCCCGTTTGGCATTACCGGCGGCGGACGTATCGGCTGCCGGAGCCATATCGGAAACCATAGGCAGCTCGGCGCTGGCCGCATTGGTATTCCACCAACTGCCGACGATAAAGGCATCGTTCATGTAATTCCAGGGAAATGAAATGGAATAGCTTTCGCCCTGACCGGTATTGGAAACTGTTCCCCGGACCACTCCGAAATTGGAATAATAGGTACTGCTGGTGCTGTATTCATCCGAAGGTGCCGTCGCCAGAAGATCGGATGGGCATATAAAGCTTTTGGGCGTAATTTGCCCGCTTAGCACCATCAGCCACATACACGCCATCGGCGAACCTTCCTGCCAGGCATTGCTGCCGTACATGCTTTCCAAAATTGTGCCAATGTTCCCCGCGGAATCGGTAGCCGCTGCGCCGGGACCATTCTGGTAAGTGGTGCTGGCGGGAGGCAACACGCTGGGAAATTGGCTCTGATTGCTTTGCGCATAGATAAACATGGATTGCACAATACCCCGCACATTGGCTGCGCATACCGCACGGTTCGCCAGTTCTTTCGCCCGCGCCAGGCTGGGCAGAAGGATCGCTATTAATAAAGCGATAATGGAAATGACCACCAGCAATTCTATAAGCGTAAATGCCCGCAGTCGCCCATGTTTGTACCGCATGTCCAGAGTCTCCTGTTCAACTCATAGTTATCGGGTAGCGCAACGCCGGACTTAAGCGAGAATCAAGAAATTGCCGCGCAACGTCATATAACGTAAGCATTTTAGATTGTTTTGGGACCCGAACGCGCGAGGTTACGGAGTACAGGGGACAGGTTACAGCAGAAGCAAAATGGCAGCCCAGCGCTTCAAAACCTTCTAACTCCTAACTCCTAACTCCTAACTTCTTTCCCAACTAAATTCCCGCGCCTTGATCCAGATGGATGCCACATTCCTTTTTTTCCAACCCCGCCCAGCGGCCGCTGCGCTGGTCTTCATCCGCCCCGACCGGGCGGGTGCAGGTTTCCGGATTGCAGCCGATGGAATTGTATCCCAGTTCCCACAGCGGATGGTATGGAAGCTCATGTTTCTTCATATAATGATGGATATCCCGATTATTCCATGCCAGCAGGGGTGAAATAGCCCAGCAGTTGACGCGCTTATTCCACTGCACATTTTGCATGGATGCGCGATGATCGGATTGGTGCGCTCGCACTCCCCGCAGCCACGCCGCCGGGGCTAATTCCCGCATGGCGCGGTCAAAGACTTCATTTTTATTAGCTGCGCAACAGGCCTCAACGTTCCGGCGCACGCGCGGATCAGGCTCGCCGTTGACGGTCAACCAGACGACCGGATCGTGGCGGCTGTGATATTCGCGCACATTCAAATGAAAACGTTGCCGCATGGCCTCCATAAACGTCAGCGTCTGCGGGAACAGATACCCCGTGTTCACCAGCACAATGGGGATATCCGGACAAACCGAAACCGCAAGATGAATCAGGCACATGCTTTCGGCACCGAAGCTGCTGGTCATGATCAGACCAGTTCCAAAGGTCTGGGCGGCCCACTGCACAAGCTCCGCGGGGTCACGCTTCTGAAAATCCGCATTGATTTTTTCAACATCAAATGCTGAAGACACAACAGATGTATTCATGTTGGCAACTCCGTCGTTTGCCGGGCACGCCGGGCGTTCCACGCCTGTTCCAATCGATCCAGATATTCCACGGGCACACGCACATTGTCCCGTCCGAGTCCCAGGGCAATATCCGGCTTGGGCGTGCCATGAAAATCTGATCCACCGGTGGTGATCAGGTTATAACGGCGGGCTAATTCCAGAATTAGTTGACTGTCCTGCGGGCGGTGATCACTATGCCAGGCTTCAATGCCATCGAGTCCCGCCTCCACCAGATTGGCTACCACATGTTGGAGTTGCGCCGGATTTTCCGTGCGCAGCTGGGTAGGATGGGCCAGCACCGCCAAACCACCGGCGGCATGAATACATTCCAGCGCCTGCCGCGGGGTCAGACGCTCTTTATCAAAATAGGCCGCCCCGGTAGTTCCCAGGTAAACATCAAACGCCTGCTTGACGCTGCTCACACAGCCCGCATCCACCATCGCCTGAGCGATGTGCGGCCGCCCCAAAACAATTTTTCGCTCGTCAACTGATCCACGCCGGGCGATGGCCTGGACCTGCTCGAGCGTGATGCGACAACCTAATTCGTTGAGCCGGGCAATAATCCGCGGATTGCGATTGTTCCGCCCTTCCAGCAGAATATCGCTCATACGCTTAAGACCCGGTGAAAGCGGATCAATGTAATACCCCAGGATGTGCATGGTTCCCGGATGCGGATATTCCGCTGAGATTTCAATTCCCGGTACAAAACGCAAACCAATTTTTTCCGCTTGTGTCCGGGCCTCCAACAATCCGTTGCCGCTGTCATGATCTGTCAATGCCAGGCCCACAAGTCCCGCCGCCTGGGCGCGATTGACCAGTTGTGTGGGCGTTAAGGTACCGTCGCTGGCGGTGCTGTGCGTATGTAAATCAACGTATTGCGTGACCATGCTACCGCTTACCCCTGTTGTACCAATCGCCCATGTCGGCGAAGATAATTGAAAATTATTTCCACCGCCTGCGACACGGATTGTTCATGGCTTTTTAGATGAATCTCCGGATTGCTCGGTGTTTCATACGGTGCATCAATACCGGTAAAGCCCAGTGGTTTGCCCGCCGCGACAGCGGCACGAGCTTTTTTATACAGCCCCTTTGGATCACGAGCTTCACAAACTTCCACGGGCGCATCGACAAACACTTCCACAAATTCATCCGGCCCGACAAGCTGCCGCACCCGCAGGCGATCCGCAGCATACGGACTGATAAAGCTGGCAATCACAATCAGCCCCGCATCCGCCAGAATGCGGGCCAATTCTCCGGCACGGCGAATATTCTCCGCTCGGTCCTGCGGGGAAAATCCCAGATCGCTATTGAGGCCGTGCCTTAAATTATCCCCATCAAGCACATACGCCGGGTGACCGGAGGAAATTAACGCATGTTCCAAAGCCCCGGCAATCGTAGATTTGCCGCAGCCTGAAAGACCGGTCAGCCAGAGAATGCAGGGGCGATTATGCGTAGCCGCCGCCCGATCCGCCGCAGTTACCTTGGAAGGATGCCAGGTTATGTTAGTCGCTTTTATTTCAGCCATCGCGATATAAATCCAACAAGCTCAATACGGTTTTACGCAGCAAATCTGCAAAAAAAGCGGCGAACCACTAATTACACATAACACCTACCGGTTAAGTGTGCAATTAATAATACGCCCCTTGTTCCGCAAATTCAAGTTATACCGCGCCGCAGAGATTTAACGTAATTAGTCGCTACAATATCCCGTATGGATGAAGCCCAACCCGATGACTTGGAACTTGCCCAACCGTTGGCATTGCCGGATTCCGATGAGGGCATGGAAGCGGTGACCTTTAACATACGCCATGATTTGCAGAAGCGGCTGGATATTTATCTGCGTGATCGGCTTTCCACGCATTCCCGCGCCATGCTGCAAAAATTAATTAAGTCCGGCACGGTTTTGGTCAATGGCCGCCCCGCCAAAGTCAGCACCCTTTTGCGCAGCGGTGATCGTGTGGAATTGCAGGTTCCGCCGACGGTCCGACGGGAAATATTGCCGGAAAATATCCCGCTGGACATTTTGTATGAAGATGATCACTTCATCGCCATTAATAAACCGACGAATTTGCTGGTGCATCCGGCGCGCGGCCATTGGACCGGCACGATGACCAACGCCTTGGTCTACCATGCCCAGCAAACCGCAGGAACACTTTCCGTGGGCAGTGACCCATGGCGGCCGGGAATTATTCACCGCCTGGATCGGAACACCACCGGCCTGATTCTTGTAGCCAAAACGGATGAGGCGCATTGGCGGCTGGCCGGGCAATTTGAGCGTCGATCAATTCGCAAAACTTACCTGGCGGTTATCCATGGTTCGCCGCCGCTGGATAGTGATCTTATTGATGCGCCGCTGGGCGTGCATCCGGTCATGCGGGAAAAATATACCGTGCGCGAAGATATTGGCCGCACCGCCCAGACGGTTTATCAGGTCAAGGAACGTTTCAAGCGCTTTACACTGCTGGAATTATTTCCCAAAACGGGCCGTACACACCAGTTGCGCGTGCACTTAAGCCATGTCGGATTTCCCATCGTGGGCGATGTCATGTATGGAGGTCGCGTGGTATCACGCCGGGATATTACCGCCAAGGCCGCGGATTCAGGGGACGCCATGATTTCCCGGCAGGCCCTGCATGCCTGGAAACTCCAGTTTGTGCACCCCAGTAAGTTCAATCGTATGGCTTTGGAAGCGCCCGTGCCGGCGGACATTGCCGAATTTTTGACGCTCTTGCGGCAATATGACCGATGAATAGCGCAGTAACGCTAACCGCCCGTCCTGCCGAATTCGGCGGTTCGGGCGATTCGCGTGAGTCAGATATTTTGAATTGCATCATGCACCGGATTTTCCTGTATGGGAGCGACACATCTGGAATGTTGGTGCGTAGCCGGAGTTTTTGTACATGGTAGCGCCGGAAGTATTGGAACAGTGTCAGCAAATCATTGATTATCGCTTTAAGAATCTGCAACTGCTGGATGAAGCGCTCACCCATGCCTCATCATCACCCAATCGGCGCAGTTCCAATGAACGTCTGGAATTTCTGGGGGATGCGGTGCTGGGGTTGATTATCTGCCAGAGAGGCTATGAACAATTTCCCCAGTGGCTGGAAGGGCAACTCACGATTCTCAAATCTTCGGTTGTGAGCCGCAAAACCTGTGCCGAAGTCAGCAACCGCCTTGGTCTGACCGACTTAATTCGCGTCGGTCCCGGCATGCACAAGTCCGGGCGATTACCCGGCAGCCTGGCAGCCGGCGTATTTGAATCAGTGGTCGGGGCGATTTATCTGGATGGCGGTTTTGAAGCCGCCGGTAAATTTATTCTCCGGCACATGCAGCCGTGGGTAGACCATTACGCCGATGGCGAGCATCAGTTGAATTTCAAGTCCATGCTTCAACAATACGCGCAAAGAGAATATGGCTGCACCCCGACGTATGAAGTTCTTGCGGAAGAAGGCCCGGACCACAAAAAAACATTCCGCATACGGGTCAACATGGAGGGGCAATTTTACGAAGGCACGCAAGGCCGAACCAAAAAGGAAGCCGAACAGGAAGCCGCGAGACTGGCGCTTATATCGCTGGGCGCACTTGATGCAGCGGGAGAAATGATCGCGGAATCAACACCCCCGAGCCACAATGACAACAGTCAGCCGAAACCATAATCCGCGAAGGCATTGAAGTTCATGCTTATGTTACGGGCCTTTGTCCCGGTGCGGCTCACTGCAGTTGCCACTTGCGGCGCAGGAACCATTCGAGGGTGAGAGATGCGATAAATAATACGAAAAACAGTTTATTGTTATACAGGGGAAAAGATGTTCTTTGCACCTGATTCTCATGGCTTATGGAAGCCTTTAACCGGCGGGCCAGGGCGTTAATACCGCTTAATTCACTGCAGGAACCGCGGGTTATGGATGCAATGCGCTGGAGGGTTTGCGGCTCGGCGGCGAGTTTGTCCATTTCTCCGACCGCGGCAATGACATAAAAATCCGTGCTGTCCGTGCCGAGGGTTTTGCCGTGGCGCAGGGCGGTAAATACCAGGTGATAATGGCCGGGTGCCGGGGGCATGAAGTTTCTAGTATACATACCTATATTGCTGTATCTGGCGTGCAGGGCAAGTGTGCGGGCTTTGCCGCCGGGGCCGGTCAGGGCGGCGGTAACGTAGGCGTAGCGCGATAATTGCCCGCGGGCGTCGGTCACTTCCACACGCAGGTGCACCATGTGGCCCGTATCGTAGCGTTCACGGCGGATCATGGCGGTAACGGAGGAGCCTTTGGATGTTTTAATTTTACTTTCGCCGGCCAGCCAGCGAATCAGTTGCCCCCAGAAGCGATGGTACGGCGAGCGCAACCCCATGGTTCTTAGCGCCAGTTGCCAACGATAGGTTGTGTCGGCGGCAAACGCCGCGGCGCGGCCTTTGCCATAATGCTGCACCGCCAGAACAATCGCCGGACGGCCGCCGACCTGTGCTTCAGGATCAGTCAATAAAACGGTGGCCCCGGGTTTAGATCCCGCGAACGCGACACAGCCGGCCAGTTTGGGAAGTTGATTTTTAGCCGGTGCGCCGGCGGGCGTGTTAAACCACGTCGCAATGCCTTGGAAAATCGGGCTTTGCGCACCGAATGCGGTCAGTTGGGGAACAAACGATGAATCCAACTGCGGCGGTTGCACGGGTTGGAGATTGACGGGAAATGCAGAGGCTAAATCGGATTGGCCCCAATCGCCACTGGCAAAATTCTGTTGGCCGCCGATCATGATGAATCCGGCCCCATTGCGGATAACCTCTTTAAGCTGATCCTGCTGACCACGGGTTAAGAAACTTGAACGCACATCACCCAGGATAATGACCTTAAATTGCTCCCATTGGGCCAAAGTGTCCGGCAGCGCGGTAAGATGTTTGTTGGCACCGCGCACCATAAAATAGCCGGGACGGGTCTGAATCAGGCTTACCAGATCCACATTGGGATCCGTCGATAAGTCCTGCTCCAACGGACCAACTTCCGGCCGAATACGTCCCTCCAGATACAGCACCGCAATTTTAGGATTGGTTATCAACATGGGAAACTGCTGTTTATTACCCGCAGTGGTGCGCTCGGCGGGGTCCACGGGAATGCGGGCGGTTAAAACCAATCGGCCCACTTTTTGCGGGGTAAATTTGAATTGCACAGTTTGCGGCACCGGCCCGGAATGCAACACCAGCCGATGTTCAGCGAGCGATTTCTTTCCCTGCATGAGGTACACATGAATAGTACGGTCATTAAAGGCACTTGAGCGAACCAGGGCCGTCAGTGTTACCTGTGTATCAACCGGTGCGGTCTGCGGGCCGTTGACCCGAACAATTTCAATTTGCGGCACTCCGCGAGCATGGGTGGACGTTGAACCTACACGCACGGGATAAACTCTTATTGGCAGGTGGGCCAGAGTACGCAGTTTAGTTGGACCGTTTTGAATACCGTCGCTGAAAAGCACCAACTGATGAACCCCGGAATTCACCGCCAGTTTAATCGCGGCAGGCAGGTCGGTCTGTTTACCGTCCGGGGCGATGGCGGTCCATTGGGCGGGACTTGTCAACGGGGCATTATGAATGCCGTCATAGGCAAAGCACTTGACGGCAAAATGCCCTTTAAGAGTATGTATCAGCATGTGTGCCGCCTGGACACTTAGCAGATAACGACTCGGTTCGTTGGGCTGATCATTGACGCTCATGGAGCCGGATGCGTCTATCATAATGCCCAGGGAGGGCATGTTATGCGGAACGGTGATCCAGGCCAGCACGGGTTGGAACATCAGCAGTAAAATAAACGCCATGCCCGCAAGGCGCAGGGAAAAAAGCGACAGGATTCTCCGCTTGCCCAACACCTGATAAACACGTTTGTAAAACAACCAGACCGCCAGGCCGGCGATGGCAAAGGTAAACAGCGCCGCGATAATTATTTCGCGCGTGGCGGGAAAAATTAACACGATCAGGCCGTAAATAATGGCTGCGGCGGCGGCGATCATCGCCGTCCAGGGCATGGGTTCGGTCGTTGGGTAATCGGGCGTTGTTTGCCGCAGATTTAGCCAACTGTACACCCCCAGAGCTATCCCCGCCGCCAACACCACCACGCCCCACCAGGCAAAACCCTGCTGGCCCGAAAAGTGCAGCGCTACCGTGGCAATTACCGGCATTTCGTCAACCCGTACAAGGACTAAAGGCACCCTTCCATTGTTGGCTACGCCTTTTTTTCTCGCCGCCCAGAGTCTTCCATAGGCCTAACGCACCTTCCACCAGTTTGTTGTCCCGGTCCATGACAGCGCCCGCCCTTTCCCGCAAAATTACGGAAAGCAAACAGGGGAATCATGTCAGAGCATTTATGACCATCCCCGTGGCCAGTTTGGGGTAGAAAAAGGTACTCTTCTGCGGCATAAGTTCATTGGCATTGCAGAGCTGCCGCACCGATTCCAAGGCGGTGGGCTGCAAAACAAAGCCGGCCTGATAATGTCCGGATTGGCACATTTCCCGCACCTCATGCGCTACATGCGGAAAGGCCCATTGCATAGTCTGGCCCGGAGCAAACGTCGGAGCCACAACGCGGTCAAATATCAGATGCTGCAATATGGCCACATCCAGTTGCCGCCACGGTTCGGATTTACCAGCCAGCGCCGGGTCGTTACTGATTTTTCCCAACGGGTCCCTTTCCATCGGCCGCACTACAACGACACGATCCGTTTTGGGGTCATAAATGCCCATGGCATGAAGACCATACTCCGGCAGGCACTTTTCAAGAGCATCCATACCATCACCGGCAAACTCTTCCGACACGCGCTGAAGCTGACCCGAGGCGGCACGCAGAAATGCCTCAATGGAAAATCCGGAGAGATTAGCCGCAACACGGTGCGTAGGCAGAACAATCAGACCGGGATCTTGCATGGCAATGAGCACAAATAATGCAAAATTAGCGTTGTGATCCCTGGGCAACGCCGCCCCATTTTTAGCGGCCACTTCCGCCCGATAATTCAGGCATGTACCGTAACGATGATGCCCATCAGCGATGTACAAATGTTTTTCACGCAGCAGGCTCTGCACTGACGCGATCACCTGCGGGTCGGTCACTTGCCAAAGTTCCGAGGTTACCTGTGATTGGCCATCCTGGGATGGGAGTTTGGCGGTTGCCACGGGCGAGCGCCCGGTGGTGGCGGCAAACAACTTGCCCGTCACAACATTGGCGGCGTCATCATAGAGGCCAAATACGGGAGACAAATTGGCGTGTGTAGCCCGCATGAGCATCAGACGATCTTCCTTGGGGCCGCTGAACGTCTGTTCATGGGGATGAATCGTCCCTTCCGGGCCGAATTCTTCCAGCCGCACGCGGCAGAATAATCCGCGGCGATGATAGGTTTTGCCATCATAGGTATAAGTTTGTTCATAGGGATACAGTGCCGGCACCGAGTCACGCTGCAGCACGCCCTGCTGGATCCACGCTGTCATGGTTTTTGCGGCCTGTTCATACGCCTGGGCGGGGCCGGCGTTTTTGGGGGGCACATGGGGCAAATCCACAGCGACAATGTTGTGGGGATTTTTTTCCAGCAGATGTTGCTTATCCGAACTGGATAGCACATCGTAAGGGGGAGAAATAAGAGCGGTTTGTTCGCTCTGCGGATAGCGAATCGCCGCAAGGGGTTGAATATCAGCCATTTGAATTTCCTGTTATGAAGTCCAAGTAAACACAAATCCAAGTGCATGATTGTAAGGCCGACAATGGGTTGCTGGCCAGCGGGCATGGTTTTTAGGGCATGGTTTTTAGTGCCATGATGCCCAAATGATATCCAAAAGGTTCCGGTGGGTGACTCGGTACCTCCGCACGATATTTGGCAGAGAGACCTTCCTTGGGCCGCAGGATGCCAAATGCATTGGTGGATATCATCCAACTTGTCGCATCCCAATACTTCACGAACAATACCTGGGAGCCTGTCCGAGTAATGGCCGCTTTGCGCGGCACTCCCAATGAACATCGCCGGCAAAGCCAGCGGTTATGTGAAGTTTTAATGCAGGGCGGTGCGGGGGAAAATTGCCACGGCTTCATTGCCTCAATGCCTGTTTATGATTTGCCGGCTTGCTCTTCTTGAGGCCAAGCGCCGCCGAAATACCCAGAGCAAGCAGAGCCAGAGATGTCGGGGCAGGCACGGATGCGGCACTGTTGGCAAGCAGCGCTGCGGTGGTTGTCGAGCTGCCGGTGTTGAGGTTATTGAGAACAATCGCCAAATCCGCGTTGGTAACCATTCCACTGCCGGTAAAGTCCCCATTGCTCCACAATCCACCGGACGGTTGATTCAGGTGGGCCAACACCGTGGCAAGATCAAGATTATTTACCACGCCGTCGCCGTTGGCATCTCCGAGAAGTGGTAATGCCGGGGAAATACCCAGAAGGCCATTGGGTTGATCCAGGGTAAACCATTGAAAGCCGCTATTAAAATTGTTGGTTAATCCGCCGCTTTCAAAAAAGTTCATGCCCAGGTCACCGGCGAGGGTGATGGGTTGGCCGGTAGTGGGATTTGTTACAGTAACATTCAACACCGCAACCGGAGCATTGACAAATTTAATGACCTGGCCGCCGGTGGTCTGCAGGGTCAATGAATCCAGATAGAATCCGGCGGGGCTGGCCGAGCTTCCGCCAGCACCGGCAATGGGAGGAGAAAACTGATTGGGCACGGCCTTGCCGGTATCCGTATAAACCAAGGTTGTGGTGCCCGCGCTGACATTCTCTGAGATTCCAAGATTTGCCGCCTCTGCTGTGGAAATAAATGACACCTGTGCGCCGGTATCGAATAAAAAACTCCCCGTGCTGGTACGTGTGATTCCCCCGCTGGCTGAAGGCTCGGTGAGTGCGAGTTGCACTGGCGGAATACCTGCGGTGGAACCCTGTGGATCAAGTGGATTGGGACCAATAAAAGGATTGGCATATTCTACCGGTCCAGGTGCGCCGGTGGGCTGAATTAATGAGGAATTGGAAAACGACGCGAAACTCAACTGCACCTTATAGGGCGTTGGCACAATACCGGGATCGCTGTTAAGAGAACCCGGATTATAGGGCGTTCCCGGATTGTATATATAGCTGGTTGTGGGTATGGGGTTAGTTAAGTCGTTGAAGTTTCCGGGGTGGAAGACAGTCACCTTTCCCTGCATGACGGGCATTCCAAGAATGTTATATCCGCCGCTGGTTGAGGTTTCCATTCTGACAGCGCCGATGTCATTGGTGTAGCCGGTGAGGGGAGGCTGTTGGTCATAATTACCGGAACTCATTTGCGCCGTTGACAGATCATACGGCGTTGAAACATTGTACGATGCCGCCCCGCCCAAGCCGGTATCGGTATAGGTAACCGGCGTTCCGTTATAAGTGGCGAGTTTTACGCCAAGCCCCTGCTGTGCTCCCTGGCTAAGTAATATTCCGCTGGTTCCGGTGTCTAAATAACCTTGAATGTCGTAATACGGCCCGGACCCACTTAGCGATGAGCTGTAACTGCCGTAGCCACCGTACGCGCCATTACCCTGCAAAACGGCACCCGTTGAGGGGTCTTTTAGAATGGCATGAATTTGCGGAGAATAAGCGACATCCTGGGCGACATTTTGAATCGCAAGAGTCGTGGTCGTGGCCGCGCCGGCGCTGTGGCAAACATACGGAGAAATAGAAAGGACTAATCCGCATCCAAAATATACCGACTGTTTTGCAAAACACTGCATAAAATTATTCCTCTGTGCCGCCAAGAGCCTTCGCTTCATGAACAATACGCTTTGCCGAGGGGCAAAGTCAAATTTGCGAGCAGGCTTGCAGCAGGGCTTGCGGAGCACCTATGTCGCCAATGGATATCTGCCCCAGATAGCTGATGGCCTCCGCCGATTCAAATCCGATTTTCATACCGCAAAAGCTTATTGTGTGGACCGCCTGCACCGCGATGCCCAAGGGCCGGCCGGTATCACAGTCCAAGCCCGAGGGTATGTCCACGCTTATGACCCGGCGGTTGGATTGATTTACCTGGGCTATCAACTCCTGGATTGATCCATCCAAGGGGCGATTCAACCCAGTACCGAAAATGGCATCCACCACGGCGTCACCGACGTCACTATTTTCCAACCAATGTTGGAATGCATCTTTTTGCCGCGGAAGAATGGCCAGGGGAATCCGCATTTTTTGGGTGATCTGGAGCTGCGTTAAGGCCGCGCCAGTATACTTATGTTCGTCAACCGTCAGCAGAATCGTCACCCGGTGCCCATGATTGGCCAAATGCCGCGCGGCAACCAGACCGTCGCCGCCATTATTTCCCGCCCCAGCCAGAATCAACACCGATGAACTTTCCATCATGTAAGAGCGTGTGACCTGGGCAACCTCCCGACCGGCATTTTCCATCAACATCAACACCGAAATGCCAAATTCCTTCACCGCCCGTCGATCCACTTCCATCAACTGCTCGCGTGAGAACCATAACATCGGGCGATCAGAAATTTCAGGATGTGGCATGATCATAACTTTCTATCAAACAAAACATGTCGGCAAAGCATATTCGTCCGCCCCATCTTAGCCGCGCGGGCTAAAGGGGCAACATTTCGGCGGCGAAATTCATTTCAATGTAGGGGGTGTTATATCTAAATTGCAGCCATGAGAACGGTCGGACGTTATATTAGCGTACAATTGCTGTTTACGATCACAAGCGGCAATCTTGAGGAAATTACATTATGAGCAATCGCGAGATGTCTAATTTACCTGGTGACACGGACCGTGCCACGGTTGATCGGCGGAAATTTCTACGGGGCGCGGCCGCCGGCATTGCGGCCCTCGTTTCGGTTACTGCAACTGTCGCGGCTAACACGGAGGAAAAATACACGACTGCGCTGCGTGGCAGCGGAGACTCCGCGGCAACGCGGGCGCTTCCGTATGGGGCGATCTATATACCGGCTCGAGCGTGGAATGCTTATCAGATGTGGCAGCATTACGATAGTGACATTACCAAGCGCGATCTGCGATTTGCCCGCAGCCTGAGGCTCAACGCGTTGCGGGTCTGGCTGAGTTATGAATTCTGGTTGAAGGATCCGGCGGCCCTCCGGCAACGATTTGCGCATTTTCTTAATTCTTGTCACGAAGTTGGAATTAAAGTCCTTCCAGTACTCTTTGAAGGAGATGGCGTGGAACCCACCGCGGCTCATATAGCGGATAGTCATCCGTTGACCGCATCCGATCTGCTGTCACCGGCTTCGCCTATTGTCATGAACCATCGGCTCTGGCATGGTCCCGTGAAATATCTGGACTGGTTCATGGATCATTACCGCAATGACCATCGCCTGCTGGCGATAGAAGTGCAAAACGAACCGTGGGGCGCGGCGCGGCACCGGTTTGCCGAAGCGATGATGCGTCATGCCGCAAAACATCGTGGGACGGCGGCGTTATCCATCGGCGGTGCCAATTTGAAACAGAGCATGGCGTTTATTGATGCCGGCGCGGATGTTCTGCAAACGCATCCGGACTTCCCGACATCGGTGGAGGCTGTGCGGCGTACTTTGCATGAGACAATCATGGCAGAGAGATCATTGAAGAAACCGGTTTGGGTAACGGAGTGGCAGCGCATTCGTACGGGCGGGTCAGGGTGGGGCAGCAAAGGCCTGACCGGAAATCAATGGGAGCCGGATTATGCCTCAATGGCACCGATGATTCGCGCTAAGCCCGTGGGAAGTTTTTTTTGGAGTCTGATGCTCAAGCCCGCGTGGCTTCTGGCACAGCGCGGCAAAGGTACGCTCAATGGGGTTTTCCACGAAGATGGCGCGGTATGGAGCCTGCGCGATGCACGGGCAATCTCGGGCAATGGGATTTTTCAGGCCGTGGAACGCCCAGCGTGGCCCCGCTGGGCGCAGGCGATTCCACAATCACTGGGAATGCCGCTTAAGGTTGGCAAGCGTTGGTCCAGGTGAATAAGCCGCTAACCAACTCAGGCAATACGTTAGCCCGCCGCGGCAAATACCGGGGCCTGAAGCTTATGCTGCAGATACCGGCCCGTGTGGCTGGTGGGATGACGGGCGACATCTTCTGGCGTGCCGGTGGCCACCACCTGCCCGCCGCCGCTGCCGCCCTCAGGCCCCATGTCAATAAGCCAATCGGCGCATTTGATCACATCGAGATTGTGTTCAATAATTACCACGGAATTACCGGCATCCGCAAGGCGATTCAACACATGAAGCAAATTATGAATATCCGCAAAATGCAGACCGGTGGTAGGTTCATCCAGTACGTACAACGTATGCCCCGTGGCCGCTTTGGCCAGTTCAGTGGCAAGTTTAACCCGCTGCGCTTCGCCGCCGGAGAGCGTGTTGCTGGATTGCCCCAATTTCACATACGACAATCCGACATCATTTAGCGCCTGCAGGAACCCGCGAATATGCGAAAAGCTGTCAAAAAACTGCAAGGCTTCTTCAATCCGCATTTCCAGCACATCGGCAATGGATTTCCCGCGATATTTTATTTCCAGTGTTTCCCGGTTGTAACGCGTGCCGCGGCACTCTTCGCAGGTTACAAATACATCCGGCAGAAAGTGCATTTCAATGCGTTTGGTGCCCTGCCCCTGGCAGCTTTCACACCGCCCGCCTTTCACGTTAAAACTGAACCGCCCGATCTGATAACCGCGCATGCGGGCCTCACGCGTTTTGGCATATAACTGTCGAATCAAGTCAAAGACCCCGGTATACGTGGCGGGGTTGCTGCGCGGGGTGCGGCCGATCGGCGATTGATCAATTTCAATAACTTTATCTATGTTCGCCACGCCCAGAATTTTTTTGTGCCGGCCGGGATGGTCCTTGGAACCGTACAACTGCCGCTTGAGTCCCTTCAATAAAATATGATTAACCAGCGATGACTTGCCCGATCCGGAAACTCCGGTCACGCACGTCATAACACCCAGCGGAAATGTTACGTCGATGCCGCGCAGATTATTTTCCGCCGCCCCGGTTATTTCCAGCACCCGCTTAAAATCAGCCTTGCGCCGCTGGGTTGGCACGGGAATCTGATATTCACCGGAAAGATATTTCGCGGTAATGCTTTCGCGTGAGGCCATCACCTCCGGAACCGTGCCCTGGGCAATAATCCGCCCGCCATGGGATCCGGCACCGGGACCGACATCAATAAGCCAATCAGCGGCCCGAATTGTATCTTCATCATGCTCCACGACAATGGTGGTATTACCGATATCTGTAAGGTGCCGCAGCGTTCGGATGAGGCGGTCATTATCTCTCTGATGCAATCCAATGGTGGGTTCGTCAAGGACATAACACACACCCACCAGGCCGGAACCCACCTGCGTGGCCAGACGAATGCGCTGGGCTTCGCCACCGGAAAGCGTACCGGTTTGCCGATCCAGTGTCAGGTATCCCAGCCCCACATTATTCATAAATCCCAGGCGGGCGCGAATTTCTTTCAACATCGGAGCCGCGATCAGGTCCTGCTCGCCGGAAAACTTCAGGCTGTCAAAAAGTTCAATTGCGCCACTGATGGTCAAGGCGGTAATCTCACGGATGTTATATTTCCCGATTCTTACCGCCAATGCCTGCGGCTTAAGACGATCTCCATGACACTTTTCGCAGGCCTGCTCACTTAAATATTCATGCAGGCGGGCTTTGACAAATTCACTATCCGTGTTTTCCCAGCGGCGCTGCAGGTTGGGCAGCACACCTTCAAATTCCGTGCCGAAGGCTTTTTCATCCTTGGCGGTGGTGCCATGAATAAGAATCTGCCGAATTTTTACGGGGATATCCTCAAAGGCGGTGTGGCCGTCGAGGCCGAAGGATTCGCAGAATTTCCGCAGCAGTCGGTTGTAATAAATGTTCATCCGCTTGCCGTTGCGGCTGAACGGCTCAATGGCACCATCAAGCAGGGGGACGGTTCTATCGGGAACAATCAATTCCTCGTCAAATTCGAGAATCGTTCCCAGCCCGTCGCACTGACTGCACGCGCCATAGGGGCTGTTAAAGGAAAACAGCCGGGGAGACAGTTCTTCCAGTGAACTTTCCGGATGATTCGGGCAGGCATAACGGGAAGAAAAAGTATGATCCACCCATTTTCCAGATTCTTCCCGTGCAATAACCACCAGCCCGTCGGAAAGTTTTAACGCCAGTTCGATAGAATCCGCCAGACGGGTGCGTATCTCGGGTTTAATGGTCAGACGATCCACGACCGCTTCCACGGTATGCTTAATCTTTTTTTCCAGAGCCGGAACAGATTTAATCTCCATCACCTGCCCATCCACGCGAGCGCGGACAAACCCCTGCCGTGTCATGGCTTCCAGCGCCTCCACCTGGGCACCTTTCTGTCCGCGCACGAGCGGGGAAATAACCATCAGCCGCTGATTTTCCGGCCATTGCATGAGATTTTGCACAATCTGGGATGGGGATTGTGCGGCAATAGGTTCTCCGCATATCCAGCAATGCGGCTTACCGGTGCGCGCGAAAAGCACTCGCATGTAATCATATATTTCCGTTGTGGTGGCCACGGTCGAACGTGGATTGCTGCCGCCGCCGCGTTGTTCAATTGCGATTGTCGGGGGCAATCCCTCAATTTCGTCGCAATCGGGCTTTTGCATCTGCTGCAAAAATTGCCGGGCGTACGCGGAAAGGGACTCCACGTATTTGCGCTGTCCCTCGGCAAAAATCGTATCAAAGGCCAGAGAGCTTTTGCCCGATCCGGACAGGCCGGTGATAACCACCAACTGATCGCGCGGTATTTCGAGACTGACATCTTTAAGATTGTGCTCGCGTGCGCCGCGAATCCGAATACTTTTCTTTTCCATGGATTTCTCCGGCCTGCCAGAGCTGAATTTCGCTCCATAAGCAAGCCCGTTATTTTACCCCACCTGATGGCGGGTTTCCAAACGGTTGTTCAATTGTAGCGCGGAAAATGGAACTGGTGCTCCAGAACCAGTCCCGGTTTATAGCGTTGGCTGGTTTTTTCATGAAATTCAAAATTTTTCTGATAACGACTGACCAAGGCGGGAATATTTTTTATTACCAGCATATTCTCCGCGTTGAAATGGGCGGCGGCATAGCTGAAGTTGAAACTTCCCGTGATGATCATGCGGTCATCAATGATCATGACTTTGTTATGTGCGATCAGATAACGGTCGTCAATATACGTGGGAATTCCCGCGGTATATACGGCGTCAAGGCCTGGGCTGATGAGGCGGCGATAGGTATGGGTACGATAATTTTTCCGCTCCACATTGGAGCGATCCAGGATGATTTCAACATCTACCCCGCGTTGCTTGGCGCGAATCAGGGCTTTGATAATGGGCTTGCTGGTAAAGCTGTAGGCTTGAACTTCCACACTTTTTCCGGCGGTATCAATCAGATGCACCAGCTCACGCGTGGCACCGCCATCCGGAGAGAAGAAAACCTTTAGAGAACTATCGGCTTGCGGATGACTGGACGGCGTATGATTTCGCAAATGGCCCAGCCAGATACCCGCCAGCAGGCAAAGGGCGGCAAATATCAGCGTTCCCGGCTGAAAGGCATTGCTTGTTGACGTGGACCTGCGAGCCATAAACAGCCGCCCCTTCCATGTCCTGCGTTGGGGGGCCCGTAGTGCTGACGGATAGAACCAAGGCCCTTGGGTTAAATCGCGGGCAGTCCGTAGCCTTGAAAGGGAATATTCCACCGCAACGGCAGACTTCGCGCCAGACTATTTCTTGCCTTTTGCAGTAGTCGCCGCCGCAGTGGTGGCAGCGGCCGCAGCGGCCGGTGCGGCGCCTGGTGCAGTAGCGGTTGCGCCGGCGGCTTCAGCCTTGGGAGGCTTCTTAGCGGCTACAGCCTTGCGATGGGCAACCTTGGGCAGGTTGTACACGCTGGACTTGGCCTCACTCCATTTATCGTTATCTTCAAGCATGTCAATGCGCTCTGCTCTCTTTAGAACATTACGATGACGTTCCAACGTGCTTTTACCTTTAAGGCTTCGATCTAATGACATAACCGCACACTCCGTGCCAAGCGCCAACCGGATTTTCCGGCAAATACACAGCTCCATAGCTTAACAGAACAGGGCAAAAATACAAGCATGTGACAATTTTGGCAGCCGTGAGGGTGTGGTAATTTTTCCGGGCATCCCTGGGACCGCGGGTGTCCTCACCCGCCTTTGCTTTGTGGAGACCAAGACTCAGCCCTGAATTTAGGCCTCCATTAGCAAATTTCTGCCCTTGCCCGGAAAAATTGCCACGCCCAGCCGTGACGAATGATACGCCAAGGTGACGGCTGCCGTGGCCGGGCACCGCCGCCGATTCCCGCATGGCACAGCGCACCGACGCTCGTCGTGATATGGCACGCGAGTTCTGCAGGGGCGAACGGGGCGGATTCGGCGGGGTGAGGGATGGACGATCTTATCAAGAGCATGAGCTACAGCACGCAATTCAGGAAGGTGGAAAAAATCGCGCCGCACGGCCCAGCCCATGGAATCTCACATTCCAGATTTCAAACTTCCAATGCGCTACTGGTTGGTGAAAAAATCGAACACCAGATCATACCAACCCGGGAGCACCTCATGGGCGAAATCGGGGTAAATGGCGGTTCGCTTTTCACAGGTCATTTTGTTGTAGGCGGCGAATTGCGTGGATGGCGGGCATATTGTGTCCATTAAACCGATGGCCATGAGTGTTCTGGCTTTGATCCGCGGTGCCAGATGCTGACAGTCGATATAGCCTAATCGGCAAAATATCTCCTGTTCGCGCAGATGCCGGGGATCATGCTGGCGGAAAAAGGTCTGGAGTTCTACGTAGGCGTCTTTGGCCAGATCCATTTCCCATACTCTCTGATAATCGCACAAAAATGGATACTGCGGGGCCGCTTTGGCAATACGCGGCTCCAACGCCGCGCACGCCAGCGTCAGACCGCCGCCTTGTGACCCGCCCATGGCGTAGACCCGCGTCGCATCCACCTGCGGCATCGCCAGCAAAATTCCGGCAAGCTCGGCAGTATCAAGATAAATAGATCGAAACAGTAATTTCTGCGGGTCCGGGTCACTTAATCCGCGAACAATATGCCCACGATGCGTCGTGCCGCGCACCGGGGTAATATCTTCGGAATATCCCCCCTGGCCCCGGCAATCCATGGCCGCCACAATGTAACCCGCTCCCGCCCAGGCAAGTTTCTCAGTCCAGTCACCGGCATGACCGGAATAGCCGTGAAACATGCAGATGGCAGGCAGTTTGGTATCGATGGTCCGGTGTTTTGGTTGAAGAAACTTAACATGTATACGCGCCCCCCCAACACCGGTGAAGTACATATCAAAGCAGTCCACGTGCGGTGCATGAAATTCCGCCGGGCGTAATTCCACGTCGGGTTTTACCGCTTTCATTTCCCCCAGCGCCTGACTCCAGTAGGCATCAAAATCAGTCGGGCGCGGATTGCGTCCGCTATAGGTTGCCAGTTTTTCCATGGGCATGTCAATGACGGGCATAGGAGAACTCCAGATATCAATTCTTCTTACCGGGCCGGCAATATCATAGTGGATGGAATAATACTTTGAGAAGTTAAAAAAGCTCGGTACTAAATCACCGCAAGAAATTACGGCTGTCCGGCACAATTGCGTCCGAAATTACCGCCGCATCGCCAAATTTGCGTCGCTCGAAGAAATCAAGGCCAAGCGCCCCATGAGGTAGGGGGCAAAAGCCTGTGCCTCAGGCGGCACGGGGAACAAGCTGTATTGGACCAGCCGCCGTCGGCCGCCAGGACTGGCGCTCCAAATATACCGTAACACATTCACGCGGAATCGGCCGCCGGATTTACTGATAAACCGCAAGGGCTTGGGAAGTCCGGCAATCGGGATTTTTACTACGGCCGTTGCCGCGTTGCGGCCGCGCCAGGAGCCTGTCCCAATTTTCACGCGAAGGCCTTGAATATTCCATGGAATCAGGCCATACGGATGATTCAAATCCGGTGCACCCGACGATGTGGGCGTCGGTGCGGTGGAAGACCGATGCCACACGCCGTGGGTGCGGCCTGTTGGAGATACGACCAACTCAAAGAAATTCGTGCCGTTCTGTTTCCGTGACGTATCGAGCCATATTTCTGAACAGTCTTGCTTCCAGAGCTGATCCGTCGGCACTTTGCCTACCGCCTGATAGGGTCCGGTTGCGACGATTGCGATATATAGATCCGCAGGCGTGAATACCGCCGCAATTTTGGTGTGCGCGCCGGCGATCCGGGATGATCGCTCCTTGGCCAATCTGAACCATTGCGCATCTTTCCAGACCTCTGCCGCCAACGGATTGGTCATGGCATGTCGCGAAGCTTTCAGCGGCAGGGCTTCCAATGCTACGGGCCGCACCCTGCCGTCACGGTTGGGCGCTGATGCGGAACCGGTTGATCCGTCCTTGCATCCCGGCCAGACCGACAGCAAGGACCCGGCAAGCAGTACCACGCCCAGCAATTTAAAGGTTGTAAGGCCTTTGAAGTTCAATTTTTGTGCTGTCCTTTTCTTCATTGTCGCTCATCCTGAGCTTGCTGACCGTTATACCAAACGACCAACTCATTGCACAGTTACAGATTGCTGCGGATCAGCAATGGTAGTCATGGCTTGGGGGCCCATTTCACTGCTGTGCCCCGGGAATGCCTTGGCTTTCGGGTCAAGTTGAATTTTCGCGTAATTTACGGCGGTAGCCGCCTCGCCAAATCCTGTGGCGATCAGCTTGAGCTTGCCGGAAAATCCAGCAACATCCCCGGCTGCAAAAATCCCTTTCATATTGGTCTCCATCTGCTGGTTGACCAGAATGGATTGGCCTTCCTGCTTGATAGGCCAATTTTTAATAGCGCCCAGTGAACTGATAAAACCGAGTTGCGGAAGTATGGCGTCAACAGATATTGTCCGCTCTTCCTGACTCTGGTTATTGACCAGAACGGCACCCTTTAAAACATTATCGGCTATTACCAGCTCTTTTAATTCCCAAAATGTTAATATTGGCACGCCCAACGCCAAAACCTTGGAAACACTGTCTTCATGCGCCCGAAACTGATTGCGACGGTGAATAATGGAAATATGCGATGCCGTCCCATGCAGATTCATCGCCCAATCCAAGGCTGAATCCCCGCCGCCGATGATCAACAGTCGCTTGCCGGCAAAGGCCTGTTTTGAAGAAACCGCATAATAAATGCCTCTATTTTCCCATTCTGCGGCATTGGGAAGCGTGACTTTACGGGGCTGAAAAGCGCCCGCTCCCGCACAGATCAGCAGGGTTTTGGTATAATGTTCCGCATGCTCTGAGCCGACAATGTAGCAATCCATGGATTCATGGCGTTTGAGCGTTTTTACCGTTTCTGATAGATGCACGGAAGGATGATATTGCAATCCCTGTTCCATGAGGTTTTTGACCAGATCGCGGGCAATAACCCTGGGAAATCCGGCAACATCATAAATATATTTTTCCGGGTATAGCGTGGCCAATTGGCCGCCCAATTGATCCAGCGAATCGATGATTTTGGTTTTCATCTGTCGCAAACCCGCATAATACGCGGCATACAGCCCCACCGGACCGCCGCCGATAATCGTCAAATCAAATACTTCCGGTGAGCCGGTCATTCCAGCGGTCCCTTTCATTGCGCAACCAACCTTATGCTGGTTATCCAACACGATATTCTATGCCAATTCTGACGAAGTTAAAAGCGTATTTGAATTTATGATATTCGCAAAAGTGTTAATATGATGGGGGGGGCTTCGATCATGCCGCGCCAAGCAGTTGATTTCCGGCGGATGCTCACATTTTTGGAGCCGTGTAGACATTCTCAGTTGGCTGACTTAATACCTTCTGCACAAATTCCTCGCCCGAAATGGGGCGGCCAAAATAATACCCTTGAAACAGCGGGCAGCCGCGTTCTTTGAGGAAATCAACATGCTCGAGGGTTTCCACGCCTTCGGCGACGACTTGCAGCCCATGATGGGTGGCGACCGCCAGAATCGCTTCAACCAGTGACGCATCATTCATATCCGTCGGGGCGTCCTGGATAAAACTTTTATCAATTTTCAATTCAGTAAGCGGCAATTTCTTCAAATACGCCAGCGATGAATAACCTGTGCCGAAATCATCGATTGAAAAGTGCACGCCCAGCGCCTTAAGCTGCTGCATTTTTGCAATTGCTTCATTAAGATTATCAAAAACGACCGCCTCCGTAATCTCCAGCGTTAACAAATTGGGATTAGCGCCGGTTTCCTGCAGAACCATCGCCACGCAATCTCGAAAATCCGGCCCGCGAAATTGCCGCGGGCTGACATTGACGGAGATACGAATGGGCCTGCCCGCCTGCTCTAATTTTTTAATTGTCCGGCACGCTTGTCTAAGCATCCATGTTCCCATGGGAATAATCAATCCCGTATCTTCCGCCACAGGAATAAACGCCATGGGAGAAATCAGCCCCCCTTCTTTATTGTGCCACCGGATTAACGCCTCAGCACCAATAATTTTCCCTGACGCATTGACCTGCCCTTGCAGGAACATGCGAAAATCCTCGCGTTCCATGGCTTGGCGCAAATCCTGCTCAAGCGTAAGCCGCGCGCTAACCGCGGCCTGCATGGCGGGTTCAAAGTAACACACGCTGTTACGTCCGGTGGCTTTAGCCCGGTACATGGCCGTATCCGCCTGCTTGAGTAAATCCGATGCGGATTCCACTCCCTTGGGAAACAGCGCCACACCGATGCTCGCCGTAATGTGATGCTGAAAATTTCCCAGCACCACAGGCTCGGAAATCGCTTTTTGGATTCGCGTGATCGCGCCTTGTACCATATTGGCGGAAATTTCAGAATTGTCGGATAATGCCGGAAGCAGCAGGACAAATTCATCTCCGCCTTGCCGACTGATCGTGTCCTGCTGCCGCAGGGATAGCTTGAGTCGCTGGCCCATTTCACGCAAAAGATCATCGCCGACCTCATGGCTCGCAGCATCGTTAAGATTCTTAAAGTTATCCAGATCAATACATACCACCGCGCCAAATACGTTACTTCTTTGCGATACGGCTACACAGGCCGCCAACCGATCCAGAAATAACCGTCGATTGGGCAATTCAGTTAACGGATCATAATAAGCCAGTTGCTCAATGCGGGCGTTGGCCGCTATTTGATCTGAAACGTCCTTTTGCGCACCGACGAAATGAGTGACCACCCCGGCTTCATTACGCAGTGGTGCAATGTGCAGTTGATTCCAGAACATAGTACCGTCTTTCTTATAGTTCTGGAGAATCACTTCGCAACTGCGCCCTTCTTTTAAAGCTGATCTTAATTCATCAAGTCCCGGTTGATCCCGTTGTGGGCCTTGTAGAAAGCGACAATTACGGCCAAGTACTTCCGCCTGACAGTACCCCGTCGTCTTTTCAAACGTCGGGTTGACATAGGTAATCGGCATGTCCGGCTGTTGCGCATCGGCAATTAATATGCCGATGGTTGCGGCGTCCAAAGCCCGTTGCGCCAAGCGAAGCGATTCTTCCGCCCGTCGGCGATCCGTGACGTCATGGGCAATAATCAGATTAACCTGATGGCCTTTAAGGATAATCGGATGGGCATAAACTTCTACATCCCGAATCTGCCCGGATGCAATGCGATGCTGATTGATAAAAAACTTCGTGACACCGGATTTCGTGTCAGTGAACTGCCGCTCCAAGGTCTTCTGACCCGCAATGTTTATATCCCAGATGTGCATCGTGCGCAATTGCTCGCGCGACCAACCCCAAAAGGTGCACGCGGCATTATTAGCGTCAACGATACGACCGTTCTCGGGGTCCAAAAGATACTCGATGGCCGGACTTTGATTAAATATTTGCAGGAATATATCACTCTCGCCGGCGGCCCGGTCCTGCAGATCATTGATTATTCCCATGCCTTGTCCTCAAGCGGTACCTCGCAACAAAAACATGTGGCCTGTATCTGCCGCAAGGTGGAAAAATCATGCCGCCAGCCAACTTCCGGGATTACAAAATCCGACACGTCTTCTACTTTTCGGCGATTAGCCGGCGTCTTGTTCGGGAATTCCATCCCGTTTTCATTTAACTTTCGCCGCAAAAACGCGCGCAAACTTCAAAACGAGATATTTCCAATTGTATCCTCCGCACGCCGCATCTGATTGTCCCGAACGACGGCAGGTTTCTTACGACTTGCAATATATGCCGCTCGGCACGAATCAACTACTCCCATTCTAGCCGTCATTTTTGTTATCGGATCAATAATTGTTTCCGATAACTTTTTTTATCACTTTTTAGAATATTCGTATTTATGAAGTATCTGGAAATGAAAACTTGCTCCCTTTTAAGGCTTTTGTTCAATTAAGCAGCCAAGATCGGCGGTGCAGCAGCATATCCAAGGCCGGGGAGATCGGCTGTAACAGCAGCAACGCAACGGTCGCCGGCGGCAGCGGTATGGCAATCCGATGCAACAATGCGGCGGCCAATCCCGCCAGCACTAAAAACACTTTCCGAGCCAGCGGTTCGATGGGCAATGTGCCGGGCAGCGCCAAAATGAATACCGACGCAAAGATAAAATCCGAACTGCACACTTCATAAAATAATAAGGCGATGGATCTTTCCGGTGGAAGATACCACAACCCGCCGATACTTTGCCAAAATTCATGGTGCAGCACGCGCGGTGACAGCGGCCCAAAAATTAACCCGATCAACACGGCAATTAAAAATAATGCCGACTCATCCGGCGGCATAATGTGCCGATACGACAAATACAATCCAGCAATTATAATGGCGAAAATGCCCACCGTCCCAATGCGCCCCGGAACGCCACCCAACAGCAGCGTCGGTGGCGATGGCAAATTCATGGCGAACATATTTTGTAACGCAATGTGGGCTTGAAACCCCGCCGGATTACCGGCAATTTTCCCTAATGCGTGTTGAATAACCTGTTCGGGCCGCGGCAACAGTACCGCATCGACGCCTCGGCCCGGTGATCGCTTTGGCCAGCGATATATTTGTGTCGGTATGGACTTATCAATATCGCCGATCGTCAGATGATCTAACACCAGCACCGGCCAGCGTCCGGCGGGCAGCAGTATCGCGGTTAGAGCCAGAGGTGCCAACAAAGCAATATGAAAGCGTTGTTTCCCCGGCAAGCCGGCAATCCAAATGAGCAGCACCATGCTTGCCCCCATCACCGGTGCCCAATACCAGGGCAGCAGTGGCGCGGTCAGGCCCGAGGCAACCATCGCATACGCCAGCGTATGATTCCACGTTAGCAGTTTGCCGCGCATGGTAAACCGCGCTAATAAATAGTGCGTGATAACTGCCGCCGCCAGGGTGGCCAAAATAAGTACCGCAGCGCGGAATCCAAATACCGCAACCCCCCACAACAGGGGCAGGAGCATCGACACACTGATCGTTTGATAAAATTCCTTCCGCGCCACGGGCCACGAAAGAAAAGGCCTTTCCCCCCCGGCATGATGCTGCGCCATCAGGTGCGCCGCCGGCCCTGGTAATTCGCCGATAGGCGTGTCCTTGGCAGTCATGTCGTCTCTCCCGGTGTGCCCGACTGCGCTTTCGCGGTCTTCAATGAATGAATCGTCACGGCCAAAGCCAGCCGCGACGGACACACATAACTGCACAGGCCGCAATCAATGCAGGCCGAAGCCTCCTGCGCGGAAATTGCCGGCAAACTGTCAATCATGCGAACCTGAGCCATCAGACCGGCCGGGTTCAAGCCTGCGGGGCACGCGCTCACGCACCAACCACAACGGATACAATCAACGCTTTGTTCAATTAACGGTGGCGGCCGCAGCGAAATAGTCCGAATCCACGGCTCTAAAACGGTCTGTTCCGGATTCACCAGTTCCCCGGCCATCATGCCGTTGATGATACATTGCCGCTCTTTGTAAATGATCCCGGCATCCGAAAATATCTGCGACAGTGGTTGTCCCAAATTTGCCGCAATGAGCCGGGGCATGGCGTTGTGGGTGAATAGCTCCACCGGACGCCAGTGCGGCACTCCGCCGAATTCAATCCAGCAGCCCAATATCCAGCACGTCATGGGGTCTAAAAGAATAATACCGGCATCCGCCGGCGATGCGTAGGGTTGAATTTTCACGCCCAGCAAAGCTCGCAACAAAATACTGGGGTGCCCCAGCGGATATCGATTAACCAGGGGGCGAACAGCAAAAGCGTGCGCTTTTGCCACAGCCCCCCATTGATACCGGATTTCCGATTCATCCCGTGGAATCGCCAGAATGGCCCGGGGTGCCGATACACACCGCCGCACCAGATTCAAACCCGTTATCAGTTGCGGCAATTCAAATTCACTTAACACCCGCGGAAGAATCGATTCCGGCTGCGGGGCCACTAGATTAAGCACCACCTCACTTACCGCCCCGCCATTAAGCTGGTCGAGAAGAGCCGGTGCCCAGATGTCCTGGTTCCCTATCTTCAAGCGCTGCAGCACCTCCCGCAGAGCTGCGGGAGTTTCCGGCAACAGCGTTGGCGGGGAACTCTCAACGATGTCCCGTGCGGGCCAGACCGGCGCGTCCCAGGCCGGTGGGCCGAAATACAGCCCCCCAGGCACGTTCCGCGATTGCAATGACATTTTCCCCATGAACATGATGGTCTCAGTTGCGCTGCTTCCTGATTTCAACCACAACGGTAACAGCCAATTCTAGCCCCGGCAATCTATCATCTGCCAAAAAAATCCCCGGAAAAACTTCGTAGCGAGCAATCCATCTAAAAAAAAAGGCCGGAGCTGGCCGGCCTTGAATGAGTCTGATTGTTCCGGCTCTACACGATTCAGTGGCCGACAATTTCCGATTTCTTCGGCATAAGAATTCCCAACAACTCGGATTGCGCCAGTTCCGGGACTTTTTCTTGCTTTAATGTCGCGCCGAGATCCTGGACAAAGGCGTTCCACTGTGCATCGGTTATGTGCATGCCTTTATGAGCCTGATACATATCCGGGCCGGTGTAAATTTGCGGGCCGCCGGACTTTTCGCCAATATAAGCCACCATCTGCGCCTGCAAGTGCGCCAGATTGGCATGGGCAAAGGCCGCGTTAATTCGATGGTCCTTTCCGACATTAATCAGAAAGGCGTGCACCACAGTGGTAATTCCCGATTGGCCGCCCAACTGTTCATACAGCGAAGGCCCGTTCATCTGGGTCTGATTTTTAGCGCACCCGCCTAAACCAATCGCCAGCACCAGTGCTGCCACAGTTCCCAAACCAGCCGACAACGTAGAAGTTTTTCGCACGGAAAGGCTCCTTCCAAAGGATCCACCCAGGCCGCCCCGGCTTTTGCCGGTGGATAGCGAGTCCCGGACCGCTGCTTTAGATAGCACGGAACAGCCAAACTGGCAAGCGCACAAGGAAAAAATGCCCCCCTGCCGCCTCCGCTTGCCGCCGGAAGGCCGGCCTTTTCATTCATAAATCCTTCTATTGGATCAGCCCTATCCGCCGGAATTTTTCTACGGTATCAATAATCCCGTGTAATAAACAGCCCTCTCGGCCAATGCGCCTATTAGGTTTTGTTACCGCGTGACCGACCGTCTCCGGTCTTGTGATCCGTCCCGCTACCGGTGCCCCGCACTTTATTTTCGCGCCGCTGGCACCAGGACACTGGCCGCGGCGGTGAACCTCACTGGCCCCAGCAATCCCGACCTCCGCAACCGCGAACTCTGTTTATAGTAATTCCAAGTCTCAAACGTATAACAATCCTTTGATGGGCGGGCCGTGCCGTTTACCACCCAGTTGGGGAACCGAACCAGTGGCCTTCCCACAGATGTGGCGGCACCCCAATGCAGGCCCGAAGAATGCTGCAGGTCGCCAATGAGGCGATTGGCCCAGGTATTGGTAACCGCAATGCGAATGCGGTTACGTCCGGCGCGGATGGCCGACGTGACATCCACCTTAAATGGCGCGTGCCACAGCACGCCCAGATTATGCCCATTTACCCAGACCTGAGCCAGACTATGAAGCGTTCCCAGATGCAAAATCACCCGTTTGCCCGCGCCAATAAAACTCGCCGGGACCGACACCGTTTGCGTGTACACACCTGTCCCGGAAAAATACTTGATGCCGGAATTCCCGGAGGCGGTCCACGATGTTAAGTTCTGAAACAGCACATGCCCCGGAGCACCCCAACCGGGAGTAAAGCTGGCCTTCCACGGCCCGGCAAGCACTTCCGATGCGGACAAAGGCGATACATCCACCACCTGCCTGCGCCCGGAAGCGAATTGAAGTTCATAGCTTCCCGGCTTTGCTGTCCGCAGTTCCATCTGGCCGTCGCGGAGGATTGCAATGGCGGCGCTATCCGTCAGCCGGTTATCACGCCTGACTGCTACCACCGGATCCACACCCGCCGAAGATTGCCGAAACACGACAAATACGGACGCCTGCGGCCCCAGATTCAGCGGCACGTTGGTGCGGCCGTGGGTGTCACGGAATTCCCCATCGGTCAGGCGCTTTCCGGATTCCGGCAGCCACAATTCAGGGATCTTTCCGGAAATCCGGAAGGATGCCACCGCATGGACCGCCCGGTCGGATCGATTGACCACAAAATAAATGTCCATCGCCCGCGAATGCCGATGGATGGCGGCCAGCGGCACAAACGGAATCGCTAACATGCTGTTTTCCTGAATGCGTGCGGTCGCGGGCTTTCCACCGAGCGTATATTTGACGGTAAGGTATTTGACATGCCCAAATGCCGGATCACCTCCGAACGCCTGGTTATCCACGCGCATCGCAAGGGTGCCGTCATTTTGCCGAACGCGGTTTCGCAGCATGGCTGTAACATTTACCTGTCGTCCTGCACCTGGGGCCGCATAGATGGCTGATTGGATAACCAGCGGTCCTTTATTCGCGGTGATCACCGAAAAATCCGGCTGAATTCCCAATGCGGCAAGCACTTGGGGCAATGGCTTATTCCATACGACCTGCCCTTTGCCGAAGCGGTGCGCCGTCACGTGAACGCCGTCGCAATTGCCCCATACCGCGCGACCGATTTCCGCGACTTGGCGGTCACACTTCGGGTAATCCGTGAGGCTGGGCGACTCGGTTGGCCGCGGGCCATCGATCGTGGCACCTGCCGCAACCAGTTGCCGGAGTTTTTGTGCGACGGCGGGCAGCATTTGCGACGAATTCGGCAACAGCAGTACCGCATAAGCGCGGCCATCCGGAAGCGTGATTTTGCCGTTATGCACTGTCGCCTGTTCAAACAGGGACAGGCTTAACGCATCTTCGGAAAGCGCCTTGGGGTCGCCATTAAGCGTGCAGATATCGCACACCTGGGAGCCTTGCTGCAGCAGCGTCTGGCAGCGGTTGATATACGTGAAAAAAGTAATGCCGGGCTTGAACCATGTTTGGTTTTCTCCAAAGTGCGTCCCCCACCAACCCATGAGGATACCGGGCTTGTATTTTTTGTTCAGCGATTCGAGGGTCCAATCGTGAAGATAACACTTATTGACACCACTGAGAAAACCTCCATCGAGGGCGGGCTTCAAAAAGGCGGGTGTTTCTGTCATGCGGCTGGAGGCGGGGCCGCCCGTTAGCGTTTCCGCGCCGACCAGCGTGCGACCATCCGCCCGGGCCGCACCGGCCACATTCCCGGCAATGCCGCTGCGGCTGGCGTTCCAGAATTCGCCCATGGTGACATCACACGATGCCGCCGCGGCGACGGTGTTAAAGGGTCCCGTGTATGGCTCCAGACACATTTTCATGTCGGCGGCATCAATGAGTTTGCGGTACACATCAAAGTCATTTTTGACAAACAACTGGGAAACCGTTCGCGCCATGTCATAGCGGAATCGCTGTGAAAGCTCCGGGCTGCCAATAACGGCTCCGCTTAATACCGGTAACCACGGCAGCGGATCGTAATGACGCATTTTTATAAAGTCGCGACGAAAATGTTTCGTCCAGTTCTGCCCACCGGCCTCATAGCTGTCAAACAGGAGATGATTAAAGGTATGCCCCACCGCCGCCCCAAGGTGCTTCTGCAAGGCGTGAATCACATGTTCAATATGGAAGGCCGCAGCCTTGGCACTAAGCTTGTCGGCCTCCAGTGAATGGACGGTTCCATGCGGGCCTACCAGGCTGTCGGGCACGGGGTGGTCGGTCATGGCGGTGGAGGTATATCCAATGCGATAGATGCGCCACCGCCCCGCGGGTGCCTGCCACACAAGCTGCCCGTCGGGTTTCATATCGGGAGTAATATTTTTAATTTCTCCGGGTTGCACCACCGCTGTGTCCGGCAGAGCCAATACTTCAATGGCGCGGTAAAAGCCCAACCGCGTCGGCGGCTGCTTGAGTTTGACGCGCACCACACCCGGCCCCTTGACGATGGTGATCTTCCATACCACCATTTTCATGGATCGGGCAGGCGTGATCCAGGGGCCGCCGCTGGCATCCCAACCCGGGCAGTTTTCCATGCCGAGTTTCAACCCCAGCCGCTTGGCGGTATGCACGGCATATTGAACCATGTGCCAAAATCGAGGACTCCAATATTTTACAGGCTTACGCGTACCGCTGTTGCTGATATCCGCCGCGACACCCGCCTGCGAGCCAATCGGACAAATCGTTGCCCCCGCGACACCGGCGGCTTTCATGGCGGTAAGATCGCGCTTAATGCCGTACCGGCTAATGGTAAGGCCCATCCAATGCCACCACACGTACAAACGATGCCGTGCCGGTGGCGATTGAAACTGTTGCCCCAGTGTAGCCGGTGCCGCGGAAACAGTGGTGGGCACGGCGTTGCACGAAAGAATCAGTGCGATAACAAGAAATACTGTTGGCACCACACCGGTACGAACGGAATCTTTGAGCATAGCTCGCATGGGAATCCTCACGGACAAGTCGTATATTTTGGCTGCACGAATCATTTGCGCCAGCGGAAGGATAAACCAGTTAGCCGGATCCGCCAAGCGAGACCGGCAACTCGAGGCTGGAACCTCGGGGGAAAAATACCGGTGATATTTCTGTGTACCGCGTACAAAGTTGCGCCGCGACCTCGCGAAAACGGCACTTCCATGCGATAATAATCATCTGCGATGCCGGGAGAAACGGTACCGGCATTGCGGCTGGTTGTGCTGATGTGTGGAAAGGTAAAAAAGGTATCTGGTTGTGATGATTTCGCAGATAACCGAATTAACTTTGCGCGCTGCGTTCTGTCTGGAGCAGCGGGAATTTGACTTAATTTACGGTCCGGATGAAAGGCGGGAGATAGCAAAAATGACCGCGTTGGCGGCCCCGCTGGTGACGCGCGATTATCTGCGGGCCAATCCCGAGGCACTGGCGGACATTGACGTTATATTTTCGGGCTGGGGGGGACCGCGGATTGATGATGAGTTTCTCAAGCATGCGCCCGCCCTGAAGCTGGTGCTGTACGGGGCAGGCTCGCTTTCCCCGGTGGCGACCTATTTTGCATGGGAGCGCGGCGTGCGATTTTGCAGTGCCGCTTACAGTAATTCCATACCGGTGGCGGAGTATGCCCTGGCGGCGATACTGTTGGGGCTTAAGCATGTGTGGCACCACGCCGGGTTTTCTAAGGCGCACAAGGGGTGGACAGGTCATTATGCCGCTCCGGGGGCTTATCGCAGTGTCGTGGGCGTGGCGTCGTTGGGCATGATCGCGCGGATCCTCATTGAAAAGCTTAAATCATTTGATTTACAGGTTATTGCGTATGATCCATTCGTCCCTGCGGAGAAGGCACAGCGACTGGGAGTTGAACTTGTAACGTTGCGGGATCTGTTCAGCAATTCGGATGCGATTTCCATTCATACGCCACTGTTGCCGGAAACGCGGGGACTTATTACCGGTGAACTGATTTCATCTATGAAACAGGGTGCCACGCTGATCAACACCTCCCGCGGCGCGGTGATTCAAGAAACCGAGATGCTGGTAGTGGCTGCGCAACGATCTGATTTGCAATTTGTTCTGGACGTTACCGACCCGGAACCACCGGTTGCGGGTTCCCGGATATTTGATTTACCCAATGTGATCACCACGCCGCATATCGCCGGCTCAATGGGTAGAGAATGTCAGCGGATGGGCCGACTGATGCTGGATGAATTGCGGCGCTATTCGGCCGGTGAACCATTGCAATATGAAATCACCGCAGAAATGGCAAAACACAGCATCCATCGGCCGGCAGGCGCTTCACTCCAATGAGTAATCAATAAGCTTGGATTTCAGACTTGAGTTTTCGTATCGCAAATATCCTTTCTGAAATTTCAAATTTGAGATTTCGGAAGGCGGTATCGGTTATGATGGTGGAATGACACGGAGAAAAACAGGGCGTGCGGCGCGAAAGATGCAGGAGCGTCCGTTGGTAGGGATTTCAGTGGATGGAGCCATGGGGCATGGCCGAGCATTGATGCGCGGGGTAATGCGTTTTGCCAACGCTCGACGGCGCTGGCTGCTGCATGAGGAGTTGCGGGCGGTATTTCCAGAGGGCGTGCCGTGGCCGAAATGCGATGGTGCCATTCATGCGGGTGGGAATCAGGCGCTGACCGCCGAGATTTATGAGCGCAGCAGGCATGTGGTCGCTTGCAGCGGCAATGCGGATGCGTCAAAAACGCCGGTGGTATGCGCGGATGATTACGCCGTTGGAGCAATGGCGGCAGAGCATTTACTGGATTGCAATCTGGAACATTTTGGCTTTTACGGCCGCATGTATGAGCCGGTATCCGCCGGGCGGCACGCCGGCTTTGCCGAGGTCCTCAAGCAGAGGGATTTAACGTGCAGCGTTTCACCGGTCCAATGGCCGGAGGTATACGAATGGATAAAAAAGACGCACTGGCCGGCCTTGCAGAAATGGCTGCGGGATCTACCAAAACCGGTGGGGATTTTCGCATGGGATGATATGGCTGCGCATGATCTAGCGGCCGCGTGCTTTCAGGCGAACATCGGCGTACCGGATCGGGTGGCGATCCTGGGAGTGAACAATGATGATCTGTTGTGCGACAGCGCGTGGCCGCCGCTGTCCAGCGTGGAAGTGGATTTTGTCCGCGTGGGCTTTCTGGCGGGGCAAATGCTGGAAAAACTGATAACCGGTGAGAAAATTCCCAAAAGCGCCCGCATGGTGCGTGTGCCGCCCAAGGGCGTTGTGCGGCGACAGAGCACGGACGTTCTGGCGGTGACGGATCCATTTCTCGCGGACGCCATACGCTACATCCGCAACCATGCTTGTGATCCGTGTACGGTGCGCGATGTGCTCCGCCATGTGCCGGTGGGACGGCGCTGGCTGGAGCGGCATATGTTAGAAACGCTGGGGCGAACACCGCATGATGAAATTATTCGCGTGCGCGTGACCACCGCCCAGCAACTGCTGCAACATCCGGAAGAGAGCATTCCGCACGTTGCGGACATTTGCGGGTTTAGTGCGGTGCCGAATATGACGCGGACATTTCAGCAGGTGCTGGGCACCACGCCGGGAGCCTTTCGCCGAAAGCACCTGTGGGAGTTGCGTACAAGCTGATTCATATTTTGTTGAACGCCTTGATTTTATAACGGGCCGGCCCTGAATATTCACCGGTTTTTTTGACCGCACCGTGTCCCTTGGACCAGGTTATTTCCCACTGATTCTGCCGCCCCTTCAGATAATCCAGTGAAATGCCGTCATCTTCATACAGCCAGACCGGCTCTGCGGTATTCCCAAAGACATGGATGGTTATTTCAAAGGAAGTTTCCGGCGTGACATATTCCACGGATTCAGCCAGGGGCAGCAGTGTTCCCGACTTTACAAACATCGGCACCTGCTCCGGCGGTTTATGGACTGTGATCCACTGGCCGCCCGGGAATTGTTCATGGGTGGCAAAATCGTACCATCGGCCTTTCGGGAGATATATTTTGCGCTCCGTGTGTCCCGGTTCAAGCGGTGCCACAAGAATCGCCGGCCCGAACATGAATTGGTCGTCAATGCTGTGGGTATGCTTATCCGCGGGCCAATCCATAACCATGGGACGAATCGGCGGCATCCCGCAAAGCCGATATTGCTGAAATGCCGCGTACAGATACGGAATCAGGCGCATGCGAAGTTCAAACAGCGTTTTTACGACGCGCGTAACGGTCTGATGATCAGACATTACCTGTCCCTGATTGCTAAGCGTGCGGTCGATTTGCAGCCAGGGCGGCAACTTCATGTACCAACAATTCACCAGTGCCATAGGCGCAAAAATCACCAACTGCACGCGGCGGTAGAGTTCCTCCACGCTTTGAGCATTGCGCACCTCCGGCACCCACATGACCCCGGAGAAGGCCTGTTTGCAAACTCCGCGGAGATAACACTTGAAATCGTAACTGTCGCTATAAACGGTAAACGGTAAAGGCGATGCCAATGCGAAGGTGTTGCGCGCCAGCGACCATGTGCGGATATTGCGTTGCGTCAACGGCTGGAGCATGGCCTTCTGATACAATTCTCCAAAGAGCGTATGCATCAATTCGCCATCCATGCCGGATGGAAAAACGCTGGCCTCCGGAAAAGACCACGGATGCGCTCGGTACGGCTGGTTGTCACACTCATCGAGCTTAACGCCGTCAATCCCCTTGGAAAACATAATTTTATCATGATGCGCGGCCCAAATTTTCCGGGCCTGCGGCGTGGCGAAATCCGGCGTCAGCCCGCCCCATACAAGATAATTACCCGACCAGGGCCTAAGCGCCTTGAACATCGGTGAGACCGGATTGGTAAACGCGTGCTCCCAGACATTAAGATGGAAGTTCATCGCCTTGATACTTTTTATAAAGCCGTCCGGATCTGGAAAGCGTGTCTTGTCCCAGACAAAGGAACTGGAATATACCCGGCTCTGCCAGCCGGCTTCCAGCCCCCAGATATTACAGGGCATTTTCTCAGCGCGAAGGCGTTTGGCCAGGGAAATTATCTCTTGA
>DAHVEJ010000007.1:0-12214 GCA_027313145.1 Phycisphaerales bacterium | reverse complement strand
CTTGAGCCGACATCATTGATTCGCTGCGATAGTGTATGGCCAATCCCCATAACGGGGGCATGGCTCCGCCCCCGGAAAAAAGATTGTATCGCTGCACCGCGTCACGCAATGCCGGGCCGGCGAAAATATACATATCCAGACCGCGGGACGGATGTACGTCAATCATCATCGTTTTGTTTTTTGCGTTTGACGGGTGATACAGCCCCACCGTACTTAACGCGGGCTGGGCGGTGCCCGCGAACTGCTGCGCGTCCGCCTTGGGCATAACATCCCCGGTGTAAAACCAGGCGTACCGGGCGGTATCCACATACACGCCGTATCCCCGACTCGATACATAAAAAGGCACAGGCGCATGGGAATAATTCATCTTATCCTGCGGTGTATCGGACGGGCAGCAGATCGCCCTGCGATCGGTCATGTCAAAAATCTCAGTATCCAGACCTAAGCCGTAAATCCGCTCTTCCCCCTGGATGGGAATTTGCACGGATATTCCCCGTGCGGAAAGCGTCCATGACATCTTCCGTCGACTTAGCGGCATTTCCGTCACAACCGGTAATTGACTGATGGCGGCGGTGTTAACCGGAGCGGAGCGAAATGACAGCGGTGTAACCCGTTCAGAATCTCTGCCGATATGGATCCGCCAGATACCCGGATAGATCTGCGTAATATCAGTATCCGCCACACCACCGGACGTGATCATGCCAAATGGATCGTCCTGGCTTTGGGCAGCGCGCGTTGTTGCCGCACCCGCCTGCACAAGACCGCCGGATTGTGCGACCCCCGCCAGCAGCGCCATGGCACCAAGGGCTTCACGCCGTGTAACAGCCACCGAATGTTTGATTTCAATGCTCATAACATTTCCTTTACCAACAGAATAAAATGGCTCATGGACGCGACTCAAGGGCAGCCGGGTCCGTCCGCACCCGATCGCGGGGCGGAATCTGTGTTGCGGGATTTGCGCAGCATGATAATTCCTAGGGCCAGCATCACCACGCCGCAAAAAAGAAAGCCCATTCGGCCAGACACGCCGTTGGGTATCAGCGTGAACAGACAGATCGCCACGCCATACATTGTTCCCAACAGGCCGAGAACTTTATAGAGCGGTCGATTCTTGGTTCTGGTGTCGGCAATATGCTCCTGCACGGGAGTGTTAAGATTTCTCCGCAGGGCCTCAATGCGTGCCACATGCTCCGCGGAAGAGGAACGGTAGAATAAACCGGTAAATAAAAACCACGCGGTTCCGGCTCCTATGACCCCGAAAGTCGTCAGGAAAAAAAATGCGTCGGTGCGCTCACTGGGCGTGATATGGCGGTAAAGCCCGGGCAGCAAAACAGGCAGTAGCACGGGAAACGTCAGCTTGATGAGGCCCGAGGCAATCAGTCCTACCACGGCGGCGCTCCATCCGGACCAACTGGGCGTACGCAGGTAAATCAGACACAACGCCAGCGGGACGGTCATGGGCAATAACAAGCTCGCCGCCAACTGATTGGTCAGGGTGAAAAGCCCCGGAATACTGCCCTCACCGAGTAACACGCCAATGCTGATAATGATGGCACCGAAGGCCAGAGTCGTTAGCTTGCTGATTTGCAGTAATTGCTTTTCGCCGGCCTGCGGATTAACAATAGGGAGATAAAAATTGCGCACCACCACACCCACTCCTTGGTTGAGTACCGCATCTAGGCTGGTAATGGTGGCGGCAAATATGGCGCTGACCAGCAGGCCGATCATTCCACGCGGCATGGTGGCCAGGCATACCGCCACATACGCCGCCTCGGAAGGATGCTGCAGGTGCGGAAACTGCTGGTGCAGATTCGGGTGCGTCACGATGGCGGTCATGGAAGGAATAATCCAAATCACCGGTCCCACGGTCAGGCCGATAATCGGTATGATGGTCATGCGGCGGGCCTCACGGTCGCTGCGCAACATTAAAAATTTTGGAGAATTTTCCACGCTGTTAAACATGAGAATATTCATTAAGCTCATGGCGATAATCCATGCGCTGATGACACCCACCGGCGTTTGGGCGGTCCAGTCGAAGTAGGATTTCGGCACGCGATGAATTAATCCGCCAATGCCGCCGACCCCCGGTTGGCGCAACGCCAGCACCGCCGCTACTACGGCAATGGCCATGACCAGGAACATCTGTATAAAATCATTGGCCGCCACCGCCCAGGCACCTCCAAAGAATGACACCAACGTCACCAGCACACCGCAGGCCACCAGCGTGGCCACCAGATTGACATCAAATACGGACGACATGAACACGGCCACCGCGTACAGCGCCACACCGCCGACCAGCCAGAGTATCGGAATTTTTACCCAGGTATAAAATTGCTGTGTGGGACGTCCAAAGCGGGCCTCCACCGCTTCCATCCAGGTAATCACACGCAGGCGGCGAAATCTCCGGCAGCTCCAGACCCAGACGGTGATAAACGCGACGACATTCGAATAATATAAGGCCAGCACAAATGTGCCGGTTTTATAAACTTCCCCCGCGGCTCCGGTAAATGTCCAGGCGCTGAAATTCATAAACAGCGCCGCGCCGGTAATCCACCAGGGAATCCCGCCGCCGGCGCGAAAGTAATCAGAGGTATTTTTGCTCTGCCGCCGCAGCAGCAGGCCGGCTGAAAAAATCAACCCGAAGTACATCGCAATGGCGAGATAATCGTAGATTGAAAGCATGAAACCTCAGTATTCAACCGGCGTCGGAAAGCCTGGACCCGAAAATACCATAACGGCACCAGACATTGCGTTCATTCTCCGCCCCATCCACCGGTCCGGAAATTGCCGGGTGAACCATTGTACCGGGCCGTAATGTTGCCTACCCGCACGCCACACATCAGCGGCTTCCAACGTGGCGGATCAATAGAATAACCGTCTCGCGCGGTCTGATGGCCATGGGATCTTTCAATGTCAACGTCTTCCCGTTCATTAGATTGACCGCGCGGCTCACACCAGTTGCCGGCTTAAGCATATACGTATGATGCCGGGAGGTATTCATTCCGATGAGATAGGGGCCATAATGCAGGCGGTAAAATGCCGCGCGGCCCAGGTACGGCCCATAGCGGCCCCGCGGGAACGGGCCGTAATGGCCGTCGGTCATCACGTACCCTTTGGGCAAAACCGGGATGGGAAGTTTTTCGCCGGCGTAGGCGTTATGGATTTTGTTTCCCAGTGGAATAAAGCCGGGAAATTGCACTTGGTCAATATCATCCGGGCGAACAAAATATTTTCCGCTGGGCGTGAACTGCACCTGTTCATACGCCCGCACCAGGCGGTCCATGGTTGGCGTGGTGTAATGAATGCGCGCCAGGCGGTTAATGCCGTCATACGCCCGGTAATACAGTGAGATATATAAACGGGTATGATTATGTTTTACTACCACCACCCCGTCCTGCGGATCAGCCCACGCGAAGTCGGGTTGTCCGGGCGTCATTGGCAATTCAATATGCGTTGGTGGGAGTTTCTTTACCGCGGCATACTGGCCGGGAATTTCCAGCATTTGCTTTATCGGCGCGCTGCCAAAACTGTACAGCATGGGGCGTATGGATTGAAAATACTGATTGTCCGCCAGGCACTGCTGAGCGTAACCGAGCAGTGTTTTGGATGTATCACCGAGAAGCGCGGCACATTGCATGCCTGTGCCGCCAAGCGTGCGATCCCCGTAGCAGACTTCCTCCGGATATAAATTGTGTCGCCAGCCGATCACGCCCTCCAATCGCATGGCGCGGTAGCCATTATGATCAACGCCGGGGGCCATGAAATAACCACGGGCCTTGAGCATTTTGATCAACTGATTTTCAATTTTCGCATTGCCATGGGTGGCATCAGCGATTTGCCAGAGAAAATGGGTAATGGTTTCACCGTAGCTGGCGACGTAACCCAATTCCCGCGACAGCCCCTGCTGCGTGACTTCATAATAATGATGTCCGAACGGCCATTGCCAACCGGTTGCCGTCTTGTTGCCCCGCCAGCGCACCAGTCCGATGGCTTCATATAAATACCAGCGGGCCTGTTTTTCCGGCATGGCTGATTTGGGAGCCAGCAACTGCAGGCCCATGTTAGCACAGTAGATATTGTAATTGACGATCATAGCCTGATTGGTGTAATAGCGTTCGTGGGTGGTCAGATACGCGATGGTCTTTTGCAGCAGGCCCGCCCATGCCGCGGCTCGTGGTTCGGCTTTTTGATTTTTTAACCGGATCGGTACATTCATATATGCTTTGAGTGCCGGATAAATCAACGATACCGCCCGGCCCACAGGGGCATAAAGCCGCCAGGTGACATTGGCCTCCCGGCGATTTCCACGGCCTTGGGCCATCGCATCAACATCGCGAATGATTCGCTTGATAACTTCCGGATTGTGGTAAGCCACGCACCAGTTCGTGTTATACGCGCGAGCCAGCATGTCCACACGCTGCGGGCCGTCCGGATTCCTGTTGCGCAAATTAGCGGCCAGTGCCTTGTTGACCTGAAATTTCAATTGCTTAAGAATCGCCGGGCCGGGCGCTGGGCGAACCGGTGCCGGCGCGGGGGGCGTTCCTTGAACATCGCCCGCCGGAGGCACAAAAAATGGATTTGTGCCGATATAGGCTTTATAAATACCGCGTGATGGGTGCGTCAGGTGATGCTGATATTGCCGGAAATTACTGGCGTACATCCAGTCATAGCCGATGGCTTGGATTTCCAAATGTACCTCACGCTTGCCCCGCGTGAGCTTTCGCGGCAACGGCTCAGTAACATAAAAAAAGCGCCCGGGAAATGGCCGGGAATTGGTCAAACTTTCAGATCCGGCATCTTCCGCACCGCTGATCAGGCCGTAATCGGACATAAAGCGATATCCCACCTGCAATCCGTCGCAATACAAAAGCAGCCTTCCCAAGTTTTCACCGCGGTCATTACCCCAATATTTCACCGTTATGTAATTGGTCTTTTTCGGATTACATTTCATGGTAAAGTTCAGATGACCGCCATAAATCTGATAAGGATGCAGCGGCAGAAGTTCCCGCGAGCTTTGCCCCATTCCTCCATTGATAACGCCCGATGCGAACGCGGCCAGATGATGCGCCGCTTCGCTGGTGGGTTTCCCGAAGGTGATGGCGTCTATCAATGTCCCGTGCGCGGCAGCACGGTTTGTCGACGACGCGGCGTCGGTATACCCAACACCCACAGATAAAAGCGTAAATATAGCCGCCGAAATAAGCCTCACGGCAAGGGACGCTCCGAATCGAGCATGAGCCGTATTTCTATAATGTGTGTCGTTCCGCATGGGGTCACTCCGCAAATGATTTTAGACTGTTCCTGACAGCAACTCTACTGCCCTTAACCATAGTCATTTCGTGCAGGTAACGCAATATCAGTTTGCGTTTTTATTTTATCAATTAGCGACACCTGCCTTGTAAGGTAACTTCCGCCGGTGGAATCAGTGGCTTGAAATGCCAGTCTGGAACGCGGGTGACTTCGGGGGCGTCCAGGCGGTCCGCGAAATTTTTTCTGCCGGCATACTGCCCCGGACTTACAACATGCCGATCGCCATCAATATGGTGGTGCGGACCAAAGAAATTAAAACTACTGGGAACCAGTTCAAGTTGCAGGCGGCAAACGCTATCAGCGGGTGACGTTAAAACTGCAAAACTCCACATTTCGCCCCATTGCCAACCTAGGCACTGTCCGTTGCACCACAGGCGGCCCGCGTCAGCGTGAGTTTGCGTAAAGGAAATCACATCTATAATAGCCTCTTCGGGACAGGATATATCCGCTTCCAGCATCACTGCGGCGTGGAGAAAGGGATAGCCCGCCTGAACCAGGTCGTCGGAGGCTCCAATGGATCCACCCCGTTGCAGCACAAACGGCCCTGCCGTCCGTACGGTGCCGTTTGGGCCCGGCAGAAATGGCTCGCAACTGAACACATGGAAGCATCCAGTTATGTATATAATTGGAGAAGTTATAGCGGTGACGGTGCGAAATGTTATTTCATTGATGCTTTTGAGAGCCGCTGTAGCAATCTTTCCGCCGAATCCTTCGTGGGATCGCGTCAATGCCACCGACTGACCATTAAGCGACAGCTCGGTCACGTCATCAACGAGAATAATGTTGATCTGTTCCCCGGTGCCTGGGAGATCACTTAAAAAGCTGCAGCGGTGTATTTCATCCGGACCAGTTTGAGAATCCAGCACCAGTGCGTTGGGTTGTCCCGGCCTGATCCGCCATCGGATGGACAAGGTGGTCTGATGCGGGGGAAGCGTCTTTCCCCTGCCAATTTCCACAGGCCGTTGCGGCGAAACAGTGTGCACGAATTCATTGCCATCACAAACCTTTATTCCCGCAGCTCGTGCGTTGGCCAACAGCGCCGCCCCCTTGGCATTGATCATGCAGTCGCTGGGCGCAACGACCGTGTCATATCGGCAGTGGCCAAGTGCTAATTTTTGCCCATCGAGTTGACCGTGTTCCTCCAGGGATCTCTCATCGGCGACATGAAATGCCGCGTTCTGATCGCTCCACCGCGCTACACTTTTCATAAAACGTGCGTTGATATTGCCCGCCGCAGTGGCGGGATAGGTGGCGGCATTGTGAATGTTGGTGCGCAATAATTCCTGGGGCGTGTAACTGGCCATAATACCTCGGTACGGCGCTATCAGCAGCGTATTGGCACGCCGGATGGGTGCTGAATTCAACTGCCGCCGCACCTTCACCAGCACCTCCGGGTAAGCCTCTCGCCAGCTCAAATGCGTCGGCTGTGAGGGCGGCCAATCCCGAATCGCCGCGGTATTGAGCCGGTACTGGTTCAGATGCAAAACAAAATCGGTCAGTCCGTTACGTCCCAGCCAAAGCAGATACCGCTCAAGGTCAGCCGGGCCGGCCCCCCAGCCAGCCCCACCAAAGCACTCCACCATGGATCGACCATTACCAAATTGCGCGGCTGCCGATGCTACCTGCCGCGGAAAATAGTCATTGGACGGATCGCGTTCCAGTGCGTCAATTCCCGGGAAGCGCACATGCTGAAAGGCCTGATGGCATGAACCAACCATTGGTACCTGAAATAGCGGGTGCTCTTCCCCTTTAACGTGCATGGTAAAGCACTTTCCATGTTCCGTTACCCACTTCTGATACGGGTCAAGAAAGCCGGCACAGAATAAGTCTGTCGCCAGTTCCCAGAATTGCACGCGAAATTCCTCGGCTCCCGGGGCGTCAAAGAATAACAGAGGTAAACGCTCCAATGCGCCATTTCCAACGCGATCATGCAATAATTGCAACATGTTTGACGTCCACGGTACGGCCCCGTATTTAGGCAGATCGCCCCAGCTTAAGCCAAATTCCGGCTCATCCGAAAAAAAAGCCTCAACATAAGCAAATGCCTCTGGCGAAAGCCCCGTGCGGTAGCGTTCGTGCGTCAGCGCCAGAAAATGCCGGCACGCACCCGGATTCAGACAGTCAATACCATATACTTTCTGCGGCAGCAGACTGAAAGCTTCCGCGGATGGGTGCGTTGGCTGGCAGATTTGAAGTTGTTTATTAACCGAAAATCGCACCAGAGATTCCGGAATATCTCCCGGAACAAGTTCCAATCGCATTGCGGAATCATCGGGATAACGCTTCAGCAGTTGGCCGTCGGCAATGCCGCTGGGCCAGCCGTTTTCATCATAAATCCAGAAGCTTAGCGCGATTGATTGGGCAAATAGAATCGCCTCTGAAAGCAACCTCAGAAAAGGGGCCGACATATAGGGCGGATCGTTTGGATAGAACCGCGGATGAAATACTACGCCGTCAAATCCGGCCGTTTTCATTTCTGCCAACTGCCGCCGCATAGCCGCTAGCTCCAGCGGGCCGTTGACTGCCCAAAAACTGTAAAATCTGGCAGGCTGGCTCATAATACTTATCTCACGTCAAGGACGGTCGTTGGCCATCACAAACAAAACAGAACCCGCCGCTCGGGGGAACAGAAAAGATCCGATCTCCGGAATTGGCAGGTAGCATCATTGGGCCAAACACGATAGCCAACCATCCATTAACTCCTGAAATCCCAGCAGAGCGTCGCACGAATTTTAAAACGCGGTCGCAACATAGTGATGCCGATTACGGCTACGCTGAATATACAGATAATTACTGCAATATTCAACAGAATCTTGCAATATCTGAGCTGCAAATTACACTTATAAAGCTGTATAATCGCAAATAGTAATTATAAATACATAAAAACGTATTTTATGGAAAATTACTTAAGCAATTTTCTTGACTCTCTATCAGCAAAGTGTTACGATTGCTGTCATCATGGAAGCAAAAATAGCGTCACCTTCTCGCCCTAAAAAGAACTCCTTGGCCGTCATTGCGCAGGAAGCGGGGGTCTCCGCATCTACAGTTTCGCGCGTTATTAATAAGATGCCCGGAGTAAATTCCGAGGTGGTGCGGCAAGTTCAGGATGTCATGACCCGAATGGGCTATCAGCCCCCAGCTCGCCGGCCTGGCCCCAAGCCGGCCTCGCGAAAGGGCTTGAAAACGGGAAATATTCTCCTTCTGGCCGTGGGCGTAAATACCGCCGAGTTGTATCGCCTTCCGGTTTTTCCCGATTTAATCCATGGCATTGAAGCCAGCGTCAAGGAATCGGGCTTAAATCTGGTTCTGGCTACACTGGAACCAGACGGTTTTTTGCCGGCGGCATTAACCTCACGAGATATTGACGGAACTTTGCTCTTGGGGGATGCCGACACGCTTACACCGCAGGCCCGAACGATTCTGCAGGACGCCGCCTGCGTAGGATTGCTGCGCGGCTATGATGAAATTGGCACGCGTATAGATCGCGTGGTGTATGACAACCTCGCGGTGGGCAGGCTGGCTGCGGAATATCTGTTGGAACGCCGCCATCGCTGTGTGGCGGCGATAAACGTATACGCCAAACACGCGGCTTTTGCGACACGCATCAAGGCTTTCGGAGAATACGCCTCCGCTAATAACGCGCAAGTTGTGACGGCCGCCGGGGACGCCACTGGATTTTGGCCCACGCCGGAGCAATTCGGAGCGGTCATTGATCAGCTATATTCTAATTCCACCAATCCACCCACCGGACTATTTGTCGCGTCTGATGCGCAGTTACCGGAAGTATATCGTGCTCTTCGATCCCGGGGCCTGACGTTGCCCAAGGACGTGGAGATTATTTCCTGTGATAATCAGGAAGAATTTCTACGCCAGCTCGCACCCCGCCCCGCGACCATTGACTTGGGGTTACGCATGATTGGCCGTAGCGGCGTTCGACAACTGCTGTGGCGGCTGAGGAACCCGGGCGAACGGAACCGGATCACAATGGTCGTCGAACCGGTTTTGGTGCCACCAACAGACCAATAATCACCTATCACTTAACGCCGTCAAAAAGTCCTCGGATCGCCGATTTCGCTGACACTCTTGAAATATTATTGCTTGGGCGAAAGAGCGCGTCGCAGCGATTGCCATATATTATCGCGAATATAAACTTTATTATCATGAATCAAGTATTATAAATAAAAATTCAAAATTCATCTGAAATTTTCTTGATTATTTATCAGATATGGTGTAGAATCATTAGCACCAAGTCATGATCCGACATTTTGTTCTTCTGAGCTTCGGCTTGTGCCGGGCCGACAAATTACCGGAGAGTGACGGTGCTTTCAAGGAGTTATTTTATGAAGTTTCACACAAGTTCAATGATGGTGTTGGTTGGAGGTGCGTTGCTGCTTTCTGCGGCGCACGCCGGCGCAGCGGTGATTGTCTCAGATACGTTCATCGCCGCGAATGGCACGGCCATCAATGGCCGCACCCCTTCCCCCACTGATGTTCCCGGAACAACTTGGACGCAGAACGGTTCCTTCTGGTCAAACACTATTCAAAACGACCAGGCATCGCTCGGTGCCGACATGGGTGACGCAATTGCGCTGAATGCGACATCGACCCAATACACTATTTCTGATTCCTTCAACATTAGCAACAACACCTCGACCAATACCGCCTATCGTGGAGCTGGTCTGGGTTTCTACACCAGTGCATCGTCATCAAGCACCCACGGTTTTGACGGCTTCACGGGACTGGCTGTCAATGCCGCCGGCACCGTAAGCCTATTCATTAATGTCTCGGGCAATAGTCCAACTGCCGCAACCAGCACCACGGTAAGCGGATTCAACGACGCTATTTCGCATACGTTGTCCTATTCAATTAATGCGGGCACGGGACTGATTTCCAATATTTCGCTTGACGGAAATGCTGTTTCTCTCAACGCGCCGGCAAACACGTTCACAGCAGCGAACACGGCACTCGCGGGATTTTGGGGAAACGCGGCAACCAGTGGGGGCACCACCTTGATCGGGAACTTCGTGGTCTCGACGGCCGCGGTTCCCGAACCGGCAACGCTCAGCTTCTTGATTGCCGCCGGGGCAATCGGCCTGCTGCTGCTCAAGCCACGCCGTGCATAAGCCCTGCGCGCTTGCACACACTCGTTGGATTGAGAAATAAATAAAGGCCAAGGGCCGAGCACAAATGTGCCCGGCCCTTTTCTTGGAGCCAGTCGGAGTATTGCGCGTTGAAGCCCTCATGGCACCGCCACCGCATCACCCCGCGCGTTTATGTTAAATCGCTGCAGCAAGGGTCCGGCGGATTGTACTTTCGGAGCAGTCGCCCGGCCCCACTGATACGCGCCGATAACCACGCGAAGCGGAAATTTACTTTTTACCGGGATGCGACTGAAAGTGAGGGTATTGCCATGCCGATTTACCGGCCCGGAAATTACGTAAAACTGCACCGGTAATCCAGAGCTTGCTGTGGCGTGCAGCGTGATCGACCGGGTACCCGGTTTGGGATCCGGAATCGGATCAAACGCCAGCGTCTGTTGTTCTCCGACGGTATTTCGTATTGGAATCCAGACATGCGCGGGCCGATCGGTGCGGCGATATTCCCTGTTGCCTTCGTTATACGCCAATACCCACGGTTCCCAGGGCGGGCCGAGCCGCTTGAATCCGCCGGCGTGCAGGGCAATTTTGAATTCGTTCGAGCCAACCTGCTTAATAGCTCCGCTGGGCACGGTACGGAATAAAATCGGTGTCGGAGCGTGGCCCAGTGTTGTCACACCGGGGTAGAGCCGCGAAGTGGGAGGTTTGTTAAGCCATGTCGCATGAACCACAAACGTGCTGCCGTTGGAAAGATAGTGCGGTGACAGGCTGGCAAAGCCGTTGGTTATTAATGGGGCGGGCTTGCCATGTATAAGAAAATCAATGGCTTGCGGCCTTTTCTCGTTGCGCTTGAGCATGTACGCATTGATCGAATCCGCCAACCGACGACTGAAATACCAGTAGGCTTTCGTGGGGTTGCCTTTCCAATCACGATAAGCGACTGATTTAAAATCCGGCCTTCCCAGAGTTTTACGGGCTACCAGATAACCGGATTTTGGATTTACAATCTTGAGTTTTACCGGCGCGTCAAGCGGCTCATTCCGCGGAAGGCGGGCCTGTACCGCTTCATGAATAAAGATTGCCAAAATTGCGGCCGAGCTATGCGTAAAATCAAAGTGGCCGCTGCCCACATCCGAAAACTCCCCCATCAGGCAGTTGGGGTAACCGGTGCGTAAGCGAATGACCTGCCTGCCACCGTAGGATAACCCGTCGCCGCCCCAGTTTTTTCCCCATTCTCCCCATTCGGAGGTCACATCCAGAAACGGCACATTCAGTGGCCGCCAGAGGTACCAGCTCTTATACAGAATGACCGCAAAAACCCGCTTGGGGTATTTGGATGCCATTCCCCACACAAACGGCGCGGCTGCGGAATGTCCCACCACCAACATCGGTGCATATTTAATTTCCGGGTAACCCGATCTTTTGGCCAGGCGGGCCATGATTTTTTGCAATGCGGCGTAATCCCGCTTTGGGTTTTTGAAAAGTAAATCCGGTGCGTCCTTGCCACCCACGGCACCGGGTGCGATCCAGACTTCTCCAAGATTATTTTCCGCGCAGGCCTTGCGAATGGTGGGATCAAGCATCAACGGGCGTTCGAGCATATTCTGCAATCCCAAAATCACGCCACGGACGTGATGACAATTCGGGGGAACCCACAGGTACGCCCTACGTAGATAACCGGGATTCATTGGGACGGAAAACTGCCAGTCCGCGGCGCGCGCGTTGACGGACGACAGCACCATGATTGCCAGGGTCAATGCCGCGTATAGTGTCAACCGCATAGCCGCTTGCTTTGCCGATAAGCAGGC
>DAHVEJ010000079.1 GCA_027313145.1 Phycisphaerales bacterium | reverse complement strand
ATGGCAAGAAGCAATTCCCTATTACCGCAAAGCCCTGATAGCCTCACCTGATTTCGGCCAAGGGCATTTTGCCTATGGGATGGTTCTTCTGCAGCATGGACACGCCGCCGCCGCCGCAAAGGAATTTCAGACGGTCCTGGTTTTAGGCCGGCAACTGCGGCTGGAACATCATACGTTAGGTGCGCATGGTGCTCCCGAGCCGTGGCGGATACAAACGCATCAGGCCCTGGCGGCAGCTTTCATGGCGCTGCATCATCCGCGGCAGGCCGCCGCGCAATCTGCCATCGTCAAACGCCTGATGCGGCGGCAGAAGCGTTTATCGCAGGTACGTCAATCGCACGGAAAATAAGATAATAAAGAGTATGGAATGAAGCGAAAGAACCCCAGCAAATCCGCGGCATCAACGCCCGAATCCGTCGCGCTGGCGAAGGCGTCCGCGGGACGCGGGAAATGGCTCACTATTTTAGGGATTGCCGGGTTGCTGTTGTTGACTCTAGCGGTTTATTACCCACTGCGCTGGGGCGTATTTCTCTGGGATGACGCCGCGTGGGTGACCAACAATCCTCTGATCCATCATTGGCGGGGTTTTGAAATATTCTGGCTTTCCACCAAGGCTATGGGGGAAGTGCAATATTATCCGATGACATTAAGTGTCTTATCCATTGAATATCATCTGTGGGGTCTGCAAACCCTGCCTTATCACCTGGTGAATGTATTATTTCAAGCCGCCAACGCCATTCTCCTCTGGCTTATTCTGCGGCGATTGGAATTACGATCCGCGTGGCTGGTGGCTGCTCTGTTTGCCATCCATCCGATTCAGGTGGAGACCGTAGGGTGGGTGGCGGAAATTAAGAATCTGTTGTCGGGCTTTTTTTATTTTCTGGCGTTGCTGAGCTTTCTGAAATTTATCGATGTTGGGCCGAAAGCTGCCGCCCCATCCAATTCCGTAAATACCGAAAAGCTTTATCAGAATCATCAGCTCTATGTTATTTCAACCATTTTGTTTTTGCTCGGATTGTTAAGCAAAACCGCGGTATGCACGCTGCCGGTGGCTATTTTAGTGATTCTCTGGTGGAAAGACCGCTGGCGTGACAAAGAAATTGTTCTGCGACTGATACCCTGGTTTATCATCGCGTTTATCATCGGAATGGTGACCGTTCATGTGGAGCATACCAGTGTGGGCACACATGGAGCGGATTGGCGATTTACCATCGGACAACGGATTTTAATCGCCGGCCACGCCTTCTGGTTTTATATTATCAAGTTGCTGTGGCCTCACCCGCTGCTGATGATTTATCCGCGGTGGCACCTGGGCAACAGCGTTGGATACATCTGGGCCATCGCGGCGGTCGCCCTGTTCGCGTTCCTCTGGTCCATGAGGGATCGCATGGGCCGCGGGCCGATGGCAGCGATGCTGTTTTATCTGATAACCATCGGGCCGGTGCTGGGCTTTATTACCTTTTATACGCAGCTTTACAGCTTTGTTGCGGATCATTATCAGTATCTTGCGTGTATTGGCCCGATGGTACTGGCTGGCGAGCTTATTTATTGGTTGGCGGATAAAGCGGGGCAATGGAAACATGCTGTGGCCCTGGCCGCGGCAACCGTGCTGTTGGTGGTGTTGGGCTGGATCAGCTTTAATCAAAGCAAATTATATGATTTGGATTATACGCTGTGGCATTATGTGTACGAACACAATCGGAATTCCTTTATCGTCAAAGGATTGTACGGTGCCACGCTGCTGGAGCGGCAGGAATATGGGCCGGCCATGGTGCAACTTGTAGCGGCCAATGCCATGCACCGCCATTCTCTGCCGGTCGTCTTTAATCTGGCGGCGGGATACATGGTTACCGGTCACTATCATCGTGCCTTGCACTATTATGCCTGGTACCTGCTGCATGACCCCGGGGCTGTGGATGCGTGGACCAATTCGGCCAATTGTCTGGTGGCTTTGCGGGCATATGAGCCGGCGGCACGGGATTTGGCAGTGGCGTTGAAACTCAAGCCGAATTTTGCGGCCGGGTGGATGGAATTAGCGCATGTGAGTTATCTGGCGGGCCATTTGAAGTATGCGGAAAAGTTTTATCGCCATGCGATTCGCCTGGATCCAGCCATGGCCAAGGTGAAACTTGCCATATCCGCGAAAATGCTTCCGCGGATAACGGCAGGCCCGGCAACATCCCAACCCGTCGGCCATCCGGTGACTCGTTGAAACTGCCGAGGATCAAATTCGGCTGTGGCCTGGTGACGCGACAATCGCCGGCCCCGCGCGGCTGGTGCAACGCGTACCACACTGGCGTGCGGATTTTTTCCGTCAGCGAGTTCCGAGGCGAACCGCGACGCTTCCGCGTCGGGCTAATGTTTATCTTTCATGACGCGTTGAACGCTTGATCACGCCATGTGCGATCAGCTCGATGCGGCAGCGTCGAGCCGGCTGGGAAATGTGGCGTGATGACGCCAAGTGATTCAACCCGGCGCGAAAGCCTGAACCACGGGCTGGTATCAGACGTATAAGAAGGTAATACAAAAAAGTAATACACGGTTGCCGAAGTCGGGTAATACTTTGTATAATAGAATCAGCAGGCTTTATCAAGGCGCAGGTATAACGTGTTAAAGGATGACCGATGAAGAAAGATAAACGCAGCAACCGCATGCCGAAGGACCAGGTCATGGCTTTTAAGGTGGACGCCAAACTTGCGGATCTGCTGGGTGGCGTAAAAAATAAAAGCGAATTAATTCGCGATGCGGTGTATGCGTATCTTGGGCATTTATGTCCATTGTGTGAAGGCAAGGGTACTATCCCCGCCAATCGCAGTCATGAAATTGAATTACTGCTCAAACAGCTTGAATTTGCAACCTGCACGGGCTGTCATACAGCGCTGCCCGTCATGCCGCGATTGCGTAAGCTGGTGAAAACAATGCCCCGTCCGGATCAGTTGCGGCTTACTGAATTTGAAAAAACCGGCGAATTATTATGTGCCGATTGCTTTGAGAAAGCCGATCAGTGCGCTACCTGCGGACAGCATGTGCCGCACGGGCAGCTTTCATCGCATTTAGCGCGTCGGCACGCGGCGGTAAGGAATTAAAGCTCCGCGGTTTTCAGGCGAATGCTTCCACGGTGGTGGCAAAGCCCTGGCCCGGGGGTGAATTGGGTCGTTTGGCGAGGTGGACACATGTCCTGCATGATCTTGGCGAGTGTGAATTTGTGGAATCCCACGGGTGTGGGAATGACGGTGGCGGCGATTCTGGCCACGGCATTTTTGCTGGGAATGGTGCATGGCATTACCCCTGATGAGCACACATGGCCGATCACCTTCAGCTACAGCGTCGGCAGCTACAGTTGGAAAGGGGGTATGCGGGCGGGACTGCTGTTTTCGCTGGCCTTTACCGTGCAGCGTTCCATTGCATCGGAACTGGCCTATTTGTTTGTCAAGCCCGTTATGGCGTTAATGGGAGCGGACTGGTTCAACTATTCGGTTTATATTATCGTTGGAACGGTCATGGCAGGTTCGGGAATTTATATTCTGCGCCGCGGAAAAATCTGGCATCTGCTGCATACGCATAATATGCTGCATTCAGAAGGGGGTGCCGATCCCCAGTCGGCACCCTGGTGGATGCCGCTGGTACACGGATTTATCGCCGGATGGGGCACCGGCGCGTTTGCCATCTTGGTGTATACCGCTTTGGCTCCGCACATGCCCAATGTATGGGTTGGATTTGTTCCGGGGATGTGCTTTGGCTTGGGAACAATGGTCATGCAGGTGCTGGTGGGGGGGCTATTTGGTCAATGGATGGCCAAAAGGAAATTCAGCGAAAATGCCCGCGTCATGATTGCCCGGCTCATGTCCGGACGGGTCTTGACCTGGGGCGGCTTTGGATTTGCGCTGGTAGGATTAATAGGCTTAATATTCCCGGCGATTGGTGATCTTCAGATTAATACCGGCATCAAAGTGCATAATCTGGCCCATTTGGGCGTCGGATTTTTCCTGGCGGTGGTGATGCTTTTTGGTGTGGCGGCGGTGGCGTTTTTTAAATCCATTCATGATGTCACGGCTATGGGAGACAATGTTCCCTCGCCGGGCACGGCCGCCGATCATGCGTCGTGCGGGCATCATCATCATCAAGTCGAAGCGGATCCTGCCTCTGAGAGTTCCTTGCCATAATGGCGATGCCGGATAAACAAGTGTCGTGGCGCGACATGTCCTTGTTGAATTGATTGCTCTGTAGTAATCTATAAGGCGCTGAAACTGTATTGTCGCATGGAGCGACGTGCAAATCAGCCTGGACCGGTCAGGAAATGGTTGCCGCTGGCGCTAATATGACGGGTTTCCAGTTTTTCCAGCCAAGCGCAACCACTCTGCGGGAGTATTTCCATGCGCACCGACGCTAAGGTCGCTCTGGTCGCGGTACTGATCATAGTCGTACTGGTTATCATTTACTTTGCATTCCATAACTCGTCGAACAAAACGGCGGAAAATAATGCCCTTCCCAGTGCGCAGCCCGCACTGGTGGAGTCGCCGAATCTGCCCGGATCCAGCCCGGTGCCACCGGTGCTCACCCAGACCAGTCAAACACAGCCAGGGCTGATTTCCCTGCCGGCTACTACCGCGACATCCATGCCCGCCACGATGCCGGCCATGACTGATCAGGCTGCAACCTCCATGCCTGCACCCGCACTTGATCAAACCGCCACGACTTCACCGGCGGCTGAATCCAACGGGCCGATCGGTGCAACGGCGGATAATTCCAATGCGACTTTGTCGCTTAATACGCCGGGCGCGGATACGGGCAATTCGAACGCCACTGGCGGCAACACAAATACCTCATCCAACACCGGCCTTAGCAACACTGGCTCTGGCACCACCGCCGGCAATACCAATACAAATGCCACGCTGTATATTCCGCCTGTAACCTCCGGCAGTACCGGATCATCTTCGGGAACTTCTTCGCACGCCCGCCGCCACCGCAGCCGGACGCTGACGCTTTCAGCCCCGCACAGCGGCATCTATGTGGTTCGCAAGGGTGATACGCTGGCTTCCATTTCCCGTCGTATCTATGGCAATGAACGCATGATTCACGCGCTGGAACGGGCCAACCCGGGTCTGGATCCGCGCCGCATGCGCATTGGACAAAAAATTCGTCTTCCGCATCATGGCAGCGTCGGCTCGGTGGCAAGATATCGCGCATCGCGCCGCCGTGTTTACGCATCTTCCACACGCGGCGGACGGACATATGTGGTTCGTGCCGGGGAAGATTTATCCGGAATCGCCCGGAAGTTCTACCATAACCCCGCCATGTGGAAGAAAATCTACGATGCCAACCGGCGCGTCATCGGTTCAAGTCCCAATAAGCTTCGCGCCGGCGAACGAATCGTGATTCCCGCAAGATAATCACGGCGGTTAAGAGAATTCATACCCTTGGTGCTATCCGGGTATTCTTAATGACCTGAAGTGTCACTCCGGGGTTGGCGGTGCTGCGCCCGATTCGTGCGGGCTGGCAATTGTTCCTGTGCGGCAGGTGTCCCAGACCAATTGTGGATAACCTGTCAGTAAATAATTATCGTGACAATAGCCCCGTTTCTGCGACAATGCATCCTCCCTCATTGGACAATGGGCGGAGGTCTATCGTACTATATATAGTATGGTTAGAGGTTTGTTCGGATATTATTTTGCGGTTCAAGGTGGGATCGCAAAAAAATTAGAATAAGGATGTTAAGATGGAATTAAATCAGATTTATCAGCGCGACTGTATTGAAGGCTTGGCGGAAGTGCCGGAAGCAAGCGTTGATCTGGTATTCGCTGATCCGCCGTTTAACATCGGTTACAAGTACGATGTTTATGAGGACAAACGCGCTGCTGAGGATTATCTGGCGTGGACGCGGCAATGGGGCGCTGGCGTGGTGCGGGCACTGAAGCCCGACGGCACCTTCTGGCTGGCTATCGGCGATGATTTCGCGGCAGAATTAAAAATTCTTTTTCAGCGCGAACTCGGCCTGACCTGCCGCAGTTGGGTGCTCTGGTATTACACATTTGGCGTGCAGTGCAAACTCAAATTTGCCCGCAGCCACACGCATCTGTTCCATTTTGTAAAAAACAAGAAGAAGTTTACTTTTAATATTCCGCCCATACGCGTGCCGTCCGCGCGAACACTGGTGTATGGTGACAGCCGCGGAAATCCCGATGGCCGGCTGCCGGATGATACCTGGATTTTGCGCCCGCAGGATATTCCCGATAGCTTCCAGGCCAATGAAGACATCTGGTATTTTCCGCGTGTGTGCGGCACATTTGTTGAGCGTGCGGGTTGGCATGGCTGTCAGATGCCGGAACAATTGTTAGCGCGTGTTATCCGAGCCTCTTCCAATGAAGGCGAGCTGGTGCTGGATCCCTTTGGCGGCAGCGGATCGACCTTGGTAACAGCCAAAAAACTGGGGCGAAAATTTATCGGCTTTGAGTTGTCCCCCGAATACGCCACGCGAATTCAAGCTCGGCTGGATGCAACAAAAGTCGGCGAGCCGTTGCTTGGTTCCGATGTACCTGTAAAATCCGCACCATCCACCGCCAACGGAAAAATCCGCATCAACGGCAAGCGTGTGAAAGCCAAAGCCGCCGCACAGCAACCCTCGTTTTTGATCCCGCCCCTGCCGGCCACGGGGACGTGAAAGAGCTAATTGACGCTACATCACCTTGGTGAAAGACCCAGGAGAACCTCCAAGGCCACGGCTGGTACTTACCTTCGTGGCTCGCATCAACGCGCTACCAGAAATCGCGCCACAAAGGCACTTAAAGCAATGAGACTATCACTATCCGCCGTCGTTCGTCTGTTGATGGTGAGCATCGTCTCCCATACGGTCACGCGCAGGGGCATTACTGAGTCGGAAAAGGGCAACGGCAAAAAGTTTGCCAGCGTAGAGGATATGACAGTGGACCTGCACGCGGACGATTGAGCGATCAATCGGGTGGTTGCCGGATGGTCGGATAGGGCGGTAACATTCCACGAATGTATTTACGCTGGCGCATCTTCTGCTGTTTTCTCGTCGTTGTCTTAGCCGTAATTCTTGCTGGTTGCGCAAGCCCCAGTCAGTGGCCCGTGGGGTTGAACTCTGTGGCTCGGCGACATTTGCAGGCGCTGCCCACCATGGCTGCGCCTTGGCCCGGCGGCCCAAGGGGCGGGTGCATTATTCGGACCCAGCATTACCGCATTTACACGACCATTGATAATCCGCTGCAGCAGCGGCTTATGGCGCGGGTGCTGGAGGCGGATTTCGCCCGGTTTATCCGACTGCTCCCCGGTGCAAAGCCTAAGTTGCCGATGGTGGGTTATGTGTTTCGTGACCGCACGCAGTGGGCGCGCTACACGCGCCAAACCACCGGCTTGCAAGCGCACATATATCTTCATATTGAAGCCGGTGGATATGAACGCGAGGGCATATTTTCCGCGTACCGTTCTAACGTCGCAGAGGTTTTATCCGTGATCGCACATGAGGCATGGCACCAGTTCAGCTTCCTGGCCTTAAAAGATCATCTCCCCGCCTGGCTGGATGAAGGCTTGGCCACGCAGTGCGAAGCCATGCGGTGGCGACATGGCTATCCAATTTTTACGCCCTGGTTAAACGCCCCACGTTGGGAAATGCTCCGCCAAGCCATGGAACGGCGGCAATTATTGCCGCTACGAGACTTGGCCGGTACGCAGGCAGGCAGTGTGGTCCTGCACCATGCCGCGTATATCCGCGCCTATTATGCTGAAGTTTGGTCATTTATGCTGTTTCTGGAGCATAGCCGTTATCGACCGGAACTTCTGAAGCTTTTAACCATGGCGGAAAAGGGCCAATTAAACAGCCTGCTGGCCCATTCAGGGCTTAGTAAAGCGGACACGCAGGACCTCACGCTGCGCTGGAATCGCGTTGCCGGTGAATTATATCTGCGGTATTTTTTCACCTGTCATCCCGGCTTGCAGCGACAGTATGTGGCTTTTATTGATCGCCTCGTGAAATCCTGGCCGCCCGCGCGGCCGAAAGACGGTCCTGTCTCTGCCGCACGAGGCGTATTGCCATGATGTTTGCGTGGATTTTATTTATTTTTCTCTCCGTCGCGATCCTGGCGACGGATCTTCTAATTCCGCAGGCACGCGCCGACGGCAACGCCTTCCGGCGTGCCGCAATGTTGTGCCTTTTGCCGATGATCATCGCTTTGGCTTTCGGCGTGTACCTGCACTTTGCCTATCTTCCAAATACTGCGGTGCCACAGGGCACTGATCAGCAGGGGCTGCTAACTTTCGGCACCGGTTATCTGCTGGAACTGGGCCTAAGCGCGGACAACGTGATGATGTTTATTCTTATGCTGCGAACCCTTAAAATCCCCCCAACTGATCAGGGCCTGGTAATGTTCTGGGCGATTATCATTGCAATTTTAGCGCGCGTGGCGCTTATTCTTACCGGTCTGGCGCTGGTAACCCGGTTCCATATGCTTTTCTATTTTATGGGTGCCTTTCTGCTGCTGGCGGCCGTGGGGATGTTTTTTCAGCGGCACGGCGAAAGCGGCTTGGGAACTCGCCTGATCCGCGTAGCCGGTAAAGTGCTTCCTATCGCGGACATTTCTTCCGGACGACGGATGATTGTCACCGTCAATGGCCGTCGCTGTATTACCCCATTGCTTCTGGCCATTATTCTGGTAGGTCTGGTGGATGTGCTGTTTGCCTTTGATTCAATTCCGGCGGTTTTTGGTATTACCAGCGATCCGTTGATTGTGACAAGCAGTAATGTGTTTGCCGTGCTGGCGTTGCATCGGCTCTATTTTATTATGGCACCGCTCATGGACCGCCTGCGCTTTCTGGAAGCGGGCCTGGCATTGATACTGCTGTTTATCGGCGGGAAAATGCTCTTGCCGCTGCTTGGTGGTTATGGTTCAGCGATTCACATAGGTACAATCACGTCTCTGCTGGTCATCGCAGCCATCCTGGCTCTCGCGACCGTCGCGTCAATTGCCCTGCCGCAAAAAAAGAAATAGCCCTCATTATTTACAATCCGCATTTACAATCCGCCAACGTAATGCTCAACGCAAATTTACCGGATGCTCATACCAGCTTCACAATGCGCCATTACACTTCCCTTGCGTTCGCTTTCCACAACGCATCACCCACCTCTCTTCCGCCTGAAGCCCCGGTTCCCCGCCGGCGGCTTCTTTTGCGCCCAAGCGATGGCGTCTACTCCGCGATTTTCAGGCGGTCCTGCAATTTGTTTTTCCAGTTTTCCGTGATGGCTGCGTCGGTAATGATCAGATCAAGGTCTTCAATGGAACATACCCGGGCCAGACCTTTGCGGCCGAATTTGCCCGCGTCGGCCAACAAAATTTTTCTGGCAGCCTGCTTCAAGGCGAGTTTTTCAATTTGCACCATGGCCAGATTGGTATTAAAAATATCGGTTTCATAAATCCCGGCCACGGAAAAAATCATGACATCAGCATGAATTTCCGCCAGCGCCTGCATGGTGATAGGCCCCACCAATACGCCCGATCGCGGATACATCGCGCCGCCCAGCACCAGCAACTCCACCCCCTCATCATTGGCGAAATGATTGGCCACCGTCAGGCTGTTGGTCACCACTTGCAGCGGTCGAACATCCAATTGCTGTACGGTGTAATCAATGGTTGAACCGCCGTCAAAATAGACCGTCATACCGGGTTCAATCATCGCGGCGGCGGCTTTGCCGATAGCCCGCTTGGCTTCGACCTGTTCCTGCATCCGCTGATCCAGGTCCAGCATCGCCGGTGAACGTCCGCGAAATAATACGCCGCCGCGCGTGGCTTCCAGTACGCCTTGACCGCACAAGGCATCCACATCCCGCCGCACCGTGGAACTCGATACGCCAAGTTCTTCCGACAATTGTTCTAATGACGCGCTTTGCCGCGTTCGCAGAATGTCAAGAAGTTTTTTTTGGCGATCCACGATCAGCATCAGGCAATTCCATTAAAGTACGGCACCGGAAGGCTTATTTTATTTTGCCCCAGGTCTCTTCCAGTGCTCGGGCGCTGGCTTGAATTCCCGCGACTTCCTTGGGCCACAATTCCGGCTCCAGAGCTGCTTCCACACCTGCGGCACCCACGACCGTCGGCACGCTTAAGCAAACTGTTTTGATTCCATATTGCCCGTTAAGCTGACTGCTGACCGGCAAAATCCGCTTGCGGTCCAAAGCAATGGAATGAATAACTTCGGCAATGCTTAATCCCACCGCGTAGCCCGCGCCGCCTTTTAGTTTAATTACTTCCGCGCCGGAGGTTTGAGTTTTCCGGAATATCTCCGCCTGCTGGGGTGGCGCGACCATTTTAATCAGCGGCATTCCCGCTACGGTTGCGGTGCTCCATATCGGCGTCATGGTATCGCCATGCTCGCCGAGAATAATCGCATCCACCTGCGTTGCCGGAAGATTTTTCGCAGCCGCGATCAGAGATCGGAAGCGCGTGGTATCCAGCACCGTGCCCAAGCCAATCACCTGTTTGGCCGGCCAGCCCAGATATTCAATGTTCAACCGCGTCAGCACATCCACCGGGTTGGATACCACGACAAAAATACATTCCTTTTTAACGCCCGCGCCCTTGAGGGAATCCAGAACCCCTTTATACAGGGATACATTGCGATTAATCAGATCCAACCGGGACTCATCAGGCTTGCGGCGCAGGCCCGCGGTGATGCAGATGACATCAGAATTCGCCGCCCCCTTGATGTCCGTTGCGTAAATGCTCTGATCCCCCACCAGCGATGCACCATGCAGCAGGTCCAACGCCTCACCGGAGGCCAACTCCGCATTGGCATCCACGAGAGCAATTTCCCGGACAATGCCCGCACACTGCAACGCAAACGCGGCATTGGAACCCACGCGGCCGCCGCCACCGATAATTGTAACTTTCATAACGATCCTTTCGTAAAATGCCTGAAGGTGTTAGGAGTTAGGAGTTAGGAGTCAGGAGTTAGAAGACATTGGAAGCGCTTCGCTTCATCATCTGTCGCTTCCAGCTCCTAACTCCTAACTCCTAGCTTCCAACTTCTAACTACTCGTAACTCATCTCAGGCCGGCCATGATTTGGTCGGTCATTTTCTGCACCAGATCTTCCAGTTTATCTTCGGTAATCACGGGGCCGGTCGATTCAATGTGGCCATCACTCCGACAGGCACATACGCTTTGGGTCGGGGCATCAAAGCCTGCCAGGAACGGTTGATTGTCCGCGCCGATACAGCCCGTGGGTGCACAGGCAAGCCGTTGATCCGGCATGCCGAACTTTTCTTTGACTTTCAGCAAGTCCACCATTTCCTGCTGCGACAACTGATTGATTTTCCCAAGCTGCCGCGTCAAAAGCAGAATGCGGCAATACGCATCCAGAATTTCCAGCTTGTAATAAGCGCTGATCAAGGAGGTATCAAAGCAGACCGAACCGTGATTGCCCATCATCACCGTATTGGTGTCTTTGGTGATTAAGGCCACCACTGATTCGCCGAGTTCCTTGTAACTTGGTGTCGTGTACTTGGCCATGGGAACTTTACCCAGAAACACTTCCGCCTCTGGGTGAATGCCTTCCGGAATGGGAATATTGGCCATGGCAAATGCGGTCGCATGGGGCGGGTGGGAATGCACCACCGCTTTCACATCTTTCCGGGCTTTATAAATCTGCAGGTGCAGCAGCACTTCGCTGGTGCGTTTCATTTTGTTATGCGTATCAACCTGTTTGCCATTCATATCCACAACGGTGATCTGGTCCGGCGTCAGAAACCCTTTGGATACGCCCGTGGGAGTGCACAGGACACGATCCTCGGCAATGCGGACGCTGTGGTTGCCCTCATTGCCCGCGCAGTAGCCGCGCATCCAGATACGGTGGCCGACATCGCACATTTCCTGACGGACTTGAAATTGATTCTGCATAATATACCTCAAAAATATCACGACGCCGCGGTTCCGCTCTAACGGCAGGCGGCCAATTCGATTAACTGACTTTCAACATCTTTGGGAGCTCGTCCACTGGAGGTCAAAAAAAGCCTGACCAATTCATCCATGGATTTAAACCCATGATGCGGATATTCCAGCACCAGCACATTGGCACCCAGAAATTCAATGCCTTCCTGCACGGCCTGCCGACACGTTCCGACAACGGCTCGCAAATTCTCACACCGATTGGCCAGACACACCGCCCGCGCCGCTGATGGCACAAACAGCACAGCCAGTCGCGTCTGCCCGCCCGAAAATTCTTTTGCTATCGCCCGAATAACCGCCGGTAATTGCTGATTGGCCGATGTGCGTATATCCGCCACGGCTTTGCCGCGTCCTTGTTCAATGACCCGTGCCGCCGATGGGCAATGGCCCTGCATCCAGTAAATCCAGGACGCTACGGGGGCAGCTTGGGGGGCTGCGGAAACTCTCTGCATTTGCAGCCCCCGCTGCTTAATCAAGTCCATGGCCAGCGGTGAAAGCCGCGCCCCAGGTGCCAGATAAATGGTTCCCTCCAGCCCCGCAAGTTTGGACGCGGTAATGACACCGTGGAGCACAGGACCTGCCTCCGCGGCGGGGGCGATTGGCGCGGTGGCTGCCGAAATGGAAGCACCTTGCGCCGCAACCTGATTCGCCGCTGCGGCATCTTCCACAAAGCCGTTCGGTGCGGTATTTGCCACCGGAGCATGGGCTGATCGCACATTCGCCAGTTCCGGGAACTTGGAATAATCGCCGGTGCATATTCCCACGGGCGCGTGAACCGCAGCCGGTGAAGCGGCGGTATCAGCCTTGCGGCTTAGTACTTCCAGCACCGCATCGGTGATTTTTTTAATAAGTTCCGGACTTGCGTCCACAATTAACTCCTGAGGCCTGTATAGCTTCCGGCACCGCTGAAATAATACTTACACCACATGCAGCGAACCGCTGATGGCCATGCGTCGGAAACGCGCAAACGTCAGCGGATTGGTCACCCCCTCGCCCGTCGGTGTGGCGACAGTGTAACTGGCATACCCTTCCCCCTGTATGCCAAGCGCCGCGGTGCTGGGGCCATTGACCGCAAATAATGTTGTGTTCATCACCTGTCCCATACGGGTGATATGACCTAAATTGTTGGAATGAATAATACCTGTGTGGCCAAAGCCATGTTCATATTTCACCGCCAGTTCCAGTGCCTGGTCAAAATTTCTCGCCCGCACAAAGGGTACAAACGGCATCATCTGCTCTTCCGCCACAAAGGGGTTATTTTCATCGGTTTCACCGAACAGCAATTCCACATTGTCCGCACAGTGTGCTCCAGCGGCCTGCGCCAGAACCGAACAATTTTTGCCCACCAGTTCCTTGTTGACCGCGTAATGGTCGTCCTTCCAACTGAAGGCTTTTTTTGTGAGCTGATCAATCTGTTCTTTATTCAGCCGCACCGCACCGGCCCGACTCATCGCGTCCATCATCTTGTCAAAGACGCATTCCACCACAAATACTTCTTTTTCACCGATGCACAGCAGATTATTATCAAAACCCCCGCCCGTAATGATGGAGCGTGCAGCACGATCAAGATCGGCTGTTTCATCAATAACCACCGGCGGATTGCCCGGGCCGCCCACCACCGCCCGCTTCTTCTGGGCCATCGCCGCCCGCGCCACCGCCGGTCCGCCGGTAATGACCAGCAGGGCCACATCCGGATGTTCAAACAGAGCATTGGCTGATTCCAGTGTCGGTGGCTCAATAACGCAGATCAAATTATCAATGCCAAATGTTTCCGCTATCTGCCGGTTGTATACGCGTACCGCTTCGGCAGCGCAGCGATGACCGGATGGATGGGCATTGGCCACCAGAGCGTTGCCGGCGGCGATCATATTAATCGCATTGGCGCTAAGGGTCGGTATCGAATGCGTCACCGGCGTTACTACACCGATTACGCCCCAGGGGGCCATTTCATCCAGGGATATGCCATTATCCCCGCTGTGTGCCGCCGTGCGGATAAATTCCACCCCCGGCACTTTGGTCAACAGGTGGAGTTTAGCTATCTTATGATCCAAGCGGCCGACTTTGGTTTCATCCAGTTCCATGCGGGCCCACGCGTCCGCGTTCTGCACCGCAATTTTCTTGATAAGCTTGCAGATGCCGTCCCGGACTTCCATCCCCGCTTTGGCCAGTTGCTGTTGCGCCCGCGACGCCGCTTCCACCGCATCACCGGCGGTTTTGAATATACCATTGGCACCGCCGGAAGTTTTTACACCACCCGTCGTGCCCAGTCGCTGGAGAACTTCACGAACCACAGATTCAACAAGTGCGGATTGATCCATAATTATCCAAACCCCATCTACGGGATTTTCCTCTAATCACGACAGACTACGTCCGATCCCAAATTTCAAATCTTAAATTTGAAAACTGAAATCCTGATGCCCGCATTCCCAGCATCTGAAAATCTCAAATCTGAAATTTCAAATTTGAAATCTCGGGTGCGGCGCATCAAACCTTCACGGTCTCTTCATGCGGACGGGCAATCACGGAGGTTGCCGCGATCTGACCCAATTTGCTTCCGGCGGCGGCACCGGCTTCCACCGCGGCTTTTACCGCTGACACGTCACCGGTAAAAGTGATCGCAACCAGACCATTCCCCACGCGATGCTGCCCTACATACTGCACATTGGCGGCCTTGAGTGCGGCATCCGCGGCTTCGACGGCGGCGATAAGGCCCTTGGCTTCAATCATGCCGATTGCTTGTTGTGACATTGTTGGACTCCTAAAAAAATAACCATTATCCATGAACCGGCGCGACCCGCGGTCGCGGCTTGTGTTCGTTGCTTTGCAAGGCCCAAACGGTCTGCCGGGCCACAATAATTTCTTCATTCGTCGGCAGTATCCAAATCTGCACTTTGCTCTCCGGGGCGTCTATGCGGTGCTCGCCTTTTGCCTGACGATTTTTCCCTGTATCCAGCACAATGCCCGCATATTGCATGTCGGAAATAATCCGTTCGCGAATATTTGCGGCGTTCTGACCGATGCCGCCGGTAAATACCACCGCGTCGGCCCCGTTAAGCACCGCAAGATACGCCCCGATATACTGCCGCACCGATTCCACAAAAATATCCAGTGCCAGTTGCGCCTGTTTGTTCCCCTGCGCTGCGGCCTGTTCCACATCGCGGCAATCCGAACTGACTCCGCTGACTCCCAGCAATCCGCCCTCTTTCCCGAGCTTCTTCCAGATGTCTTCCAGCTTCAGACCGGCCTGCAACAACTTCAGCAACGCAAACGTATCAAAATCACCACAGCGTGATGCCTGCGGCAGGCCGCTTTGCGCTGTCATGCCAAAACTATTGGCCACACTCTTCCCATGGTGCGTGGCATTCACACTGCTTGACCCGCCCAGATGCACGGAAATAATTTTCCGCGCCTGCGGATTTAATTCTTCCATGCGCGTCGCGATGTAGCGGTGCGATGCGCCATGAAATCCATAGCGGCGGATGCCCAGTTTTTCTGTCCACTCATAAGGAATCGCATACGCCTGCCGATGCAACGGAATGCTCTGATGAAACGCCGTTTCAAATGCCGCCACCTGCGGAATTCCCGGCAATCTCCGGGCAAATGCCCGCATCGCCGCGATGTAGGGTGGATTGTGGGTCGGCGCTACATCGGCAAACTGCTGCATAACATCAAGCACATGCTCATCCACCTGCACCACTTCCAATGGCCCGCCGTGTACCGCCTTAAACCCGATGGCTTGGACGTCTTCCATTTTTTCAATCACGCCCGCCCGCACCAGTTCATGCAGATGCAGTTCGATCGCGGCACCATGATCAGACAACTGAGCGCTACCCGTGAGTTTGGATTTGCCCGTCGGCGTAAAAGTCCACGCACTTTCCGACAGGCCAATGCGATCCGCAGCGCCTTCCGCCAGAACGCGCTCGCCCGCGGCCATATCAAAGAGCTTGTACTTAAAGCTCGTGGAACCAAGATTGGCAACCAGAACAATCATCAGAAATCCCAAACAACACTATTAAGGTCGGCACCACATCGACCATTTAGCCGCGTGTGCTTGCACGGCGCGGCAATCGTTCAGCGACACGCCGCCCACCACCGAATTAACGATCCCGTGCTCGCGGCCCTATCGCGTCATAGAGCACCGTGGCAATAAACCGGTGGTCAGTCCACGACACCGGATTGTCCATCCGGTGCTTTTCAATCGCGCCGCGTCAGAAGTTTTCCATCAACCCTTCCGTGGGCCTGGCAATCACATGCGATGCGATAAGTTCACCGGTCTTTTGCGCCGCTGCCGCCCCGGCTTCTACCGCCGCCTTGACGGAACCGACATCACCTTTGACGATCACCGTCACGTAGGCTCCGCCGATCTGAATGCTTTTTACCAGCGATACATTCGCTGCCTTCAGCATGGCATCCGTGGCTTCCACGATGCCGGTCTGACCCTTCGTTTCAATTAATCCAAGTGCGTGTGCCATAATATTGGCTCCTAAAAAAGTTTTGTCTTAACCTGTAACAATCCACAGGCAATGCTGCTTAAGCCCAACTAGCTTCAGTGCTCCAAACTCTGGGGCGGAGCGGGCCATGCCGGTTGCGTCATTGCCGGAAGCATTACTTCTTTGCCGGAACGCCTGCCGCCGCTGCGGTCTTGCTCTTGGGCAATACATTGGCCAAATCTTCATGCGGGCGGGCAATCACATGCACCGCAAGCACTTCACCAATTTTCCCAGCGGCTTCCGCGGCCGCATCCACGGCGGACTTCACCGCGCCGACATCGCCCGTGATAAACGTAGTGACGATGCCGGAACCAATTTTGTCCCAGCCGATCATCTGTACGCTGGCGGACTTCAAGGCCGCGTCGCTGGCTTCAATCAGCGATACCAATCCGCGCGTTTCAATCATGCCTAATGCCTGTGCCATAAAAACTCCTAAAAAAAGTCAACCTGTATTGCCACCGCCGGTCGTATCAGCGGATCAATTCAATTCGCGTGGCTGATTCCAGATCACACGCGTTACCTTCATCGGTATCAATGTGTACTTCTAACCGTACCTTCGGATGCTCGCGCACGCGCAGGTTATCAAACACCACCCCGCATGGCCCCGTAATCGCCAGTTTCATCATGTCGCCATCTTTAACGCCGTAATGTGCCATATCCGCTTTGTTCATGTGGACATGCCGCATCGCCCGGATGACGCCGTTTTTCATATTCAATGCACCATAAGGGCCTACCACCACCATGCCGGGCGTGTCCTTATGATCGCCGCTGATTCGCAAGGGCAGGTCGATGCCCATAAATATGCCGTCGGTGTAGCTAAGTTCAATTTGCGTGTAATTGCGTACCGGCCCCAAAATGCGAACGCTGGGAATCATGCGGTTACGCGGGCCGATAATATTGACCAGTTGCTCGCTGGCAAATTCGCCTTCCTGGTATAAGTCTTTGAGTTTTGTTAATTTGGATCCCGGCCCGAAAAGAACGTCCAAAGCTTCCTGCGATACATGCATGTGCCGCGCTGAAACATTCACCACCAGCGGATTGGGGCCGCCATTGTGGCTCGATGGCTTAATCACCCGGCCTTCGCCCGCCAACCGCTGCCGCAAAGACTCGCGGACGAGATTTTCAACCGTTTTACGATCCAAAACTGCGGAACCAGATTCGGCCATAATGTTGCCTCCTGAAGCCATCATCGGCAAGTTATGAAAGATTCTAAAATAATTTGAAATCTTTTGCAACTAAATTATCAGAATGTATTTTTTATAAAAACGAAAATGCACGAAGGCACTGTTATGCTGCGCAAGTCTCTGGCGCTGGAAATTGGAGATGGCCGGGCGGGGTGGAAATAGAAATATGCCAGCGGTGACATTTTAACTTTGGCTTGACGAGAGATATGTCGGCGGCTGGCCGTGTTACAGAGCCGTAGTATTATGCTAGAATTCGAACTGCGGCAGGCGTAATATCACGTCTTTCGCTAAAGGCAAGCTTAACCCCAAATAAGGGACAACGGCATGGTCAGGGCCACAGTAACTCCGAACGTGCTGCAATGGGCTATGGTTCGGTCCGGCGATCCTGCGGCGCTTCAGCAAAAGTTCCCAAAGTTGGCCGATTGGATGGCGGGAAGGGCTTCGCCATCGCTGAAACAGATGGAGGAGTTCGCTAAGGCATCGCGCGTGCCGGTGGGTTTTTTATTTCTCAAGGAACCTCCGGAAGAACACCTGCCCATTGCGGATTTACGAACATTTGAAGGGCGTGGCGTGCAAACGCCAAGCCCGGATTTGCTGGATACACTTTATTTATGTCAGCGGCGGCAGGCCTGGTATCAGGAATACGCCGAGGAAACCGGTGAAGAACCGCGAGATTTTGTTGGTTCAATAACTTTACGGACGCCGCCTGGAAAAGCCGCCGCCCAGATCGGAAGTGTCTTAAGCTTTGCTGTCGCCGATCGCAAGGCGTGCCCGACCTCGAGCGATGCGTTGCGATTAGGGGTGCTGCAATGTGGGGCACGGCGGGAAACTTATTATCCGGTGGGGCGGACATGTCATTTGCGAAAATCCGGCCGCAAGGAATGCGGTGCGTAATAATCTTCAGTTGCAGCTACACTACATTGTATGAACAATACGCTTATGAATGCAAAGATGGAAAATATCCTATGTTGCATGATAGGTTTGAATGGGATCGCAACAAGGCCGCCGCGAATCTCGCAAAGCACGGCGTTTCATTCGACGATGCGGCTTGCGTTCTGGCGGATAAGTCCGCGGGCTTTTACCATTGCGAAAAGTACGATGCGGATCATAGCCGGAAGGAAGATCGGTTCCTTACGG
>DAHVEJ010000078.1 GCA_027313145.1 Phycisphaerales bacterium | reverse complement strand
TACGCCATCGTCGCCACTTCTTGATGGAAGCCAAAAAACATGTCGTCGCAACCCGGCCATTACTCGGACAGGCTCCTAGAGTCGCTGCGCGTGAATCGACGCAATCGCCCCGCACTCCGGAGTGAATTGCCGATGCTGTAAATAATTTTTATATCAATGCCCCTGGAGAACGCGCGTGTGTTCCTTAATCATTTGGGCATATTGGTTTTTCTGAGCGGGCAGAAGAAACGATTGTTGGATCAGATCCGTGGCCGCACCGAGGGCGTCTGTTTGGGCGGAAAGCAGGCTTTCCGCAGCCTTGACCGGAAGGTCACAATACTTCGCGAAATCCAGCCACGTGCGACGCGTGATGGAGTCTTTTTTTCCGCATACCGGAAGGGAAAGCGCGTAGTCATCCGGAATCACCAGCCGGGTATTGACCAGATCATAGGCTGGTGAGAGCTGGTGGCGGCCATCGCCCAACGTCAGCATGGAAAGATTCTTCAAGTGCAGATCGCCGTTGCAAACCCACCAACTCAATAGCATCAAACGGAAGAGCTTGCGGATTTCAATAAGCGGTTCGTCGGCAAATTGGCGCAACAATCGCACGCATAGTTCCGCTGATCCAGTGTACTTCTCCGCCGCCGAGATGCCGGCCAACTGGCAAAAATCCTCGACCTGTAATTTGCCGCCGCCTTCTGGCCGATCAAAACGTTTGATGATATATGCCATGCTTCCATCTTTCAGACGCAACAGGCCATGCGGCGAAATTTCAATTCCAACCATGTCAGCTATACGCATCGTCAGGCTCTCATTTTCAGCGAGATTGGGAAAAACAGCCTGCGGCGGCTTTAGGATGTAACGGCCACCTGCGGAAACAAGCTCCAGCCGCGACTGATCTTCGGAGACTTTCATGGATAGTTTGATTTGCACCCCGGAAATCGACATTTTCCCCGCCAGTCTCGCCGCCTGGGCATATAGTTCCGCCATCTCAACATCAAAATGCGGCACCCTTCTGGTCCCGAAGAGTCTCATGGCGCATTGCGGGTGATAATCCGCGGCGTCCGCAGTTGGCTTCAGACAGATTCCACAACTCGCCAACGTCTGTACCCTTCAAGTAAAATTGCCAAAAACACACTTGCACCGCACTAAAAAAGCTCTCCCGCTTTCGGATTATTCCGGAACGATTTCCACTGCTCCCACGCAGTCGGAACCCATGGCCAGTAGCAAACCGAATGCATCCGTCTTTGGTAATTTCAGCTTTCGCGCCGACACTTCCAGCAGCCATCCCTCAGGGAGCAGATTTTCAAAAAATGGGTGTAATCCTTCCGATTCGTAGGGCTTTTCCCGCAAGGGCAGTGTCAAGGATATGGGCACAGCACCGCTGCGGCGAAGCCACGGATTGCCATACGTAAAGCGTGTTGCGCCGCCGGGGAGTTCTTCCAATTTCCCCGCCACCCGGCCATTCAGAGATACTTTTGCGGTTCTATAATGCATCGGTCAACCTCTGATCCGGCGTTACATCGACATAGCTGGCTTTTTTACCGAACACGCGTAAAACCTTGTTCACTGCATCCATCCGGACAGTCGGTTTGTCGCTCTCCAGTTCTGAAACAAAGCGTGTTCCGACATCTGCAAGTTGCGCCAATTCACGCTGGCTGAGTTTTGCCGCACGGCGACGTTTGCGAATGTACATGCCAATACTGTCATGCGGATCACGGTGGTGTTCGAGCGTTTTAGCCGATCCGATCACGGTATTTCGCGGGATGTCTCCTGATAACTGCTTCATTTGCAATATAGTACTACCGATCGGGAATAAATACAATAAGAATTGCCATAAAATGCCTGATCGGGAATGTTTTCATTGCAATTATTGCAATGTATTTCCGTTCGGTAGCAATTTAATTCAACCATGCCAATAACTGGCCATAATTCCACCATGTTTAAACAAATTGTGCCCGATCGGGATAAAGCGGTTTCAAAAAGCGCCCCCGCCAACGGATGACCCGATAATGTTGACGCGGCTGAAATTTTCTGGAGACTGCAGGCTAATCCGGTATCGGCGAGGTATCCTTTGGGTTTGCCGCTGATTCTTGTGATCGTGTTGCCGTGATAAGCCGGCGTCTCAAACCATTGGAATGTCGCGCGCAGTGTCGCCAGCCAGCGCTGTGCGGTCTGCGGCGTCATGACCAGATCACGTCCAAGTTGCGAGTGATTGATCTCCAGGCAGTCAACGCCGCGGCAAGTTGGACAAACCGGCCGAATTGCTGCCAAATGGCCAGATCTGTTAATAACCGTACATTTCGTTCCATGTAAGTTCGCAAATAGGCGCTGTAAAACCCCGGTAACCATCCGTCAGGTCCCGGCATGCGCCGGCGCGGGGACTGTGATGTAAGACTTGCGCGTTTTCCGGCTCGTCGCATTCCGCCGACGGGGCGGGTCAAGGACATCGGCCAGTTCAGGGTGCTGGCGGTAGTCCGGATAGCCGCCGCAGTGGAGGGATAGCCTCTGGTAGGTTGACTGGCGCACCATCTCGATAAGCGATTGCCTGTGCGCATTGATCGGCATTTGCGCCAGAAAGAACATTTGCACTTTAAGAAGTTCCCGAAACAGATAGATTCCCCTGGCACCGAGGGTCACGCTTTGGTTGTGCCGCCGATGATGATTCAGCGGTTCGGGTACAAAACAGATCCATCCATCCTGCAGAATATGGAAATAAAACATCCAATCGCCGGCGTGCTTGAGGTCCTGCATTACCGGGCGCAGCGCTGCTGTGGAGGGCTTTCGGAAAAGCACCGCACTGGCGTTGGGGATGGTGTTTTTAATGATTAAGGAGTCCGCTATTTCGAGCTTCCCCGGCCGCAGATAAGCGCTTCGCCATTTATCCGCATCGATGTCTTGCGTGTATTGGAGATAATCATTTCCCACGATGGTACCGTGCTCATCAATCATCTTTGATTGCGCGTAACTTAGCACGACGCCGGGATGCCGGAACCCGTCCACCAGGTGGTCCAGCAATGTCGGCTCACACAGGTCATCTGCTTCGGCCATCCAGATAAGTTCCGAAGCGCTTTCATCAATTCCGCGCAGCCACTGCGCAAAGACACCCTGGTTCTGAGGATTTTCAATAATACGGAAAGGGATATCGCCGCAGGAAAGAATCTCGCGCGCCACTTGCACGCTGTTATCTTCCGAGGCATCGTCGAGAAAGATAATCTCGGCCGGCCTGTAGGTCTGGTGAAGAATGCTCTTAAGTCGTTGCGGCAGGTAATGTGCATAGTTGAAGTTGGGCACCACCACGCTGACGGCGGGAAAGGTGCAGCCCAATTGTTCCGCCAGATCACGGGCATAGACCCCAGGATCGAAATGCTCCTTAATCAAAAGCGGACCCGCCTGGGCCACGTGATGTCGCCCCGCAGTATCCGCCAGGCAGTCGATAATCGCCCGGCCCATTGCGTGGGTATCCTCATAGGGCACCAGACGTCCCAGCCGCGGTGTGACGATTTGCGTAAACCCGCCCGCGCAAGAAAATCCGATCACCGGCAGGCCCGCATGAAAGGCTTCCAAGACGACACTGGGGAAAGGATCTTCACGCGATGTCAGCAAATATAGATCAGCGGCGGCAAAATACCGGCTGACTTCGCGCGTGCGCGCAATAAAATGAAAATGCTCCGGAGATGGTGCCGCGTGAAGTAATCTCTTCACGATCATCTCAAAATCCTGATGCAGGTCGCCTACCCATACGAAATGAATCGCAGGATTCCCCTCAAGGGCGGCATTGCCCGCCTGGATAAATAAGTCCGGTCCCTTGCGACGATCTCCAAAGCCGGCAGCCAGCACCAGTGGGGCGTCCATCGGTATTCCCAGTTCTGCCCGGACGTGCCGGCGAACCGCAGCACGGTCCTTTAAATATTCATTGGGTGTATACATTCCCTGTGCCCTTATGAGCACTTTTTCGGGCGGAATTTCCGCCAGCGACAGGAAGGAGTCGCGCACAATCGTGGAGGCGAAAACCACGCGATCCACAACTTGGGAGGTGATGCCTAAATTCGCGGCCTGTCCAAACTGACGAATCACACCGGCCATTTCATGCACCAGCCAGAGCACTTTAAATCCGTGCCTTTTTAAGTCGCGGGCGATTTCGCTGCACAGCACGGTGTTGCAGATGGCACCGAAGTAAGCATGCGATTTCAGTTCAGACAAAAGCGCATCGCGCTGCCGGCTTGATAGCAGCCACCAGCGGTGAATTTCTCCGCATTGCGCGAACTGGTCTTCCAGGTCACCTTCACCCAGCGTGATGATCGTAAGGGTGCAACCCAGTTGCCCGGCAAGATGCCGACATACATTAAGAATGATTAACTGGGCTCCGTGTGGGTGACAGTCATGTGTCACCACCACGAGTTTGCGGGGCAATGGCCCCGCGGGAAATTGTTGCAAAGCCTGTGCCGTCGCCTGCAGCCAGGCATACCCATAGCGCTGATCCGGCTCAAGATGTGCACCTTCCGCCCATTCATTCCATGCGTTGATAAAAACGAATTGTTCCCCGACCGGATGATTTTGTGCCGTATATTGGCACGCATTTGTTAACCATTGGCTGTACAGGGCGGGTGTGGCACCGGCATAGGTTATGCCATGGCTCGGTTTGCGGGCCTCGTTGTCCCATCCCGGGCATACGCCGCGGAACAGAGCGTAGTTTGGCCGCGGCATATCTCGGCAATGTTCGACCAGTGCGGGGTAGTCGTAAACAGTTCCGGCATAGTTTGAATTCAGGGGCCTCATGTCGGAGGTTATATTTTTTGCGTCAATATTATTGGGGGGAAATTCAATGGCATAATCAAATCCGATGGCGGCGGGATCAACGCGGTCAAATGACTGCGTGTAGGCGAGAGCTATTTCACCAATGCCGCAGTTCCGGCAATATTGTCGCCACCGTCGTGCGGTTGCCGCGGCATCAGCCATCAGGGACGGCCGATAAACAACCAGCAGGGGCCGATCCGCCACGCGGATGTAACGTGAATCCGCAAAAAGCGAACTGACTTCTTCAATAAACGCAAGGTCATCTTCGGCACTGTGCTGCTGTTGAATAAGAACCTCATTCTCCAGGCCGTCCCAGCGGCGCGACCACGATTCATTGGCCCAGCAAACACAGAACGGAAAATCTAATTCCGGGTGGGCGAGCATCTGCTCCAGCGGACGTTCCAGCAGTTTTCTCCCGTTAAACCAGTAATAGTAGTAACAGAACCCCTGAATGCCATATTGCCGCGCCAATTCAATCTGTCGCTTTTGGACATCCAGCACCCGCAGATCATAAAAGCCCAGTTCCCCGGGCAAGTGCGGCTGATAATGCCCCGCAAACTGCGGCTGTGCTTTAGATACGTTGGTCCATTCCGTAAATCCTTTTCCCCACCAGACATCGTTTTCGTGAATGGGATGAAATTGTGGCAGGTAAAATGCTATGGCTGTGATGCGCGTATCAGTATTCATCCATTGAGATTCCTTCACATAGTGTGTGGTATCAGGAGGAATGATAGCCGGCGAGGCACTCGAGGTTTCCGACATTGGGGCAGGGGTTTGGGGAACAGCGCCCGGCGATGAAGAGCGCGGCCGTTCCGCAGGCGGCAGCGGTTTTCTCATGATCCAGTAACGCAACGGGCGGGTTTGTTTACGCAATCGTCTTAACGATTCAAGAAACGTTACACGTTTTGGAACAGGGGAATTGTCTGCCTGCTCACCCTGCTTGACGCGCGTGCCGGGCAAAGATTTGCCCATAAAAAAATAGCGTATGGGGCGCGTCCGTTGACGAAGTGTCTTGAGCCGTCCGCGCATCGTCCGAGATTCGCGCCAGCGAACCATCTCGGCGATCTCGAGTTGCCCCCGTATTAACGCGGCATGGAGTCCGGCGATAGTTTCTTCGTGCTGTGACAGTTGGGCGGTGCGTTCTGACAACTGGTTTTGCAACTCGGAAATGCGATTATTGCGTTGGGCCAAATCATGGGTGAGGGTTGCCGCGGTCTGTTTTGTGCGGGCCAGCAGGTCGGTGAGTTCAGCCATTCGGTGCTTCTCATCTGCTACCTGCGCATTGAGTTTGCTAACGGCCTCTTTATACCCTGCCAGTTGTCCGGTACTTTCAGATAACTGTTCTTGCAAAATGGAAACATGCTGTTCGCGTTGCGCCAGATGTCCAGCAATCTCCGCCACGGTCTGATCACGTTGGGCAACCTCCAGTCGAAAATGGGTCGCTTGTGTGTCCGAAACATCCAACGCACGGCGCACCTCCATGAATCGGCGATTTCGTCCACGGATCATCGCGGCCGCTTTAAGTGCGGTATCCAGGTGCGCACGCTCAATGCCGACATTTCCCGCCGGCGGCACAAGGGAATAGTCAAATTCCAAGAAATCGGCGGCGTAGAGTTTGCGGATAAGCTGGACGCTGCGCTCGGTAAAAAATAGCGGCGAATAAGACAGCAAGCTCTCGTTATATTTTTGCCGGGACGGATTTTTAAATGCCGAGCCGCCGATACGATCAGCGAGATTTTTCCAAAGGCTTTCCGGCTCTTCCACTTTGGCAATCTGGGAGTAGCATAATTTTCCAATACGAAGAACGTCACTCTGAGGTGCCCAATGAGGATCAGCGATATCCGGCCATTGCCTGGCGTGGAGAAATTCCAGAAAGCTCTGAAGATTGTGTGCAATATCGTCAGCCGATCGAATTTCCTGGCGCTGAAAATCACTGTCGCTAAATGGATCAGCCTGCAACGGTTCGCACAACAGAATTTTAGATTGCCAGGCGGAGAAGATTCTTGTGTATGGATTACGCACCAGCGCAAAGCGAAAAAAATCCGGTGAAAGCAATATTGTTTCCAGGGCTGCCGAGTCCAAGCCGGCCATCTTCGGGCAGGCGTGATGAAGGCTGTCATGAATGGTCAGACCGGGATCAGTTTCGTAACTACGCAAGGCGTCAAACGTGAAAAATTCCGGCCCTTCCAACTCCGCAAACCACCACTTTAAGGATGTGCATGCCACCTTGGGCGTCGCTACGTAGTGCAGCAGGTATTGGTAGGAAACGTAAGAATTAAAAGAAAGATAGGTCCAATCCGCATCGGTCATCGTGCCAATTACGCTGTTGTAAAACGTACGCATCTGAATGTCCCCACTTCAAGATTCGCCGGTGCCTGTGGATATGCCGACAGGCTCGGGCCGCGCCGTAGTCTACGGGATGGCAAGTGATGAACCCCAAAACAAAATAGCGCTTCGTTTTTAATGATTGTTAATTTTTTCCATTGGCCCCATCACTTTGCCTTACGGCAACTGCCAATATTATATGACTACAATACCGGTTTTGTCAAATTATTAAGATTGTTTTTGACCTTGGCTTGGTACGCGCCTAGAATGACGGCAGGGGACACAACGTCTAATCGCGTCAGGCAGGCACCATCGGTGCCGGACTCGGTTGCGCTGATGTCTTCCTGGATTAGTGGGGTCATCATGTATACGTGCGCGCCAACATTTTCTTCAGATCGACGTCGTAAAAACATTTCCGTGCTGCTGATGCTGGCGGCTGCGGGATTCATTGCTGTCGGTTCTCAATCCGGTGTGACAATTGCCAACACCGTCACCGTGAGCGGTGCCAATGGCACCGGCACAAACACCGCCGGCGGTCAGGCCATCGCGGTTGCCAGTACACCTACCGACGCCAACCATGCGGCGAAAGCTTATGGCGGCGGCGGCTACGATGCGGGAGCCGGCGGATACGCGCACGCCACGGCTACCGATGGATCCAGCGGCAGTTTCTTGCCTAGCGCCGGGTCGTATACCGTTTCGCTCGGCGGCAGCGCCGGCATTGATGCCAGTAACACCGGCGCATCGGCGGTAAGCGATTCCAGTGCCAGCAATAGTGTCGGCAAAGCCACCGCCACCGGCTATTCTCAAGGGGGCGTGGGATCGGCCAGCTATGGACCCTCGAATGTGTCAGCCGCCAACGGCGGTAAGGGTGGTGCCAGCAGCACCAATGCCACAGCCACGACGTCGGGTGCCAATGGCGCGTATGCCACAGCGGTTGCACTAGGAGCCTGTCCAAGTAACCCGACTTTCCCACGGACATAATTTTCCAACGGCTTGACGTGTAGTCATATATATGATAATATATTTTATAGATTATAGCGTACCAGGAAGCGTCAGCGATGAGCAAAACCTATCGAGCATGGAACCCCCGCCAGTCTTGGCTTCTTCCGCCTTCCCCGCAGGATTGGTTGTCGCAGGGGGATTTGGTCTATTTCCTCATGGATGTCGTGGAAAGTCTGGATATTTCTTCGATTACCGCGGTTTATGAAAAGAACGATCAGGGTTTTCCACCGTTTCATCCCCGGATGATGCTGTGTCTGCTGATCTACAGTTATGCCATGGGCGTGCGTTCCTCCCGGCAGATTGCCCGGCATTGTCAGCGGGATGTGGGGTGGCGGGTCATTGTGGGAGAGGATATTCCGGACTTTCGTACCATCAGCGGGTTCCGGAAGATGCATGTGTCGGCATTTTCCGCCTTGTTTTTGGAGGTATTGGGAATATGCCAGGCCGCCGGGCTGGTGAAACTGGGGCATCTGGTGCTTGATGGCTCCAAGGTGAAGGCCAATGCCAGTCGGCACAAGGCCATGAGCTATGGCCGCATGGTGGCTGAAGAATTGCGGTTAAAAGGAGAGATCGCCACACTCCTTCAGGAAGCCGAGTCCCAGGATGCCAGCGAAGACGCCCTGCTTGGCGCAGCGGATCAGGCCCACAAACTACCCCAGGAGCTGGCACGGCGGGAGACACGGCTCAAACGGATTCAACAAGCCAAAGCCCTGTTGGAGGCCCGTTATAAGAGCATGGCGGAAAGTAAGCCGGTCGTAGAAGAGCCAACATCGAGCATCGGCTCTCAGAAGGATGAAAACAACGATTCATCAACAGGATCAGGTGTCGATGCGGCAAAGTCGGCGGCCAAGGGTCCAAGCGAAGTATCCCGGGAAGTCGGAAGCGAAGCGACGGTGCCGGACAAGGCTCAGATCAACTTTACGGATCCGGAAAGCCGCATTATGCGAGCCAGTAACAAAGGCTGGGATCAATGCGGCAATGCTCAGGTGGTGGTGGATTCGGCGCACCAGATCATTGTAGCCGCCGATGTAACACATCAGGCCAATGATGTGCGTCAGGTACTGCCGATGATGGTGCAGGCCCAGAAAAATGTGGGAGAAGCCAATCGCATTGAAAAAGCGTCGATGGATGCCGGCTACTTCAGCGAGACCAATGTTCAATGGATGGAGGACCAGGGGATTGACGCCTACGTGGCAACCGGACGCCTTAAGCATGGGGAGCCATTATCATCCGCCCCCAGGGAGCGTGTTCCAGCAACGATGAGCATAAAAGAGCGCATGTTCTTGAAGATTCGCACGGAGGATGGCAAGGCCATCTACGCACGACGCAAGGCGATAGTTGAACCGGTGTTTGGGCAAATCAAGCAGGCGATGGGATGCCGCCAGTTCCTGCTGCGCGGAATGCGCAACATGCGGGCTGAATGGACGTTGATATGCATGAGCTTCAACCTGCGGAAGCTGTTCCAGGCTTGGCGGACAGGTCTGGCATGAAAAGAAGGGCGGGCAAACCACCGGTGGCCGCAGCAAAGGGACCACCGGCGGGAAATTTGGCCGCATTTTTTCATCTGGAAGAAAAAACTCGGTGCACCGGCCAGATTTTAAGCCGCCATGAAGCAAAGAGCGGAAAATTCACTCGGTGGCGGAAAGACATTACTCGGACAGGCTCCTAGGACCGGAAGGTATGCTGGTTGGCATAACCCATACGCCCGGGATGCGGAAGTGAACCCCGCAACCGGAGTTAAACCCGGTGTGACTGGGCAATACCAACTGTTAATACAACGTTGGCGTTTCATCGCACCTTTGCGGTTTTCTTTTTAATTTCACCCGCACCCGGCTTCGCACTTGCCGGATGCGTTGTCGCCGCAGCGCTTTTCCAAACTGCTTTCTGAACTGACTGCCATTGTCAGTGATGATGAATTTCGGTCGGCCATGCCTGGCGGCGGTGCCGCGTACCATCGCGGCCATCTTCCGTGCGCACGGCGTTCGGGCGTACACTTTCAAAGACAGAATCTTGCGGGAGAAACCCTCGAGAATCGCTGCGACGAAAAAGGTGAACCACAGGATGCGGATTTGCGTGATGTCGCTGTGCCAGACATGATTGGGTCGCTTGGGTTTAAGCAGGCCGTGGGGCCGAACGCCCAGGGCATCAGCCATCGGCGGTTGGCGTTTTCGCGGCGGCTTTTCGGGCTTGGCTTTGCGCAACACACGTTGCACGGTGGAGCGACTGATTTGAATTCCAGCGCGCAGCAGGTGTCGCGCCATCGTGCGGGTTCCGAATTCGGGATCAGGACAGATTCGACGCAATTCTTGTGCCGCCCAACGCACGGCATCATCCATACGGTTCCAAGCTATGGCTCCGGCCAGCAGGCTCGGCTTGCCGTTGCCCTCGACGGATTTGATCCATGCGCGGAGCGTATTTTCGTGAATCACGAATCGCCTGGCGGTGGTCTTGATATTCCAATCCCGCAATCGCATCAGTTGCAAAATTGCCAGACGTTGGGCGGGTTGGTAATCGGGTCTTTTCTGTGGCGGCATATTCTCCCGCCCGGCACGGAGAATACCCAATTCTCGCCGCAGTAGTTCGGATTCAGTAACTTCATGGTCCCGCTGGATCATCAATCGCATAATCGGCGAGGCGGCGGAAGCCAATCGCGTGCGCGCCAACTGCATAGCTTGTCCAATCACACTGGCCATGGCGTCAACCAGATTTAGTACCGTGGTGGAAGCAATCGGCATTGGCTTTTCCTCGTCGGAACAAGCGAACATGATAGCCCAATTCATTTCTCACGGTTGCAGAACAAACCAACCTCATACCAAGAAATTTGAAACTGTCCGGAGAACTCCCTTGTGGCGTTTTTGTGGCAGTTGGCATTGCGACAGCCTGCAATGTAATGAGAAAACAAAAATCCGATCGCTTGCAAAACACACTATTTTCGCGGTATTATTAACTCCGCCACAGGGGGAATCGCAACGGACCGAGAATCCCTATCTCTCCGTTAAACGCGCCGGCACGCACAGGAAAATGTGCCCCTTGGCGTGGGATCGGTGGTACGCCGATATATCGGCCTTACGCCTAAATCCATACGCCCAAATATATACGTAAGAAATAACTAAATCAGATCATAATATTTTTATTTGTATGGGCACAAGGTTTCGCCAAAAAGCAACCGCCGACATCCAGCAAGCGCAACGCTCCAACGGCCTTCCTATCTGAAAATCATCTGTTTCGGGATAAACTCCGGTCGGGAAATGTTTCCCCTTTAATCTACCCTTCATGTTGAATCCCTATGCTAGCGACCGTTTGCGGAAAGGCCCCGGAATGATTGATGCGATACTTTTTGATCTTGCAGATACACTGCTGAATTTTGACGAACTTCGTCCTAGGCGGCTCTTTAGTGAAGCGGCAAAAGATTCCTATCGGTATTTAAAAGGATTGGGTTTTTCTTTGCCGGACTTCAAGGCTTACTCACGGGCTTATTTGTGGGCCTTTGGGCGGCGTATTTTCTGGTCAAGCATTCGGAACCGAGACTACGACTGCATAAATGTTATGGTCGCAGTGTTGAAGCAATTAAACATTCGATTGTCGGAAGACGAATATCGCACCACGGCTTGGACGTGGTATGAGTCGGCGGCCCGGCGATCCCACGTCGACCGCGGCACGCATAGGGTGCTGGGGCACTTGCGCCGGCAGGGTATAAAAATGGCGATTATTTCCAATACACTGGTACCGGCGTGTTGCTTGGACCGGCATCTGAAAGGTGAAGGGTTGCTGGAATTTTTTCCGATCCGCATTTACTCTTCTGTGGTACGCTATAAAAAGCCACATCCGGCGATATTTCGCATGGCGTTGGAGGAATTGAAGGTGAGGCCGGAGCGGGCTATTTTTGTGGGTGATTCACTGAAGCGTGACATTCGGGGGGCCCAGCGGGCCGGACTGGCCGCCATTTGGAAAACTGGCGGTAGGCAGATCAAGGCCGGTGGCTGCGGAGCGGATGGAATCATCCAGCATATTGGTGATCTACCACACATTTTGACGGAATTTGGCGTGCGTGAGTGGTCCGCCGCCTGACGAAGCGCCAGACTGGATGAAACGCACAGCTTCGGAGAAAGTTCGTGACGCAGGACGGCGGGTCGTGGAAGATTCAGGCTATCGGGACGGCCCCATTTGTGGATGCGCCCCGGCCTGCCGGTTTCACTGGGCGTGGGGTGAAATGTCTTTTAATTGCACATTGCGGAAAAAGGCGTTGCCGGGATTCAGGTAGGAATAAAAGTCGATGCGTACCCAGCGAATGGGGAATTTTTTCCTCATGCCTTTGAGCGATTGCGGAGTAAAATCAATTCCCGTCCGGCTCCATCCAGTGTTTTTTGTAACCGGCAAAACCTGGCAGCGGTAAATCTCGCGGCGCTGGCTTGCCAGGTTGTTGGGAGTGCTGAACTGATCCGGGCTGTAGGCAAAGCCGTTGATGAAAATTCGAATCCGCGGGCCATCACTATGATACTGCACCATAAAGCGATACCGATGGCCCTGAATCACGGGTATCCAAGTGCTTTCACATGCTAATCCGTTGCTTTGTGCAATGTTCAAATCGGTGCGGAGCATCAGGCAGTAGCCGCCCGCGGACGGTGTAACAACGCTTTGCGGCACAATTGCCGCGCGATTCACAGCCAGCGCCTTGGCACCCGCTTTGGAAAGCAGCGGCGGGTGATAATCCTGTTTCATGAGGAAAACATCCCAATCCACGGCGCGGGAGCCAGCCTGCGCGGCACCGTTAAACTCCGGGTCTTTCACCAGATTGGGCCGACGGCTAAATATTTTCTTCAAGGCAGCACTGGGATCAATTTGCCAGGATCGCACGTGATGGAATTGGATGCGGCATAAATCGGTGAGCATTTTTTCAATGGTTAATCGCGGGCTGGTATTATTGGGGGGAATCGTGGCGGAAACGGTTTTGGTTAATTTAGTACCGACAAACAATTCCAGCGTCAGATGCCGCCCTGTGACAAAGCCCGCAACGGTTTGATCCGTCGCCAGTGATTTTATCACGGATTGAATCGTCGCGGTTGTTACCGGCGGAGTCCAGGGCAGTTGCAGGGCATCAATCATCATGTTCACGTCATGGTCATCGACACGTTTATAATGGCCATCGCGGGACATTTTTTTCGCCACGGCAAAGCGCATTCTGCTGGCCAGGTTTTTGTCGTTCCGCGTTGCGGGGACAAAGGGCAGTACCGCAAGACTTGGAAGTTTCGATTGCGCTACGCCAGAGGCGTGGACAAACCCCCACGGCAACAGCACCGGGAGTAAAAGCGCGAAAAGCCAATTCCTGGATAAAGAGCCTTTGTGCGGTTGCATCGCGGTGATCCTTGCAAATATCTGCATGACCAGTTGATATACCATAGTATATCGTCCGGATCGGTTGATTACATCGGTATGCCCAGGGCAAAACTGATATATTCAATATGGTCGTTTTGGTTATGGTGGATGGGGTATGCCAGATCAATGCCCAGCGGCAATTTTCCAAAGAACGGCAGAACCACCCTGATCCCGATACCGGCATCAACTACCGTGGTACCAAGATGCACATTAGGCTCCACGTCCCCGGCATCAATAAATACGACGCCGCGTAGAATATTTTTGTACAGCGGGTAATTAACTTCGGCGGTGGCCACATCCATGAAGTTGCCGCCAATGCCATCCTGCAGCGGGCCGTCGCGCGGGGTGACCCCCTGATAGGTATAGCCGCGTAAGGATCCGATTCCACCGGCATAAAAGCGTTCAAAAAATACCGAAGTTCCCCAGGGAATAAAGCCCAGGTCATTTTTCAGCATCAAGACCGTTTTTCGGCCGAATAAATCGGTATAAAGTGTATGATAATACGTGCTGAAGACATCAAATTTGGTGAAGGTGTAGGCCCCGCCCATAGCGCCAAACTGTTCCATTGAAACGCCCGCTACAACGCCGCGGGTAGGGAAAATGCTGCTGTTGGTATCATTAAATACGATGGCGGGTTTGATGCTGCTTAAATAATGGGAGCCGGCCTGCGCAAAAATTTCCGGTGCGGCGTCGGGGTAGTTGGGGTTATAACCCGCTGGTCCAACATCGGTAATATTGTTGACGTCTACATCCTCCCAGCGGAACGCCATCGTTACTTCCAGATGATTGGTGATCCGCCGGCCCAGCGTGACGCGGTCACCCAGACGATTAAGGTCGTAAGTGTTGTAATACTCCGTGAAGTAATAGGCGCTGTTGCGGAAGCTGTAGGGGCTGTCCCACAGGTATGGCTCGCCGAATGTCACGCGATACAACTGATAAACCGTTCCGGGTTCCAACGTGATATTAAAATATTGGCCGTTGCCCTGAAAGGCCTGTCCCCGTAAAAATTCTCCCAGCGAATGCGGCGTATCGGTAATATCAAAATTCTTCTGCGTAACGCTGACCTGCCCGATCAGGCCCGCATCGGATGATACCCCGGCACCAATCATAAATTGTGCCGTTTGCCCCTGATCCAGATTCACCAGAGCATTGCGCGTGTTGGGCTGGTGGCCAATGGGTGTAATATTGGCATGGTTAAAAAGTCCTAAATCCTGAATATGGGAAATGGATCTTCTTACCGCGGTCGTGTCATAAAGCTTTCCGGGATAAAGTCGGACTTGTCGGCGCACGACATGATCTTCCACCTTGGCGTTGCCGCGAATAATCACGCGGCCCACCTGGTACGATTTCCCCTCGGAAATCCGTATCACCAGATTCACAATGCCCTTTTGCGAGGTGTACGCGTAGGACGGTCTCACGCGATTGTATATATAGCCGAGCTTTCCATAGATGTCGGCAATTCGCTGTTTCGTGGCTTGGATGAGGCTGCGACTATAATAGTGCCCCGGCGGCATGGTGACATCTTTCATCAGCGCGGCGGTGGTTAATACGTGGTTGCCCTTGAAGATGATTTTGCCGATGCGATACCGTGTGCCGGGATGGATGATATATTGCACCCGCACATGCCGGAAATCAGGGGTGTACTGTAAATTATAGGATGTGCGGCAATCCAAAAACCCCTTTTTCAGCCACAAATCTCGGAGCGTGGCCAAATCTGTTTCCAGATCAGAATGCCGCAATACACCATCGTGAATGGGAATAAGCCAGAATAATTTCCACCGGGCGGTCACATCCGTTTTAAAATGCAAAAACCAGCTCGGATAATAATTGTTCCCGACAAACGAAACTTTGTTGATATAAACCCACGGCCCTTCCGTGACATGATATTGCACCACGCCGTTGGCCAAATCCTTTTGATTAACGCTCACCCGGGCGAAAAGAAAACCCTTGCTGTGATAAAGGCGGATAATATCATGCCGGTCGGTCTGAAAAATAAACGGATCCACCGCGCCGCCCGGATGCGCCATAAGCGACTTTAATATCGTCGCGGTTTTAACATGCTGATTGCCCACAATTTCCACGGTGCGAATCACCGGCCGTTCTTTAACAATATAACGGACAATCACCTCATGATGAGCGGTGGGGATAACGTCCGCCCGCACGGAAGAGAATCTTCCCAGCGATGCAATGGAGCGTACATCCACCCCGACTTCCGCCCGGTTATAACCCGAACCGGGAACCACGCGAATCTGATTTTCAATCAGAGTGCGATCGCTGGGAACGCTGCCGGATATTTCCACTGATTTTACCGGCCAGCCATTGAAAGGGCTGGGGGTTTGCGATTTTCTTGGCAGTTGATGCGGTGCCGGCTGGGCCGTTTTATGCACTGCGGTTTTTTGTGGCGTTGATACGGTTTGGCCAAACGCCAAGCCGCCGGTCATCAAAGCCGCCAGGCAGGCTCCGGCAATCAGGTACTGGCGTGCGCGGGCAGATTGGGCCGGTGTGCTTTTTTTTGCTATCCATTGAGCCTGCATGAAACATTCCCATATCCGCGCTTTTGCCGCGCTACCTGCGGGTTCCGCAATGTCCAGCGAATCGCGGAATAATTATCCGCGCATTCAATGATTCCCATGCGCCTTCGCCCGGAATATTCGCGTATCTCATTGCGCCGGTCGCCATGAGTGCGAGGGTAGTCTATACGCAGTTGCCCAACTTGTGAATTCCAAGTGTTGGTAAAGCACGTTATTTTGCCGACAATGGCTCTGCCCCAATGCGTTAGAGCCTTGAAATAAGCATGGTCTGGCGATCTTGAGTACCTCAGGCGGGATATGAAAAACAGTCCGAGGGCGTGGCAATTTGTCCTGGCGGGCCTCTGCGATGCGAGTGTCCGAAGCCAAGCATTATCTTAGCGCCGGCATTTATGCCGTCGATTTCGCCATCTGCCCGGAAATATGGCCACGCCGCAGCCCGAATACTGAAAGCGGCGCAGCGACATTGCTGTGATTATCGTGTAAGGTAATCCAACGTCTAAGCAGGCTGGCAAAAAGGGCGAATTACATTGGCCAATGCAAAACGAAAATCTCTTTCGGAATATTATCCCAAACGGTTGGATATTGTTGTTTATCTGATTCTGCTACTTGGGCTGCTAATTACCGCACAATGCCTGCCCGTGTTAGCTATCAAGAAATTTGTTTTCTGGAATAGCCAGTATTCGTTGTGGTCGGGAACTATCGGTTTGTTACGCGGCGGCCATTATGGTTTGGGGCTGATTCTTTTGACATTTTCCATATTTTTCCCGTTTGCCAAGATATGCATCTTGCTGGTGCTCTGGTTTGGAAAATTTACCGATGATCAGCGGCTGCGCGCGTTTAAGTGGCTGGAGATTCTGGGGCGTTGGTCCATGCTTGATGTATTTGTCGTGGCGATGATCGTGGTCATTGCCAAATCCGGCGGCGCTTTGAAAGCCTCGCCGAAAATCGGCATTTATCTCTTTGCAATTGCCGTCCTGCTATCCCTGGTGGTAACGGTACATATTCGATCTCTGGCCCGTCGGGTATCACCGAAAGCCCAGCGAGCCTTGGCTGATGTGTAAGCATGGGTCAAATTACATTGATTGGTAGTTTGAGCCGGGTGTTGCGGAACACGGTGGGATTGACCCCCTCATTTTTGCGAAATACCCGGCAAAAATAACCCTCATCATCAAAGCCGCAGCGAAAGGCAATTTCCTTGAGTGTCAGGGTCGTTTCCAACAGCAGCCGCCGGGCTTCCATCATGCGACGATTCTGAATGGCCTGGCTTAACGTAAGGCCCGTGGCGTGTCGGAATGTTTGCCGCAGGTATACGCCACTGTAACGCAGCGACTTGACCACATCCGCCGGACCGATCGGTTCAAAAAAATGGGCGTCAATATAAGCGCGAATGTTCTGGGCCAAGGCCGGTTCCTGGGCGGATTTTTCGGAATCGTGTTGAGTGGCGGCTTCGGTGAGAATCTGCAAAAGCAGCAGATCCGCCCGCGGATCATTCAACGGGCCGGATTTCCAATCATCCCCGGCCCCAAAATCGGATAAAAAGCGGTGAAATAATTCCTGCAGTCGGTCCGGCCGCGCGGGGGTCCCAAGCTGCGGAAGCATTGAAACTGTCGCACCTTTGCCACCTGACCCGGATATTGAAAAGTGCAGCCAGTAGAACGCGAGCCTGCGGTCATGCACCTGTAAGCCGCCATGTCGGCGATTGGGCCAAAGCACCAGCGTCTGATTGGCATTAACGGTGAACTTCTGATCTTCCTCCCACATGGCCAACACCCCACGCCGCACCAGAATAATTTCAAAGTCCGTGCGCACGTCATCACGGTGCCGCCAGTTGCCTGGGCTTACAAACAGCCCGGCAAATAGCGCCCGCGCCGGTCGGGGTATTTTAAGCTCTAACGTACATGTATCCATCTGCGTGTCCATTCTAATGCGGCGCAGGCGATTCGTCATGGTATTTAGGCGATCAGCTATTCGGTGCCAGAGTTCTTTCCTTTCGTCCGGTGGGGGGGGCGATGTGTTGTGCCCTGTGCCGCCAGCTCCCGTATATGGCCCCCGCGCCGCCGGTCATTATGCCGCCAAATCACTGCTTTCCCTGCCACGGCACCAGCTTGGGCCATCCAGCCGAATTAAAAACCATCCGCAGGATGCTCAACTGCGACAATCCATGCCGCAAACCGTTATAGAAATGACAGGTGAAATAGAGTGTTCCATGATCATTAAACACGCCAGCCTGCCCCGGGCCGATGAATGGTCCGATCGTATCGAGAAAAAGCGTTCCACCGCCATTTAGCATGTTTTTGCCCCGTGCATCAATATAAGGTCCCGTGATCCGTCGACTGCGCCCCACACGAATGTTGTACGTGCTGTGAATTCCTCGGCAGCAATATCCCCAATTCACAAACAGGTAGTACCACGCACCGTAATGAAAAATCTGCGATGCCTCAATGGTGCGGTGCCACGCCAGTGAATAAATCCGTTGATGCCCTCGGGCGGGCAGGCCAGTGCGAGCGTTGAGTTCAATAAGTTTGATTCCCGATGAGAACGATCCAAACGACATCCAGAGTCGGCCCCCCGGAGCACGTATTACCCCGGGGTCGATGGCATTGAAGTTGTCTTTCCGATTGGACCCGATGACCAGCCCCCGATCCCTCCAACCAAATTCCGGACTTTTGGGATTCAATGTTTGATTGCTCGCCAAGCCGATGACCGAACGCTTTGATCCAGTAGCGTCCGGCCCGGTTTTTGCTGTGGGTTGATTTGCCGCGTGGGGGCGGTCGACGGCGTGTTGTGGGCGGTG
>DAHVEJ010000077.1 GCA_027313145.1 Phycisphaerales bacterium | reverse complement strand
CCCGGCCTGCTTACCGATGTTCTGGTCGACTCCTCCTGAACTTGCCCGCCGGAGCCGCGGAGCGGTAAACAGTTACGCTTCATACGCCGGAAAAAATTCACCGTTCGCATAAAGCCAATAACCTTCCGATTCACATTACGCTTTACAAAGGTAAAAGCGTTTCACCCACAACCGCCCGGCTGCCCATCCGTGGCATCAATTCAGAACAATCCATTCGTGTCTGAATGCTATATTGTGCCAACGCTCCGGCGATAATTCAATTGCCAGATGCACGGACTTTAATTAGCGGGCGTAGCAATATTTCCGGGCAGGCGGCGAAATCGACGGCATAAACGCCGGCACTAAGAGAATGCTTGGCCTTGGAAACGCGCATCGCAGAGGCCCGCCCGGATTTATTGCCACGCCCTTAAATAGCCGATATTCTCTGCCATACCTTACCAGGGGGGCCGGAAGCGGTCATGCGTTGACTTCAGGAGTTAAAGAGAAAATGAGCGATATCGCCATCTTGGAATATGTAGGTTTTTCCTTCGGATCGAAGCTTACCGGCGGCACGAATAGCGGCTTCATTTTTGTGGGTCAATAAATCGGTGATGTTGTATATTTCCGCGCGGATAAAGCCTTTTTCAAAGTCGCTATGAATGACACCGGCCGCTTGGGGAGCTGTAGCGCCAATGGGAATCGTCCAAGCCCTGATTTCCTTGGGGCCGGCGGTGAAATAGCTTTGCAGGCCAAGAAGTTTGTATGCTTCATGGGCAACGGTTTCGAGGGCGGGTTCCGTCATGCCTAAATCGGCGAGCATCGCCGTGCGATCATCGGCTGTAAGTTCAGCAAGTTCCGCTTCCAATTTGGCGCATACCGGCACTACGACGGACCCTTCAGATTCCGCACGGCGGCGCACCACCTGCACCAGCGGCCCCTGACCATGCGGATCCGATTCATCCACATTGGCAATATACAAAACTCGCTTGGCGGTAATCGGGCCGAGATTATGGATAATTTTCCAATCGTCAGGTTTCCAAGGTGCCAGGGATCGTAACGGCTTACCAAGTTTAAGCGACTCCAGGAGTTTTTCGATAACTTCCACGGATGCGATAGCATCTTTATCACCGGCGCGAGCGTTGCGGCGCTGTTTATCAACGGTTTTTTCAAGACTTTCCAAATCGGCCAGCATCAACTCGGTTTCCACGGTTTCAATGTCGCGCTGTGGATCAACTTTTCCATCCACGTGCATGACATCGCCATCAGAAAAACAGCGCACAACATGCAAGATGGCATCCACTTCCCGAATATGCGAAAGAAATTTATTGCCCAGTCCTTCCCCGGTGCTGGCACCTTTGACCAGACCCGCAATATCCACGACCTTGAGCAGAGCAGGAACCGTTTTCTCGGTTTCGATGAGCCGGCGGATTTGTTCCAATCGCCGGTCCGGCACCGCCACGACACCCACATTCGGCTCAATGGTGGCAAAGGGATAATTGGCGGCCAGAGCGCCGGCATTGGTTAAGGCATTAAACAACGTCGACTTTCCGACGTTTGGCAATCCGACAATTCCAACTTCCATGATGCTTCCTGTACCAACCTGTCAACTTACCGCCACTGCGGCATGGCGCATTATTTTCCCGCCGTATTTCAACGGCGAGCATTTCCCGTGCGGAAGTTATAGCAGGTTTACCCCCGCGTGTCGCATGATCCGCGCGACTTATGCGTAGCGTACCAACATGGTCTTAAGCTCGCAGAACTCTTCAATGGCAAATCGCACTCCTTCGCGCCCCAATCCGGATTGTTTGACGCCGCCATAAGGCATGGCATCAATGCGGACCGTTGGCACGTCGTTAATAATCACTCCACCGACTTCCAATATTTCAAAGGCCTGGCGAGCCTTGAATAAATCTCGGGTAAATATTCCGGCATGGATTCCCAGCGAGGGTTCATTGACTTTCTTGAGCACCTGCGAAAAATCATCATATTCTTCGATCATTGCCACGGGCGCAAAGGCTTCTTCGCAGGCCAGGTGGGCATTGGCCGGCACATTGGTTAAAAGTGTCGGCAGGTAAAAGGCTCCATCACGACGGCCGCCGCACAACAATTTTGCACCGCCGTCCACGGCCTGCTGCACCCATTGCTCCACGCGTCGGCTAGCAGCCTGATCAATCATGCAGGAAACATCCGTGCTTTCATCCAACGGTGCACCAACCCGCAAGGCAGACGTTTTCTCCACGAGCTGTTTAAGGGCCTGGGGCGCAATGCTGTGATGCAGAAATATCCTCTGCACACTGATACAGCTTTGCCCGGCATATCCAAACGCGCCCGGGACAATGCGGGAAGTCGCCTGGAAAATATCGGCATCCGGCTCTACCACCACGGCGCTATTGGACCCCAGTTCCAGCAGTATGCGCTTCCCCACCGCCCGGGCCTGCAATTCCCATCCCACTTTGACGGAACCGGTAAATGATACAACCCGCACGCGAGAATCCTGGACCATCGTTGGCACATGCTGTACGTCGCAAGGCAGAATGCTCCAGGACCCAGGGGGCAAATTCGCCTGCATGAGCAGTTCGCCCAAGAGCAGGGCCGTCAGAGGCGTGCGGTCGGATGGCTTTAATAAAAAGGGACAACCACAAGCCAGCGCCGGGGCCACTTTATGCGCCACCAAATTCAGAGGAAAGTTAAAGGGGGTGATAAAAACCGCCGGACCCGCTGCCACGCGTTCAACGATGCAATAATACCCTTCGCTGCGTTCATCAATATCCACCGGCAGTTGCACACCGGTGATGCGTGTGGATTCCTCCACCGCCAGACGGAAAGTTGTCAGCGCTCGGGCTACTTCCGCCCGCGCGGTTATAATGGGTTTGCCGGCTTCTTGCGCGATGAGCCGGGCAAATTCTTCCGCCCGCTTGAGCAAGGCGGTATAAACAGCTTCACAGTTGTTACGCCGCTGTATGGCACCAAGTTTACGCATGATCGGCATGGAATCAGTCATACCGACCAAGGCCCGCTCAATGGCAGCCGCGTCAGCATAGGCCACTTCCGCTAGAACGCTGCCGTCCTGCAACGAGTTAACCCCGCGCAGGGTATCGCTGAATTCAGGCTTTCCGCAGAGGTAATAGGGTTTTCGAGGCGATGTCATATATGTATTGTAGCAGCAGATTCCGGTGAACCCTATCTGATATAAAGGTACGGACAGGGGCTATGCAAGGTTGCCGACAATTTGTCACATTATACCGGCGCGAGGTTATTGTTCGCGGCGGTGCGGCCCATGAAAAGGCGTTTTGCCTCTCCGATGAGATAAAACGACCCCGTTACGGTGATGAGGTCCTCACGGGAAATGGCGCGGGCGGCAATATCCATGGCATCCGCGAAGGTTTCCGTCGCCTGGGCCATTTTGCCAAAGCGATCTACATAGCGAGCGGAAAGCTCATCGGGGCTGGCACTTTTAGGATTGTTGTGCGAGCGAGTAAAAATGACTTTATCAGCTCCCAGGGATACTTGCTCCAACATGCCGTCAATGTCTTTATCGCAATTGCAGCCAAAGATAACAACCATGCTGTCGTAGGGAATATATTGGCTGATGCCGCGGAATAGCGCTTTGACCGAAGCAGCATTGTGCGCACCGTCGATAATCACACGCGGATCATGCCAAACGGTTTCGATGCGACCGGGCAAATTGACGTCCTGAAGGCCGGCCACGGCCTTGGCGTCACTAAACAGCAGTCCGCCGGCCTTGAGTTTATCCAGAATGGCCAGCGCCAAACCGCAGTTGACCGCCTGATGCTCGCCAATTAACGGCACAGTCAAATGTTCGAAATGCGACCGCACGGTGGTAAGGGATACGCGGACATGCGGACCGACGGGGCGCGTGACTTCAAAGCGATGGCTGAATTCAATATCCGTGCCGACAAATTCCAGCGGAGCATGCACCTGTTGTGCAACGCGGCTAAGTGTGGCAGCGACTTCCGGCTCCTGAAGGCAAGAAAGCGCGGGCACATCTTTTTTGAAAATTCCGGCTTTTTCTTCAGCTATTTTGGTTAGGGAATTTCCCAGCACCGCCATGTGATCGTAACTGATATTGGTAATTGCCGTGACCGCCGGAGTGATCACATTGGTGGAATCCAAACGTCCGCCCAGGCCAGTTTCAATGACCGCAATGTCAACGCGCTCATCGGCAAAATGGGCAAAACCCATAGCCGTGAGAATTTCGAAGAATGTCGGCTTATTGGATCCGAGCTTCTTAACAGCCAGTTCGATGCGCTTCATCAGCACAACGAATTGATCCTCGGTAATATGTTGCCCGTTGACGCAGATCCGTTCGCGCAAATTCAGCAGATGAGGGCTGGTGTATAAACCAACTTTGAATCCGGCATTGCGCAACATTGCGGCAACCATATGGCATGTACTGCCTTTTCCTTTGGTTCCGGCAATATGGACGGTTTTGTAAGCTTGATGAGGATTCCCCAGTGCCTCGAGAAATTGCCTCATGCGGTCAAGGTTAAATGTTGTGGTGTTGTATCGGACCACGCGCATGCGCTCGTAGTCGGTATGGCTCATGAGAAAATCAATGGCTTTGGCGTAAGCTCTATTTTCTGGTGGCAACACGGGGGCGACTTTAATAGCAACCGCAGGAGCTTTGGGCCGCGATGATTTTCTTCCGACTTGAGCAGCGACACTATGGCGCTTCAATTTACCGCGAGATGCTTTCTCACGTTTGCGTTTGGCGGGAGGCACCGATAATTTGCGTTTTTTCGCGGTAATCATAGTGCCTGAATATACCTAAAAAAACACAAATTTACAAGCATCGCGATTGAAATACACGTTAGCGTAGTTTAATTTCTATATTTGCTATTTTTTAGTTCTATTTAGATATTTTTTATTTGTAATACAGAATAAAGAAGCATGGGCGTCGCTTTTATTATCAATCTTCCACCTTTCATCTTCCATATTTTATCCTTAAATACGAATTAAATGGTTTTTTATAGGACAATTGATGGCAGAAATCAGGCTGCCTGATAGGCGAAATCCACATAGATTTTATGTGTATTCCAAGAGAAATTGAACACTTCATGGCCAACTGGAGTTTATTTTTTCGTCTTTGGCAACTTTACAGCAGGCCGCACTTTTTTTCCCGACTTGCGATGATTCAATTCCACGGGAAGTTGGGGCTGCGCAATTTTTTCCCCGCTGACGCGCGGTGCCACGCCCATCCGTGTACCCTCCGGACTCATACGCCGCGCAGGATTCACTCCGGAAAACGTGGGGATTGGGGACTCCCAACACCGGCCCTCTTCAGCTTGGACGATGATATCGCAAGCTTCCGCAGGATCATCAGTCAGTCGAAAAAGCTTGAGGTCTTCGGTGCCGATAGTGTGAAATTTATTGCGCATGGTTCTCTTTAACCAGTCAATTAATCCCTGCCAGTAATCTCTACCGATCAGGACCACCGGGCGAGGATCAATTTTGAGCGTTTGGATCAGCGTAAGTGTTTCAAAACATTCATCCATGGTGCCGTATCCACCGGGGAAGCAGACCACCGCGTGTGAATATTTGATGAACATCGTCTTGCGCACGAAAAAATAGTGATGGTTCAAGGCAATCGTCTGATAGGGATTAGCACGTTGTTCATGCGGCAAACTGATGTTCAGCCCCACCGACACGCCACCCGCGTCATGGGCTCCGGAATTAGCGGCCTCCATGATTCCCGGGCCCCCACCGGTAATGACCGCAATCTTTTTCCGCGCCAACATCGCCGCAAGGAGTCGAGCTTTTTTGTAATAGGGATCTTTGCGTGGCGTTCGGGCGGATCCGAAAATGGTCACTGCCGGGCCGATAGAGGCCAACGCATCAAAGCCTTCCACGAACTCGGCCATGATCCGAAAAACCCGCCACATATCCCGTGTTGTCAGGTCATTATGTAATGAGGATTCATGATCGTAGAGCACCGGCTCCTCCGTTCAAATAGTAACAGAGCCTGCTTCCAAAAGCGGTTATCACTGCGTTTTGAAGCACGCTCTGAAGACCCAAGGCTTATATCGGTTGAAATGCCGACCACCAAGAAATTTTAGTGCCCATTTCCGCGGCGGACAGCGTTAAAGCATATTTATATGGGCGAAAGGATCACCGGGTTGCCGCCATGCCCAGGAGCCTGTCTTAGTTTATTTATCATCACTATCGGCATCGCCGGATTCCGCTGGAGCCTCAGCACCTTCCTCTGAGCCTTCAGATTCCGCGGTCGTGCCCGGTGGAATCACGCCGAGTGTAGCCAGAATCGACCCATCCAGGAATCCTTCAAGTTTTCTTGAACGTACCGGATGTTGTAATTTGCGCAGCGCCTTGGCCTCTACCTGACGGACGCGTTCGCGTGTCACTTTGAATATCCGCCCGACTTCTTCCAGCGTATAGGTGTAGCCGTCACCAATGCCATAGCGCAGTTTGATAATTTCACGCTCCCGGTAGGTCAGGGTTTTCAGGACCTGATCAATGCGTTCGCGCAACATTTCCTGCGTGGCGGTTTCCACCGGATTTTCAGCCGCCTCATCTTCAATAAAGTCGCCAAAATAAGAATCCTCGGATTCGCCGACGGGCCGATCCAGCGATATCGGGTGGCGGGCGATTTTCAGGACGCGCCGGCATTCGGTAACCGGCATTTTGGCTTCCTTGGAAATTTCTTCAATGGTGGGTTCCCGGCCCAGGTCCTGAAGCAGCTTTTTGCTGATATTCCGCAGCTTGGACATGGTTTCAATCATGTGTACCGGAATACGAATGGTGCGGGCGTGATCCGCGATGGCACGGGTAATAGCCTGCCGAATCCACCATGTGGCGTAGGTACTGAATTTATAACCGCGTCGATATTCATATTTGTCGACGGCCCGCATCAGCCCGGTATTACCTTCCTGAATAATATCCAGGAATGACAACCCGCGGTTACGATATTTCTTGGCAATCGACACCACCAACCGCAGGTTGCCACCGGAAAGTTTACGTTTGGCGTCTTCGTATTCATTAAACACCAACTGGATACTCTGACAGCGCCGTTGCAGCGCTTCAGCGTCTTCGAGCACCAGATCCATCAATCCCATGTATTCATCAGTCATGGCCTGGCGATCATCTTCAGAAAGCCGAGCGGTTTTGCTGCGCAGTTCAAGGTGCAATTCCGTCAGCTTGGTGCTGATGGACTGGAGTTTCTTCATCAGGGGAATAACTTTGCTGGTGCGCAGCGAAAGTTCTTCCAGCAGCGTAACGGCCTTGCGACGGCGATTACGCATACGGCGACGGATGTCCTCTTTAATAGATTCCGAAGTGGAAGCATCCTGGATTTTATCCCATTCATCGCGATTCTGAACCAAAATTTTTCGGATGGTGCCAAGATTCTGGGGAATGCGTTTACTGATAGTTCCCTTGGCATCAACTTCAGCGGTGGAAATGCGCATGGTGCGGTCGAACGGTAATTCACCGGATTCCACCTGCGCCAGGATGTCTACCGCACTTTGAATGCAGTAATCGCTCTCGAGCACCTTGCGACGAAACGCCATACGGGTTAACTCGATTTTCTTGGCCAGGCGGATTTCCTCATCCCGTGTCAGCAGTGGAATTTCACCCATCTGCGTAAGGTACATTCGCACGGGGTCGTCAATGCGTTTAGACCCCACCTCCGCAACCTCATCTTCATCCTTGATGGAGTTGATTTCCTCCTCCGCCTCGCGCATCAGCGATTCGTCGGGATCATCGGCGGCCGGGGCGGCAATGTGTTTATTTCCCTCGGCTTCATCAAGCAGTTCCACACCCATTTCATCAAAGCGCTGCATCAGAGCATCCAGGCGGTCGGGAGCAATGGCATCATCCGGCAAAAGCTCATTAAGCTCTTCGTAGGTTAAGTAACCCTGCGATTTACCTTTTTCGATAAGCAACTGAATATTAGCAGTGGCGTTGGCCAAGGGGACGGTGCTGACCGTGGCGGGCGGTTGTACCTGCGAATGCGTGGCGTGAGTCACAAAGTTCTCCTGAACGTCCAATGCAGAGGGACGGAGCATACAAATCGGCCTTCTTCGAATTACAATTAACTCAAGACGCCGATAACAGTTTTAATTTTTCCATGACACGTCTTTCCATACGCATCATATCCTTCATCGGACCAACAGCCCGTCGTGGGGCACAATAACACTCGCAATTAAGGCCTGTGTATTATCTGGTCCGGTTCTCTGAGTTTTCACCTTCCGCGGTCAAAACCCGTCGGAATTAGCAATTCCCTTCATCTGGGGAAGCCAAATCCGAATCACTCATTTTAGCATCGGTATGCCGGGGATGCCAATGGAATTATACAAATAACCTGATTTACTTCCGTGCGAAGTGGCCAAATGCGATGAATGCAAACACCATGCCACAGGCTCATGGCGGCCACCGCCTATTATACGGGGCGGAATTCACATTTTATTAAACCCGCATTTCATCCGGGTTGATGCCCTGTTCCTGGCACCAGTCCAGATACGCCTGGGGCACAATTTCGCTGGGCTTAATTTCGCTGCGCCCTCCCCAGAAAACATTGGTGTATGAAACCGGAATTCCAACGGAAGCCAAATGCGCATCCATCGCGGCCTTATGCGCCAGGAGCAGATTTTTATCTTTACCGTGGGCCACGCCCATGATATTAACATTTCCAAATTCTATGCCGCCTTCGCGCCAATAGGCATGCGTCATAATGTGGAACCGCCCCACCTCCCGGCCGGCATCAATTTCTCTGCCATGGGGGACCGCCCAGTGGAATAACGCGTTGTATTGCGTGACTTTTTCTCCGGTGGTTAAGGGCTTGACATGTTCCAGAAAGGTTGAAAAGCGGCCAATGACGCCCAGTGAATGCAACTGCTCGGCAACAGTATAAAATTCTTCCAAGCTTACACCCGCCTGAGCGGCACGCGCTTCCCAGATATTCTCAACTAACTCCTCCGGGGAGAACTCACGCTTTAGTGCGGTGAGCACCTGCCATTGCAGATCAGAAAGCTCCACAGTTTTGGTTTCCAGCACTTCGGCGAGAACCTCCGATTTACTGCCTGGCTGCATCCCGCGGCGCCGGACGTGCCCAACGCCCAGTGCAAATAATCTTTTGGCCGGCATAATTTTAAACGCCCCGGCACCAATCGCTTTCATTAAAAAATTGCAATGTTTTTCCAGCGAAAAGCCCTGTGGCACTTTCAGCGTAGTCCACAGACGATATTTGGAACCGGTGGTTTCTCCGTCGGTGGAACGAATCACCACATGCCCAGAAAAAGGATCTTTTTCATAGAGATAATCAAAGCCGGAACTTAAATTGGCCGCAGGTATTTCCCAAGCCACCAAGGCCCCTGCCGCCAAATTAGTAGCCAGGAGCGTCTGGCGTACCCGACGGATCACGCCGGCGCGTAACAGAGCCGCGATACGTTCAATGACCTGTTGAACAGGAATTCCAGAAAGCCTTGCGATTTCATCCAGTGGATTGCGGTGAAAACCCTGAATGCGATCTTCCGACACTGAGAGTATCGCCGCATTGACAGGGTCGCCAAGTTCCAGTGGACACGATTCATGTTGCAGTTGCGTTGTTGTCATGAAAGGTATTTTAGGAGTTTTAAGTCCACAATCAAGCCTTCCGGTTCGCACACGGCAACTTAAAGGTAATTTAACTAATACTTTGATCCGTCATGCCGCGTATGAATCATGGGCTTGGCCACAGAATCAGCGGTCAGATCACCATCCTGGGCTATGCCGATAAATAACTCATGATCGGCGTGATAGTTCACACGGGCGCTATAACGGCAATGTACAAATGCACAAGCTTCGGCCAGAACGATGCCACCGTCCGGCAATTTGTGGTGCATCACATCGGCCAAGGCGGCATCACCGGTTAAGGCCTGGCGGGCATATTTGCGTAACAATCCTTTATCCCCGGCGGAACATATATTGAGGGTAAAAAAGCCCGACTTTTCAATTCTTGCACCCATTTCCCGGTCTTTGTGAATCGCCACGCCGATGCACAGCGGTTCAAAGCTCAACTGCTGGACAAATGACACCAGCATGGCCGATAACTGCGGCCCTTCACCTGTGACAAGAATAAATAGCCCGCTGGGAATCTTACCCACAGCCCTCAAAAGCGGAAGAACTGGTTCAACCGTACTGTCAATAATCACAGATAACTCCGAAATCACGAATCTGACTGATTATAGTACCTTCCGTTCGGAGTGTCGCGTGTTGCGGGGGTTGGGTTTTCAGGAAATCTTCTCCAGCGCAACAAGCATACGAAACGCAAGCCAGGGTGCCAGCGGCGAGAGCATATTTTCCAATGCTCGCACTGCGGGGACTGCCCGCATCGGCAGGAGTACGGGTTTGGTAAAGCCGCCGGATAATGGATAGGCAATCATACTGTGAACTTTACGTTCACGGACGACCAAATTGGGAAATCGGCGGCTAAATTTAGCAGCATAGCGAAAAAACAGCAGGGTCGGAATTGCCTGATTAGCATCAAAAGCGCCGCTACCGACAAATGCCGCCGGATCAGCGCCAGACACATCCCCCGGCTCCCGAAAAATCCTGGCCCGCATATTGACCGGCTCGGGGTGCGAAAGCCCATAGAGTACATGGGAGATGGGAGAAATAAACGGTTCAACCATCACCAGGCGGCCACCGGGACTTAAAATGCGCTGCGCTTCGGAAAGAAAAGATAGAGGATAGGCAATATGGTGCAACACATCCTGCATGACCAGATTATCCACGCTACCATCCGCAAACGGCAGATGCAGCGCATCGGCAGCCAAATCAATATGACGCGTCGGCACCAGATCCGTGACGATCATTTTCGGGTAGAACGCTTTGAAATGCCCCGCCCCGCCGCCAATTTCCACCACCACGCCGTGGGGTTTTCCGCTGTCCGTCGACCGCCGTACAAACTGTTCCGCCATGGACTGGAAATAACCGTGATATACCATTCGCAGCAATGGGCGATTCTGCCATGCAATCGCTCGGGCATCCAGCACCTCTTGTTCAGACATAGCGGCTGGATTACCTGACGATTGATGCGGCATAAACGCTCTTAAAGTGTTCACGTGGCGTCGGCAGACCGTCCGGATAATCGCCGGTCCGAGGTCGGCCATAAAAGCGACGCGAATCAGAATTCAGAATCCGACTTTCACATCAAATCCTTCGGCCTTAATTTGCTTTACCAAGCCATGGAGGCTATCAACCGTGCCCTTAATGCGGCGGGTGAGTTGCAGGAGCGAATTGTACAAGCGAGGGTCTTTCACCAGTCGCCCTGCCGTGCCGTGCCCCCGGGCTATCGATTCGGTGATAGAGTTCACATTTTCCAGAACGTCTGTGAGCTTAACACCTAACACAATAATTTTCTGCCGGGCAGTTTTGGCAACGCTATCAATATCCGTCGCAGCGGTGCCGGCCTTGGTAATAACACCGTTAAAGCGGCCTACCGTTGAGGACAATTGCTTAAGTACGCCCTTTAATTCACTGGAAGAGACGGCTACATTCGCCAGAATCTCCCGTACCTGTCCGCGCAGTTTTCCGTTACCGACTAAGGAATTGATTGAATTAACTGTGACGTTCAATCGCTGAATTAAAGCACTGATATTATTCATATCTGAAGTATTGGCTTGCAAACCATCAGCCTGCGCTTTGGTTAGCGCGACAGGTTTTAGCAGGGCGTGCAGATCGTCGGCCACGCGGTCCAATTTACTGCTAAGCAGACCAAACTGCGATTTTAATGAAGAAAAATCCCTGACCACCGATTTTGGAATCAGACTCGAAGATTCAATACTGGCTCTTAATTGCGCACTGCCATCCATCGGAAGCATTTTAGCAGCAGCTTTTCCCGGCAGATACAGCGACACATACGCCGCACCGATGGTTTTAGAAGCGATTTGGGCTGCCGTGTTAGCCGGCAAATGAATGGTCCGGTATATACCGATGATAATGGTCGCGGTCTGCATATCCGACGTCAAGGCCACGCTCTGAACCGTTCCCACTGTAACGCCGTTAAAGGATACGAGATCCCCATACACCAGACCGTCCGCACTGGGACTAAGCAGCGTGACATGGTAAGGAGCATTGGGACCAAAACCCGGAACACGACCTAGTAAAAAGGCTCCCCAGGTAATCAGGACCAGCGCCCCGATTATAGTCAATCCGACAACCGTATTTCGCAATTTTTCATTCATGCCTGAAATTTATCCTGACGCACACAACGAGAAGATTTTATACGGTTATGGCCCGTATGTCTCGCTACTTGTGCCAATGTTCTGATTTTAACCCCAAGTTAATGGGTCGGCGTATCCTTGCGATCGCTTTGCGTACCACGGCTCTTCCGCGCATCGCGCACACGATCGAACAGGCGGCTCCAGGGAATTGCCTGTGCTACATCCATTATGATATTTCGTACTATCGGCTCTGCAACATCTCTAAATCCACGATGGTCCGGCTGGTGTGACTCGGCACTTGGATTTGATGCCGACGCGGCATGATTCGGCGACGCAACTGAATCCGAAGTACCAGACGCCCGCGTTGTTTTGGATGAATGATTTCCACCATGGAGCAGCCGCGTCCAGAGAAGCCGCATTAACCCCGCACGCGGCGCTTTGGCACTGGCGGCAAGGGTACCGATAGTCGCGGCAATGCCTATCGCCGGGCCGATGTGCCGCCGCAGCACGTTAACCGGGGAATATTGCGTTTTTATATACTCCCCCAAATGTGTCGCGTTATCATCCATTTCCTGCAGCACTGCATCACGGCGGCGCTCCAGTTCCGCCAATTGGGATTCAATACTCATTGCCGATACCCCCCATTTTTACTTACCGCATCTGAATTATCTGCAGCGCCGGAAGCCCTGGATGCCAAGGGACGGGCCGCCATAAAAACCAGTATTCCGGCGAGCAATAAATGAACAGCCGCAAAAACTACAAATACCCAGATTATTGGGATCAGCCGCTGAAAGGCCTGAAAAATTGCGATTTCAAAAAAAACCAACCCGGTCAGAGCCAGAACAATTCCCCCCAGCGCCAGGCATAAACGAACGACCGCATCGCGCATCGCCGAGGCAACCCGCAACGTAATGATCTGCACCTCCAGTTCTATCACGTCCAGCAATGCCCGGAGGATGCGCCGGCTGTAATATTTTCCCGCCCCCGGAGTCGGAGGCTGTGCCGACTCCGTCCTGCGATCTTCAGCGGTATCCACAGCCATGTGCGCAACTCCGTTACGATAACCTGACACGACCAATCGCCGGATGGCAGTATACCGTAAAAATCATGAGGCAGTCAGGGAATTAATCTCTCCGGCGCAACAACAAGCCCAGAAGCAATCCAGCCCCTGCCGCAATCGCCACAGCTTTTACGGGATTACGCCGAACCAGGGTAATCATCGCGGCCTGTGAATCCGACGCCTGTTCCTTCAGCAAATCAGCCTTATCATGCACCCAATCCGAGGCATGAGATTTTAAATCACCGACGTGATCCTTGGCTGTCTTTCCAACTTCGCCGGCCAAATCAGCCACGGCAGATTTCGCCACCGTGTATTTCCGGCGAAGTTCATCAGCATGAGTTGTCGAGGTGCCGGCACCATCGCTGTTATGCGTTGTGGTAAGTGTATCAGACATGATAAACCTCCTGTAAAAAGAAGACTCCAAATAAAGCTGGCGGTCTACGCGACCGTCACCTACTCATCCATCTTCAGCCCACAAGTTATTATTAGCCTCCAAATTCCGCAAATCAAGCACGAAACACCAGAATTTGTTTCGGCAATAATTGGATAAATTAAGCAGTAAATCCAGTTTAGCGCTGCCGCGGAAAACACCATGGCCGCATGTGAGGCCGCGGGTCATCCTTCACAATAGCGGCAAACGAAGGAATGCAGCGGTGTCAGTAGCTGTGGGCGTCCAATCTTGTTTTATGTCGGAATATCCAGTAGACGTACGTGGTATAGCCAATGACGATTGGCATGCCGATAATCGCAATAATCAACATAATACCCAGCGTGTATTGTGAAGATGAAGCTGAGTAGATCGTCAGGCTGTAAGCGGGGTTATTGGTGGCGTAGAGCAAATTAGGAAATAGTCCAATTGAAAGCGTTGCCAGCAGCAAAGCGATGGCGGCAGAACTGGAAATAAATGCCAGAAAGGCCTTCTTCATGGATATTTCACGGGGAACATTGGCAATTGCCAACATCATCAACACTGGGACAACAAAAAGTGCCGGATGTAAACGGAATGGATCGGTTAACCGCGGGTAATAAATAAGCGTCACCATCGTGGTGCAGACCGCACAGATAATAAAGAAAATGATTGAATTATTAACCCATTGGCGAACTCGATCATGCAGCGCATTTTCTGTCTTCATAACCAAATAAATCGAGCCATGCATCATAAATAGAGCTACGGTCGTCACCGCCACCATTAAAGCGTAGGGATTCAGCAAGGTCAGAATATTTCCAGTAAATGTCCCGGAGGCATTCAGTGGTACGCCTCGGGCAATATTCCCGACAAAAGCCCCCAACAACAATGCCGCCAGCAGACTGCCGATAAAAAAACACACGTCCCAAAGTTTCCGCCACCAGAGCATGGGTTCCTTGCTTCGAAACTCTATGGAGACCGCCCGGAATATCAGAGCCATGAGCAGCAGCATAAACACCAGATAGAACCCGGAAAATACGGTGGCATACATATCTTTAAACGCAGCAAACATAGCCCCCCCTCCGGTTACCAGCCACACCTCATTGCCATCCCATACCGGGCCGATGCTGTTAAGTAAAATACGGCGATCATGATCGTCCTTCACCAAAAGGTGCAGCATTCCGACGCCGAAATCAAATCCATCTAAAATTGCGTACCCGGCAAACAGCACGCCCAGAAGAACAAACCATGTGATCTCAAGAGTCATACCATATCCTATCGGAAACCATGCTAACTTAAACACTTCAGGGTTTGTTTACGCATCCATTCGGGCATGTTGCGGTAAGGGCTGTCCGTCCGGTAGATGTAGAGGCGCATCATCCGGACCATGCTGAATTTTACGGTTCAACATGTAAATGAATAACGCAAACAGCAACGCATACAGAACACCAAACATGATGATGCTGGTCAGAACATCGCCGACCGGCAAACCCGGCGAAATCCCCTGGCTGGTACGTAAAATTCCGTAGACAATCCAAGGCTGCCGTCCCACCTCGGCCGAAAACCATCCAAGCTCATTGGCGGCCAATGGCGCGATGACGGAAAAAACAAATATCCACAACAACCATCGCTTGGTCCAAAGGCTGTTGCGCCACCAGAAAAAGACCCCGATCAGGCTTATGAAAATCAGGAACATTCCCAATCCCACCATCGCATGATAGGATTGGAACACGGGATTCACCGGAGGCCAGTTTTTCGCGGGAAATGCATCCAGCCCCTTGACCGGTCGACTGGTATTGCCGTAAAGGAGCCAGCTTAACATGCCGGGAATCTCCAGTCCGTACACTTTTTGTCTGGTCTGATTGACCCAACCGACAATCCCTAATCCCTCCGGGGCATCGGCGGGAAACGCCCCTTCAAATGCCGCCAGTTTGGCGGGCTGATATTTTGCGATCATTCGCGCATTAAAATCCCCGGTAAGCAACTGTAGCAGGGAGCAGATAATCGCGACAATCAATCCGACTTTCATACAAGATCGCGCGATCTGCAGATGGCGATTTTTCAGCAAATACCAGGCGGCCACGCTCATAACTAGAAACGCTCCGGATAAAAACGCGCCGATCAGCACATGTTCAAGCCGGTCGATGGTGGAGGGGTTTAATACCACCTGCCAAAAGTTGACCATTTTCGCGCCGATGACCTTTCCCTTGGCATTTTTCAGCAACGTAAAACCGACCGGGGTCTGCATCCATGAATTCGCGACGTTAATCCAAAGTGCGCTGAATATGGACCCCAGTGAAACCATGACCGTGGAAAAAAGGTGCATTTTACGACCCACACGGTCCCATCCGAAGAGCAATATCGATAGAAATCCCGATTCAAGAAAGAACGCAAAGATTCCCTCAGCAGCTAATGGCGCACCGAATATATCACCCACAAACCGCGAATAATTGGCCCAATTGGTGCCGAACTCAAATTCCATGACAATACCGGTGGCGACACCCAAACCAAATGTCAAGGCGAATATTCCAGTCCAGAATCGAGTCATTTGCTCCCACTTCTTATCCCGAGTCTTGAGATACATTCCCTCCATGATCACCATCATTACTCCCAGGCCGATGCTCAAAAGAGGGAATATATAGTGAAACGAGACAGTTAAACCGAATTGAATGCGTGATAGCATCAGTGTATTCATGTTTTGACCCCGGCCCCACATCATGATGGGCACAAATTGTTCAATACCACGTTATTGTGGTTTCGCCATCTTGCCGCCCTTGACCAATAGTATAGGGCTAGTAAAATCGGACTTCAAGATTTAAATATCAAGCTATGTTTCAGGTGTTTATGTTTTCTCAAACCAGTGAATATGCCCTACGAGTAATTGTATATCTGGCAGGCTCCAACGGCCGGCCGGTCACCAATCGCCATATTTCCGCCGGCACTCTGGTGCCACAAGGCTACCTCGCCAAGGTACTTCAGACTCTTTCTCGCTCGGGAATGGTTAAATCGCAACGCGGCTTGCATGGGGGCACGGTGCTGGCGAAAGATCCGGAAATATTGACCCTGTATGATGTCGTCCAGTGCGTCGATCCCATACGCCGCATAGAAAGTTGTCCCCTGGCCATGTTGGCGCACGGCAAGCACCTATGCCCACTGCATAGCAGACTGGATGAGGCCATCAGCGGCATCGAAACAATCCTCCGCAATTCCACCATCGCCGATCTGATGGAATCAAGATCTAAACATCAGCCAACAACATTGTGTCAACCGCCGGCCCCATCTACCAAACGTACTGGCCGCCGTACTGCACGATAAAAAAGCGACGCGTTACGCATAGAAATATTCCATCTGCTTTGAACAAATGCATCGCGCTTATTATGATGCTTTTTCAAAACCGGTCCTGATTGAAAGGCGGAAACATGCCCCAGCGTCCATTAAGCACACCAGTAAGTCCAACCCAAGTTAAAGGCCAGGGCAGCGCGGTGCAACAACCCTCTGCCCAGGATTCGCTTATGCCCTCGCGGCGCGACATGATAAAATTCGGCGCATTGGCCGTGGTGGCAACCAGTGGCTTGGCGGGATGTGGCACCAACGGTATGACCTCTGCGGGAACTGCGGCTCTGATCGGCCGAACGGGCGATTCAACGGGTGCCCGAACGGATATGCGTATTGATCAGGCGTGGAAGTTCCTCAAGCAAGGCTTCCCAGGCGCACAAGAGCCTGAATTAAATGATGCATCATGGACAACCGTGGAGTTGCCGCACACGTATAACGGCTTGGATGCACAAACCGGTGCACCATATTACCGGGGACCGGCCTGGTATCGCAAAAATCTGGAGCTGCCGCAAGCCGCCAGGGAGGCCGGCAAACAGGTTTTTTTATATTTTGAGGGGGCCGGTATCACCACAGAAGTCTACTGCAACGGCCACCGGGCGGGCGGGCATATTGGGTTATTCGCCGGCTTTTGTGTGGACATTAGCAAATTTATCAACCGCACTGGAAAAAACCTCATCGCCGTGCGCGTGGATAACGCCTACAATAATCACATTGCCCCATTAAACGGAGATTTTAATCTGGATGGCGGACTATATCGCCACGTTCGGCTGCTGGTGCTGGATGCATTGTGCATCAGTCCCATGGACGATGGAGGCCCCGGTGTTTACATCCAACAAGTGAACATCACACCGGAGAAAGCGGAACTGGAAATTACCACGTTGCTAAGCAATGCTTCTTCGGAAGAAAAAACCGCAGGCGTTGGATACAGCATTTCCAATCATACGGGGAACGTGGTACTGACCGCTTCGGCTGCACAAGTTGTGCCATCGGGGCAAACGGTACGATGCGTGCAGAATATTACCCTGCCACATCCGCATCTTTGGAATGGCCGGGAAGACCCGTATCTGTATCAGGCGACGGTAGAGATTTTTGACGGAAACAATCGTACCGATGGTATAACCCAACCGCTGGGGCTTCGCTTTTTTCATATTGATCCCGACAAGGGATTTTTCCTGAATGGCAAATCGTATCCATTACGGGGTGTCTGCACGCACCAGGACCGACCGAATAAGGGCCGTGCGGTCAGCGATGCGGATTATCGCCAGGATTTAGACATCATTTATGAAATTGGGGCCACGTGCGTGCGCATGGCGCATTATCAACATGCTCAGGCTTCCTATGAAGCCGCGGATAAATTGGGGCTTGTGGTCTGGGCGGAAGACGGCTTGGTTAACGGCGTAGCGCATAACGAGCAATTTGATAACAATCAGCTCCAGCAGGTGCGCGAATTAATCAAACAGAATTTCAATCATCCGTCCATCTTCTTCTGGAGCATGTTTAACGAACTGGGTAATAACGGCCAGGAGAATCTTGGCTATGACCTGGTAAAAAAAATTAACGCCGAGGCAAAAAAACTGGACCCCACGCGCCCCACCACAGCGGCGGACGATCAATCCCAGTATAACCACATTGGTTATATTACCGATATCATCGCCTTCAACCGCTATCCGGGTTGGTACGGCGGAAAAATGACGGACTTTCCCACCATTTTGGACGGTATTCGCAAGGTGGTGGAGACCAAGGCTCCCGGCCGATGTATCGGCATGAGTGAATATGGAGCCGGTGCCAGTATTTTCCAGCACGAATCGCATGTGACCCAGCCTAACCCCGGCGCGTATTGGCAT
>DAHVEJ010000076.1 GCA_027313145.1 Phycisphaerales bacterium | reverse complement strand
GGCACCAACTGATACGAAAGGCCATTGCCGCATGATAGAGATCCTTAAGGAAGTGCCATTCGTGTCAGGTACCTTTTATTTATTACATCGCCTTGTTCAAGCCTTCGTGCCGGACCTTCCAAGAGCCGTCTTGGGGGAAGCCCGGGGCGTTGCGGTGCGGCCCGCCATCCCAACCGGCCGTCAGAAAGGCCGCTGCATAGAGTAAAGCGCCGTCTCCCGGAATATAAGGGCATGGGCCGCCGGTGTTGATGCCGCGAATATCAAAATGATTGCCGTGAACTTTTGCCGTCAGGGCGGAAATTGCAATCTGCGGTTCACCAACCCGCGCCGCCGCCATAGCCATCCATGGCAAATCCCAACCATATTCATGCTTACCCGCCCAATCCCAGGATTTCCAAGTTTTTAAGACCGTTGCATGAGCTATCGCGGGGGCCACCCCGGCAATCGGCGGTAACATGCCGTATACGCCAATCATATCCGGATGATTACTGCGAATGGTCGTGTAAGTCGCTTTGGCCCACTGCTCGGAAATCACATAAACGCCCTGATCCACCGGCAGGGGGGCCAAATGTTTCAGGACATGCGCCCAACGTGGATCCGCGGGCAGTCCCATGCGGCGGCGCCAAGTCTGAGCTGCGGTTAATGCGAATCGCCAATAGGCCAATTCATAAACACTGTTGCTGGTAACGCCATGTTCACACGCCGGCATGATCGGAGTAAGATCATAACGCTTGAGCGTGTTGTTCCAAGTTGGAAAACTGGCCATATAATCCGCGGTGGAAAAAATAATATCACGCCATAGCTCAAGCGTTTCGGAGTTGGGGAACAGACGGTAATGCAACTCGGCAAAGAATATCGGGTGCGGCTGCTGCCAGGCCAGAATATTATCCCCAAACCATGGAACATTTCGCCCGCTGGGGCCGGTGCGCTTCGGCCATTTTACGCCACGATAATCCAATTGCCTGGCCAGCGCCCGCGCCACCGGCTTGATCCGCCAATAAAACGCCAGTTCGCGCATAGCTAATGGCCAGCGGTTCCACAATGCATAATGCCCGATATGCCAAACCGCCATTTCCATGTTGGCCTGACTGCTCCACTGATCCAGCCCTATCAGACCGATCTCCGCCCCGGGCATATCCCCGGCTTCCTGTACGGCCATCTGATATTGCGCCAGCACAATCCGCCGTTCGAGTTCCGGTGCCGCGGGGTTACTGCTGCCGGAAAGATCGATGGCTCCACCGCTGTTCCAAAACCGCTCCCAATGACTGGCCGTGGCTTGTTCCGTTTCCGCAAAGCTCCGGTGCCGCTGCCCAAAATTTACCGCATCCGGTGCGAACTGGCATGTCAATTCAATCGTGGTCTGGCCCGCCAGCGGAATCAGCCGCCAGGTGTGAGGAAGTGTATCAGGATATATGGCTGCATGTTTTCCCGTGAACATAACGCCATAACGTGACGAATCCGCAATGCGTTGCAAATGCACCCAGGTTTCCGCGCGTCGCAATACCAGCGTCTCATGCTTCTGCGGTGCATGAAAATCCCCAATCCAAGGTCCCTGTTTGCGATCCGGATAGGGAAAATCCAGCATGATCCATAAACGCCCGACAGCCAGTGCGGAAGACGTTATCCGCACAGCCAACCTGTCGGCTTGCGTATCGCACAGACTTTCCACCGTGACTTGCTGCCCGCGCAACCGGAATACGGTGTGTTGTTGGCCGGTATATATGTCAATGTGTCTATTAATCCCTGAAACGTCTTCCCGCTTCAGCGGCTTTCCGCCGGCATGTACAAACCGCAGCCGCCCCAGATTCATGCGGTGCGGATTCTCCCGCATCCAGTGGTACAGCGCGTCTTCCGCGGCCGGCCAGATTTGCGGGCCTTTAAGGCGGCCGCGCTCGTAGGTGCCGGTAATCGGGACATCCGCCCGCGTATAGCCCCGCGGCATCGGCGACCAATTCCAACCCCAGTCCGTCATGATATTACCGGCAAAGGTCTGCAAACCCGTGGCATCACAATTAAAGACCGCGCCGCCATTACCGAGTTGGAAGACCCCATCAAGTTTATTGTATTGAAAGTTGTGCCGGGTGACCAAAGCTTTGCGATCAATTCCAGGTGCGCCTTTCCGTAAGAGCTTAGCCCGCTTGGGAACTGCCGCCGCCGTCAAAGCCCCGAGAATCAAGTTGCGTCGTGAACAACCCATTGATTTACGTCCAGCCATGAAAAGCTTCTCCGCAGTTAATAAATTTGCCAACTTGGATATTCTGGACACGACCTGAGGAATTGTATCGCAGCTTGATCGAACCGCAATATCGTTACTGCATAACTGGTTTGGCAATCGCGATTTCTTAATTGCTGATAATCCAATGCCCCTGAAGAAGGGGGTGTTATTGGTCCAGGCTATCTCACACAGCTACGCCAAACTGCCGTTTTCGGCCTTTCCGCAAGATATGGCAACATCCAACAGGAGTGTTAAATAAAAAAGTAAAGCGGTTCAAATATTAAAAATTGCGAAATAACCAGCGGTTTATAGGATCATTCGGTCTGGTAAAAAAAATAATTAGAATCTACTTGACAAAACAATTTAACCGGTTAAACTAAATAGACGGTAGCGGAGGTCGCTACGCAAATTTTTTATTTATAAGGAGAGTATCATGGTTGGTATCACATCTCATCGGTCTTGGGCCGCCCTGTTGGGTATGGCTGCGGGAATAACATCATTCAGCATGGTCGGTTCGGCCACCCATGCCGCGATGCTCGCGAGCGACAATGCGGGCAATTACACAGGCGGCTTGACCACCGGCTCAACCGGAGGTTATGGCTTCGGAAATTGGACGGTATTGGCTAGTGACAGCACCTCGCCGCCTTACGCTGGCGAGTACTCAGACACAAGCAGCAAGCCGATTTCTACCGGCAATAATTCCTGGGGCGTGTACGCCAACAGCGGAACTTCAACAGCCACGCCGCGCGTGGATTTGTTCCGGCCGTTTACATCCGCGCTTGCCTCTGGCCAGGCGTTCAACGTCGCGTTGGAAAGTGACAGCGTCGGCTCTGACGTGTATGGTTATAGTATAAAAGCTGGAAGCCCTGCTACGTACCACCAGAACGGCCTGCCGGCTTATGGCTTCAGCCTGCAAACGGGCAGCGCTGCTACGGTAACTGCGGGAACGACAGCGCTAAGCGTGGCGAATCCGTTTGTGTCGCCTGCAAGCTCCGCTTCCTACAATGCCGGCTCCTTTACCAATCCCAACGCGGTCTTTACCTTCAGCCTCACAGAGCTTGGGCCTGGCGAAACACTTAACGGGCAAAGTAATCCGGCTACGGCCACTTCCGGCGGCTACGTGTTGGAAACAAACATTACTGATGCCAACGGTACCAGGAGCATACTTAGCACCGCCAGCAACGCCATTAACGAAGCCCAGATTAGCGCAGGTATCAACGCATCATTCGCATTGGGCAACGCCGGTGCCTACACCCTAACGCTTTCATCCGTCGGTGCTACGCCGGCTGTTCTGGCCACGTATACCGGAACAGTCAATGGGACCATCAGTGGCGCTGACCTCTTTGACCAGGCCACCGCGCAAAACGGCTACTTTAATAGCTTGCAGATTGCCGCGGTTCCTGAGCCGGCCACCATCGGCTTGTTCGTTGCGGCGGGTGCCGGTTTACTGTTGATTCGCCGTCGGCGGTCGGCCTGAAACGTGCCTTGTAATGTGAGATCTGAAATTTGAGATTTCAAATTTGAAACGGATGATTTAACGGGCCTTTACGGCTGTGTAAATCCGGATTTTTAAATCAAGAATCCTCAACGCCCGGCGAAGTTGTGATCCGGTGATCGCGTCCAAACCGGCACCAATTGGCCGGAACGGGTTTGTTTCAGGTTGTTTTCAATACCCCTGTGGCAGGGCTTATGAGTTTCGGAGATTTATGTATGGCGGCCAAACGAATAAGTTCTGTCCAACACCACCCCCGATGGCCTCGCCTCTTGTCCGGTGCGGCTGTCGCTGGAATGGTCGGATGGGTGACAGCTCACGGCGGCGTGGCCGCCGCCGTGAGCTTATCCGATAATGCCGCCAATCCGGCCTACGCTGGCGGTACGTGGAACAATAACAGCAACGGCGGCACCGGCTTGGGACCTTGGTATCAGGGACCAAGTGGTTCCGGAGTCGGGCAAAACGCGACGTGGGGTTTCGATACCGAATCCGCAGCGAATATTTTTGGTACCACCGCTACCCCGAATATCAACACCAGTGGCGTCGCCTGGACGCTCTGGTCACAAAATGGCACGGGATCAGATCCCGCGGCTCCAACTGCTTACCGCGGTTTCAATTATCCGTTGGTATCCGGAGCTACCTTTTCCATCAACATGGCGACTGATGCTATCGGTTCGCAAGGGGCGGAAGGCTTCCAACTTCAAAGTTACAATGCCGCCACCGGCTATGCCACACCCATTCTGGAAGTGGCGGCGTTTGCTCCGGGCAGCTATTACAGCGTCAGTTATGGCGGCTACACATCCACCACGCCAGGATTTTCCAACTCCTTTACCTCCGACATCAAGTCCATTCATGACGGCAGCGGCAGTGAAAACAATGGCAATGGGCTGACCATTACGGTCGATCTCACGGCACCGTCAACCGCGTCCGTTACACTGACTCCCTTAAATAGTGCGCAGGGCAGCGCCGACACCTATAACAACTTGGCTCTAAATACAGATTCGATCAATCAGATCATGCTCTTTAACGATAACCTCGGCAGTAGCGCACAAAACGCGTATTTTAATAATTTGCAAGTGACTGACCCCGTTCCGGAGCCTACCGTCTTAGCTCTTTTGGGCTGTGCCTTGTTGGCGTTGCCCTTATTGCGGCGGAAAACGCTTGCCCTTAATCCCAGGCCGGAGAGAGAAACAATATGTCAACGGTGACCGCACATCCTGAAAAGCATTTGTCCCACGGCCAGCCCTACCGTGCTCGTTCTTCCCGGACTCGCTTTGGTGCCGCGATGCTTGCGGCTGTGGCCTGCGCCGGGATAGCCGCGATGGCACCGGCGGTGCACGCCCAAAGCAGTGCTTATGCGGCTCCCGCGATTCTGGATTATTTTGGCGGTACCTGGCAAACCATAACCAACCGCATGTCCGATGTTTTCGGAGCCGGCTATGGATCGGTGCTCACACCGCCGCCCACGCGGGCCGACTCCGGCAACGCATCGGTGGGCTATGACGTCTACAATCGTTTTGATCTCGGCTCCGCCAATGACCCCACCGCGTATGGCACCATTAGCGGCTATAAAAATCTCGTCAATGCGGTGCATCAAATGGGGGGGTATATCTATATTGATTACTCCTTGGGACACAATGGCTTTTCCCAATGGGGCACTACGGATGGCAATGGAAACACCTTCGCCCAGGCCGGCGGCTATCCCGGATTTGTGTTAAGCAATTCCAGCAGCTCCTACGGAGATTTTAATAATCCCAGCGACACCGGCACGCAAACCGCTCAGTTGTCCGGTCTGATCAACATTAATTTTAATGAGAATTATCAATATATTCGCCTGCCAACCACAGCGGGAAATCCCAATAATATCCCCGGCGGGACTACCCCCGCCTTCGGCCGCCTGGCCAATGTGCCCCTGCCCGCCAATCAGCAGTTTTATCCACAGCCGGGTTACAACACCCAAAGCGTTACCAATCCGGATACCGGCCAAAGCGGCATCTTGGTAAATTCATTTGATACCGCCAACCCACAGGGCGGTTCGCCAACGCTGCAAAATGACACCGGCTATCTGATGGACAACGTGCAATGGATGATCCAGACACTTGGTGTTGATGGCTTCCGCCTCGATGCGGTCAAGAATATGGAATATTCCTCTATTTTGCCATACTTTAATCAGGCGGTTACGCAGGCCAGCACACATACATATCTCAACGGCCAGCAGGAACAGATTTATTCCTTCGGCGAATATTATGACAGCAATATCCCGCAAGGCCCGGGCGCACCTATTGACCCCGCAGCCAATATGAACGCCCTGAATTTTCCGCTGTTTTTTGCCATGCAAAGCAATCTGACCGGTGATGGCCTGACAAACAATTGGAACAACATTGTCAGCGCTTCCTATCTGGTCAATAACGGTGGCGTGGATTTTGTGCAAAGCCAGGACAATGGTGCGCCTTACTTAAGTAATGTGGCGTATGCCTATGAACTTATGATGCCGGGCCAGGCGATTGTGTATTACAACGGCAACGGCACCGCATTTGATAATGGCACGCAAAGTTTTCCGCAGAACGGTCGCGAGGATGCGCTGGGCGGTGTGTACGGCAATCAGATGGCCAACAATTCACTGGCCACCTACAATGCCTCCAGTCAGACAATGACAGTGACCCATGTAAATCAGACCAGCGGTCTGGTGGATTTGCGCAACCGTTACAGTACCGGCAATGTCATTCAACGTTATCTAAGTCAAAACAATTACGCCTTTGAACGTCAGGATTCCGCCCTGGTGTTATTGAATAACCAAACCGGGGGCGGCAATTTTTCCACCACGCTGCAAACATCCTTTAATCCGGCCAATGTGCCGTATCTGGTGGAATTAACCGGCAACGCCGCCGCCAATGGCCTGCCGCAGGTTTTGCAAGTTAATTCCGATGGCACCGTAAACGCGACATTTTCCAATAACACCAATTCCGCAGGGACATTCACCGGGCAGGGCGATCTGATTTATGGCCCGGCCACGCCCATCGGGACCATGACCATCACCAATACCGCCGGCCAAATTCCCGGTACAGCTCCGTCCTCAAGTGATCCCAACATCATTGCGGACAATGGCAGCAATACCGTTACCAATGTGGCCGTGGTAAAAGGATCTCAATTCCAGATCCAACTGCAAACCCAGAAAGTGTATCTGCTGGGAAACCCGAATCTGTATGATCCCAACGCCGGTGGCGATAACGCGATATTCAAAATTAACAGCGGCTTGGCCCTCAATAACCAAAGCTTTGTCAGCACTACGCCCAATAGCATTGGCTATGGGTATCTGGAATTTCAAAACGCCAGCCCGCTGGTCGGCGGGGGCACCGGTTTGTATTCCGAAACCATCAATACCAGCGATTTACCGCAGGGGTATGACAACATTGAAGTCATCGCCTTTCGCCATCGCACAGGCGCTGACGCACCGCCGGTCTATACCGACTGGACCCAAACCATCTATGTCGATACCTCCGCACCCGTCTCGCAGGTCATGAGTTTCAATCCCGTAACGCATGGTGTGAATCAGAATCGTGATCTTGTGGTGCAATCGGTCGATGGTCTGGCCAACAACATCCACGTCCTATTTGATCTAGGCTCGGCAGTTACCAATACCCAGATTCTTTCCATGATCAGCAGTTCCAATCAGGCCACGCAGACCGATACCAATCAGTGGACCATGGAAGCTCAGGGGTTAACCAGCGGCAATCATGTCGCGACGGTGGTAACCTACAAACCGGATGGAACGTATAACATCCAACGCTTTGCCGGCCTTTATACCTCCACCATTTATGGCCAGGGTCTGGGAGATCTGAATTTTAACGGTTTATATAACGTTGCGGACGTGAATACGTTTGCGGCGTTGCTGGCCAGTAACAATACCGAATTCAATCCGGCGGCCGATTATCTGGGAACCGGTGTGATTAACACCCAGGATCTGATTTTATTCGGCCAGACACTGCGGCAGGAAAATGCGAACAGCCAAACCATGACCGCCTATGATAACCTGTTGCAGCAATACACCGGCACTACCAATTTGGCCGCATTATTGGCGACATCATCCGTGCCGGAACCGGCGGCGGGTGTTCTGTTGCTGGCGGGTTTGCCCTTGCTATTGATGCGGCGTCGCCGCAATGACAATAGAAAAGTATGTTCCCTGGTGGCCTGATATTTTAGAAGGAGGTTCTTTATGAACCGGAGAAAAGGCTTTACCCTCATTGAACTCTTGGTCGTCATCAGCATCATCGCACTGCTGATCGCGCTACTTCTGCCGGCACTGGCCAGAGCCAAGCAGTTGGCAGACTCGGTAGTGTGCCTGTCCAACGTGCGACAGATCGGCTTGGCCGAAAACATGTTCGCCAATGAGCACAAAGGCCTGGTGCAGCCGATTACCGACAGCGGCATCATGCAATATACCGAAACGCCCGACACGGATCACACCATGTTCGCGTATCGTTACACAACCTATAACCCCGCTACCGGCACTTATTCCCCGGCCGCCGGAGCACCGATCTTGAAGGACTGGGCCAGCGCTTTGGTGCCGTATCTCGGCGGCCAAGAAAATCAGACTTTCATGAATTTTGGCGTCAATGGTTCCGGCGAAAAAGTATTTCTCTGTCCCAGTGACCCGACCCTGAACGATCCATACCCGGGTTACCAGCTATTTAACAATGTAGAGGTTACAAATAACAGCCAGCCGACACCGAGCGGATACCCCTCCCCATATTTCCAAGGGTATTACCCGATATCATACGGAGTCAACGCGGATATCGCCGGATTGGTATACAATGGTGGCGGAGGCGCGTGTAATCCCGGCGCGGACTATTTGGTTGCAGCCGGATCCTCGGCCAAAGCGGGCCTGACGAATCCGCTGGCATGCAAATTGGGTGGCGTAGACGCCCCGGCCAGTACGCTGTTATTCGCCGATTGCGGTGTGCGTCCGAATCCCGGCGGTAACGACGTTGGCGGGAACATGCTCAACTTTTGCGACGCGTTGTATTACACTACTTTCTTTGACACCGGCGCGCCGCAGGTGGCTTCGGGGAATGTGAATCCCTGCTCATTGCAGGCCATCGCGGATACGCCTTGGATTCGAGATCGTATTCCGCTGGCACCCGACGTATTGCCTCTTCCGGTTGGTGACTCAGGTGGCAATAACATGGGGTGGGTGCGGCATGGCACCACCATCAATGTGGCGTTCTGTGACGGCCACGCAGCGGCCGTATCCACCAGCGACTTCCCTTCCGTATTTGTCTCGCCATACAGCGGGCGTTAAAAAGGGCAGCGGCTTCACCCGATGCCAGGGCCGACGAAATGTCTGGCAACACGTGCTTACGCTCTGAAAACTGCGGCCATGGATAACCCATCCATGGCCGCTTTTTTTTGCGCAACACTGCCCTTACTCACCGACTTATTTCCTGCCCCCGGAAAAATATTTTTCTTTCCCTGTAGGGGTTTATCCCCCTGCGGCAACGTATATGGTGAACGGGCAATCACCGGGAACGGAATAATAAACCGACCCGATAAGAAAGCCCCGCGTTGAGAAGTGTTTGGAAATTTACGGAGTTTGCATTTATGAAGTACGGATCACGAAAACCCTCGCAACTGGTAACCTTGGCCGCGGCGCTGGCGATGGCGTCATCCTTTGGCCTTGTGGCGATGGGAATTTTTGGTTCATCCCATGCCGTTCACGCTGATGCCTCTTCCGGCGTGCCGGCTATTAACCCCAAAGTAACAGCGTTTGCCAATCAACTTTCCGACGCTTTTGAAGCCGTCTACAAGGCTGATCATAAGGCGGTGGTCAATATTCAGGTCGTCAAGGAAATTCCACAATCCCAGAACATCAATCCCGGCGGTCCGATGCAGTTGCCGCCGGGATTTCGCAAAATGCTGCCTCCCGGCGCATTCCCGCTGGTTCCTTCCAACCCCGGCCCCGAGAAAATTTTTGGCACCGGCAGCGGAGTCATTATTTCATCCAATGGTTATATTGTCACCAACAACCACGTTGTCAGCGACGCCACAAAAATTACCGTCACGCTGGCGGATCATCGCCGGTTTAAGGGAAAGGTGATCGGCACAGACCCCAAGTCTGATTTGGCGTTAGTGAAGATTGCCGCCAATAATCTCCCGTTTCTCACCTTTGGCAATTCGTCTCACGTGCGGGTGGGGCAGTGGGTAATCGCGATTGGCTCCCCCTTCGGCTTTACCCAAACCACAACCCAGGGCATTATTTCCGCCAAGGGACGCACCAATGTGAATGTGATTGCGGAAAATGACCCCAAGCTCGCCGGTTTAACCTATTCTGATTATCTCCAGACCGATGCCGCCATTAACCCCGGTAATTCCGGTGGCCCCTTGCTGAACCTCAAAGGGCAGGTAATCGGTATTAATTCCGCCATCGCCACGAACACCGGTTCGTTTAACGGCATCGGCTTTTCCATCCCTTCCAATGAAGTCAAATATGTTATTCATGCCCTGAAAAAATACGGTAAAGTGGTGCGGGGATACCTGGGCGTAACCATTGCGGATGTGCGGCACAGTGTCGTTCAGAAAACCGCGAGAAGCTTTGGCTATGACCATCTCCATGGCGTACTTGTGGAACAGGTATGGCCGGATTCTCCTGGTGCTAAGGGCGGCTTGAAGGCCGGGGACATTATCACCGCTATTGATGGAGCCAAAGTCCGCACGATGAATCAATTGCGGGATACGATAGCCGATACGCGTCCGGGTAAGGATGTCACGTTAGGTATTTTCCGGCGCGGAAAAATGATGAATTTAACGTTTGCCGTCGGCACGCAACCCGCCAGCATCAGCCAATTGACGTTGGCTGGTGCCACCGGTGAACGGCCTGGTGTGGTGCAATCCAAGAGTTTGGGCGTAACGGTGGCCAGTGTCAGCTCGGAAATAGCCAAGCAATATCACCTTTCCAAACCCGAAGGTGTCATGGTCAGCAAAGTGGACCCCAACGGCGTGGCCGCCGGCGCTGGTGTAAATCCAGGTGATATTATCCTGCGGGTGCAGGGGCATAAAATTACCTCGGTGGACGAATTTAAAGCGGTGTTGAAAAAAGTGAGTCTGTCATCCGGGATCCGCATGTATGTGCGGGGTGCTGACGGCTCCGAGCGCTTTGTGTTTGTGCAGCAGAGCAATTAACGATTTCATGGCTTCTCCTTCTCCCTGATGCCTCGGAGCCACTCCCGCTCCGGGGCATTTTTTTGCGCATTTTTCCTGTGCGTCCATTTTCTATAAGATCGCAACCGGGTTGAACCCCGGATTGCGCGGATAAGGCGGATGCCGGTATAATTCGTCCCGGATCGTTGAACCGGTGCGCCATCCGCCCATACCCCATACGCTTTGCTTCCGCTATCCCTCATTAATCGCCGCAGAGCAACCTCGTGCGCCGATGAGCGACGCATTGACCGGGACACCTTGGCGTTTTCGGTCAGAATGTCCCATTTATAAAACTACTTGGACAGGCTCCGAAAATTGCGATTGCGTAGGCGGGGCTGAAGAACATTGCGGAATTCCGAGAATATTGGCGCGGCACACGAATTGCATGGTTAGCTGTAGTGGGTAGCCCCTGATTGTCTGGCTCTCCATTGTATTTAGAACCTTGATTGGAGTTCAGTTTATGAAACTGCAGAAAGTGGTCATTATCGGTGCGGCACTATCCGCAGGGTTAGCTCTGGTCGGCATGTCTAACGCGGGTGTGGTGACGCAAGCATTGGATTACGGTCCTGGACTTTCGCCGGTAACAAATCCATTTACCGAGACGATGAATTTTAATCAATTCCAGGCAAGCCTCGGCACGCTCACCAGTGTAACAGTGCAAATCGGAGATACCAGTAGCGGCTCGGTCCAAGTCACGAATAACTCTACGAAGAGTTCGGACTACAGCATCAGCCTCGGCGAACAACTGGCTCTGAAAGATCCAAGCTCGACTATCTTGGCGAGTTTCCTGGATCAGTCGTCGCCCAGTTCTGCCACGATCGCCTCCGGAAATAGCGAAACAATAAATACCACAGCTACCGGATCAAGCCCGGTCGAGACGTTAAGTTCAAATCTTTCTCAATTTATTGGCAGTGGCCAAATCGCCCTGTTGCTTTCCGGCTCCGGCGTGGCACTGGTCAGCGGAGCCACTCCCTATTCCGCATCTACTAACTCAACCAGCGCCGGCGTTGTAACGCTCGATTATAACTACTCTACTTCCAGCGCCGCACCCTTGCCCGGCAGCGGTGCTCTGGCTTTAATTGGCGGACTCGCCCTCATCGGCGGAATGGCTATCCGACGGCGGGTTACTCGCTGACCCATAAAGCCCGCAAATAAAGTACGCCTGATTACCAAAAAGCCCAGCGCCTAAAACCGCTGGGCTTTTTTTGGCCATTCACCTTCAGACATTACCAACCTCACCAAAGTTAAACCGTCCGCTCACCGGCCAAAGCAAAAATTTCAACAATCCAGCTTGACCGCCATGCCCTTACCGCATATCTTTAATGGGCTATACATCCGCCGAGAAGGCCGGTTTGACGGTTGTCATTCCGGTACGCCGGCTTTGATTGCTGCAGGCCACGCCGGCGGGCGTATTGGGCCTGTATGCTGAAAGGAGCTTCCATGTCCCGCTATTTAGGTCCTAAGGTGCGTCTGTCACGCCGGCTCGGTGTGGCTATTGCCGATCTTCCCAAACATAACAAAAGCGAATTCGTTGCCCCCGGCATGCACGGGTTTCGCAGCCGCCGCTTGTCGGAATACGGTATCCGTCTGCGTGAAAAGCAGCGCATGAAGGCCCATTACAACGTGCTTGAAAAGCAGTTCCGGCGTTATATGGCCATGGCCAAAAGCGCCAAGGGTAACACCGCGGTAACGCTGCAACAGGTGCTGGAAACCCGCTTGGATAATGTCGTACGCCGCTTGGGCGTGGCACGCTCCATCTGGGCCGCCCGGCAGCTTGTGGCCCATGGCCACGTCCTGGTCAATGGTAGTAAGGTAGATATCGCCAGCTATCAGGTGGTTCCGGGAATGACCATCACCTTTCGTGAAAAAACCGCCAAACTCCTGCGGGAAAATATGGAATCCATGGCGGGCCATCAGGTGCCGGCATGGTTGGATTTTAATCCCGCGCAATTGGAGGCTAAAGTGGTGGCCCTGCCGATGCCGGAGCAAATTCCATTCCAGATTAACCCCAGCCTGATCATCGAATTTTATCGTTAATCTCTGGTTGACGATCCCACAACTAAACAACCGCGCCACAACCATCGGTTTTGGCGCGGTTTGTTTTTATAGGCTACAATACCATTGGTTTTGGAGAAACTGTCTTGGCAGGATTCCGCTTTACACAGGTATTGTTCTCTCTGGGGCTTTGCATTTATTTCGGCGGTCTGCTGGTTCTCGGTGCGGTCGTAGCACCGGAAATTTTCCACACCATTTCCGCCGCCGGGGTTCATGCGTCGGTCATTAACCCAAAATTAAATCAATCCAAAGAACTCGCCGGTCTGATTTTTGGCAATATCCTTCAAGTATTTTCCATCTTTCAATTGGTGTGTCTGTTTCTGATGCTGTTTTGTTCGCTGTTTCAAATGGCGTTTCATCTTAGCGCACTGAATATCTGGGTATGGCTGCGGCTGACCGGCGTGCTGATCCTGGCAATGTTACTGGGCTCGCAAATGCTGCGTTTGGATCCTGCTGTCCGGCGGGAACATAACCTCTATTTGCAATATATCGATTCCAACCCTGCCAATGCCGCCCTGCACAAGGCGCAATTTCAGCGCTATCACGCCGCCGCCGAACGCAACGGCATGATTCAAATGGCCGTTCTACTGGCCCTGGTATTTATCCAGGGATGGGGCATTAATTATCCCACGCGCCACGAATTTATACGCACTCTGGCGCAAAACGCCAAACTCATTGAACCGCCGGTCAAATCATCTTAGTCGCTTCTCGACTCCCCGCCGCTTCGGGCTTTTGCCGGACGTCTGCTTTTCTTCTGCGTAGTGCATTGCATACTTTCGCTGATTCGCTGGGCGGTCTTCAATCGTTGGGCCGAGATCCTCGCAAACGCTCTTCGCACTGGCGCGCTGATGCCGCGGGGCGCTTTATCAATGTCACCGCACTTGAACGGTGGCTCCGGCGCATACTCAACGGCCAATTGAATCATCTTCGCATTTTTATCCCCCACCAAACGGGCGACCGCCACCAACGCACCATCAATCCCGGATGTCACGCCCGCACAGGAAATAAGCCCGCCACTGATGACCACGCGCTTTCTGCGTGGCTTGGCACCAAACAATGTCAGCAGAGCCAATGATGCCCAGTGCGTGGTAGCAGGTTTGCCGATAAGTAATCCCGCGGCTCCGCATAGCAGCGCTCCTGTGCAGACTGAAAGTACAATCTTGGCCTGCATCGCGCGATGCTTAATAAAATTAATGATCTCCAAATCATCCATGATCTCTTCCTGCCCTGGCCCGCCGGGAATTACCAGCACATTAAGCTTCGGGCACGACGAAAGCGTCATCGTGGGAGTGAGAATCAGCCCGTGAACATCCCGTATCCGTTCGCGTGTTTTCCATAGAATATGAATCTTCGCTCCCGGTACACGCGATAAAATCTCAAATGGTCCGGTAAAATCCAGCTGATCAACACCGGGAAAAATCAATACGCCAATATCCATAACCGTACACTCCAACGCTCCAGTTCCTTTCGGAATACCATCTCCTTGAGGTACGCCATCGTCGCCGCTTCTTGATGTGGTCCAAAATCATCCCGGCTCGCCTGGATCGTAATGCGGCGATTATTCTGGCAGACTCCTACGCACTGCTCCACTTCCAGTTGCGAATTTCAGGCATATCTTGGCCATGCTGTTGAATATACCGCTTGTGTTCAATGAGCTTATCGCGCACCATCTGCTTAAGGTAGGCCGCCCGTGTGCCCGCTTTTGGCACGCGATCAACCACATCCTGTACCAGATGAAATCGGTCCATATCATTGAGCACCGTCATATCAAATGGCGTGGTGATAGTGCCTTTTTCCTTATAGCCGCGAACGTGAATGTTGCGATGATTGTTACGGCGGTACGTCAATCGATGAATCAACCAGGGATAGGCGTGAAACGCGAAGATCACCGGTTTATCCTTTGTGAATAGAGAATCAAAATCCAAATCAGTTAAACCATGTGGGTGTTCACTTGCCGGCTGAAGCTTCATCAAGTCCACCACATTAACCACCCGGATTTTCAGGTCCGGCAATTCATGCCGCAGAATGGATACCGCCGCCAGGATTTCCAATGTCGGCACATCACCGGCGCAGGCCATAACCACGTCCGGATCAACACGGTCGTCATTGCCCGCCCATTTCCAGATACCAATTCCTTCTTCGCAGTGAATCGCCGCGGCATCCATAGACAGCCACTGCGGCGACGGATGCTTCCCAGCCACGATCACGTTCACATACTGCCTGCTGCGCAGGCAGTGGTCCATCACGGAAAGCAGACAGTTGGCGTCCGGCGGCAAATAAACCCGCACCACATCCGCGCTTTTATTAACCACCACATCCAGAAAGCCCGGATCCTGATGCGTAAAGCCGTTATGATCCTGCCGCCACACATGGGATGACAACAGATAATTCAATGATGCAATATCCGCCCTCCATGGCAGGTTGTCGGTGACCTCCAGCCACTTGGCATGCTGATTAAACATAGAGGCAACAACATGAATGAAAGCTTCATAACAGTTAAACACACCATGTCGTCCGGTCAGCAGATACCCTTCCATCCAGCCTTCACATTGATGTTCGCTGAGCATCGAATCCAGCACGCCGCCTGATGTCGCCAGAAATTCATCATTGGGTACGGTGCGTGCATCCCATTGGCGGTTGGTATGTTCAAAAATGGCCCCCAACCCATTGGAAAGCGTTTCATCCGGGCCAAAGAGTCGAAAATTCCGTGGTGTTGCATTAAGTTTTGCCACATCGCGCAAAAATGGCCCCAATACATGCGTGTCCCCAATACCCATAACGCCGGGCTGTGTAACCGTCACGGCATAGTCCCGGAAGTCCGGCATCCGCAAGTCCCGCAGCAACTTGCCGCCGTTGGCATGACGGTTGGCTCCCATACGCCGCTGGCCCTTGGGTGCCAGATCCGCTATGCCCGCCCTGAGGCGGCCCTGGTCATCAAAAAGTTCTTCCGGATGGTAGCTTTTCATCCACGCTTCCAGCATTTTGAGATGCTCAGGATTTTTCGCCGGATCAGACAAGGGCACCTGATGCGCACGGAACGTCCCTTCCACTGGCAAACCGTCAATAACCCGTGGCCCGGTCCAGCCCTTGGGAGACCGCAGAACAATCATCGGCCAACGCGGACGCATCGTATTGCCTTGCGTGCGGGCCTCATGCTGAATTTGGCGGATACGTTCTATGGCCGAATCCAATGCTGTTGCCATGGCTTCATGCATAAGTGCCGGCTCGTGGCCTTCAACAATACGGGGGTCCCATCCATAACCGCGCAATAACTGTTCCAATTCCTCATGTTCAATGCGGGCCAGTACCGTGGGATTGGAAATTTTGTATCCATTAAGATGCAGAATCGGCAACACCGCGCCATCCGTCCTGGCATCGAGAAATTTATTGGAATGCCAGCTTGTCGCCAAAGGACCGGTTTCCGCTTCGCCGTCACCCACGACGCAGGCGGCAATCAGATCCGGGTTATCAAACACCGCCCCAAAGGCGTGGCTGATGCTATAGCCTAATTCGCCACCCTCATGGATGGACCCCGGCGTTTCGGGTGCCGCGTGGCTGGGAATGCCACCGGGGAAGGAAAACTGCTTGAAGAGCCTTTTCATTCCCGCCTCATCCTGGCTGATATTGGGGTATATCTCGCTGTAAGTTCCCTCCAGATACACATTTCCCACCACCGCCGGTCCTCCGTGGCCGGGACCCGATAGATAAATCATGTCCAGATCGTATTTGTTGATCACGCGGTTCAAGTGCGTGTAAATGAAATTTTGTCCCGGTGTAGTACCCCAATGGCCCAGCAACATCGGTTTAATATGCTCGAGTTTCAATGGTTGTTTTAATAACGGATTATCATAAAGATAAATCTGTCCTACCGAGAGATAATTGCCGGCCCGCCAATACGCATCGAGTTTGGCGAGCATTTCCTTAATGAGTGTTGTCGTGGCCATACATTACTTTCCTTTCATTTTTATTTTAAGCAAACCGAGTACCGACCGCGCGATCATCAGCTCTTCGTCGGTAGGTATAACGCGTACAGTTACCGCAGCCCCCGGAACTGAAATAACCGGGGCGTTCCGGGCGTTGGCCGCGAAATTAATCCGGATACCCAGGAACCCCAAATCCCGGCAGATATTCTGGCGGATCACCGGCGCGTTTTCACCAATGCCGCCGGCAAACACCAGTGTATCCACACCGCCTAACGCCGCGGCAAAGCAGCCAATCCACTTTCTGGCTTGATAGCAGAACATGTCGATTGCCAAAGCGCACCGCTTGTCGGTGGCGCGTTTCGCCAACAGGTCACGCACATCAGGGCTTACGGCCGAAACGCCCAGCAGTCCTGATTCATGATTCACCATATTTTCAAAGTGCGCCGCCGTCATGCCCTGCGTGCGCGAAAGGTAATTAAAAACCCCCGGGTCTAAATCTCCGCAACGGGTGCTCATCATCAAACCGGCGGCGGGGGTAAAGCCCATGCTGGTATCGATGCTTTTTCCATCGCGCACGGCCGCTAAACTGGCACCATTTCCCAGATGCGCCAGAATCACTCGGCCTTTTTCAGCGGCGGAGTCTCCAAGCCGCCGCAATTCTTCCATCAAAAACGCATAGGATAAGCCGTGAAACCCATAGCGGCGCAAGCCTTTAGCCGCATAACGCCGGGGAATCGGTAACAGTTGCGCGATCAGCGGCATGGTGCGGTGAAACGCAGTGTCAAAGCAGGCAACCTGAGGGAGTTTCGGATGCCTTTCGCGAAAGCTCCGAATAAGTTGAATTTCCCCCGGCAAGTGATCAGGATCATAAGTTGCAATACGGTGTAGTTTGGCCATAAGCGCGGCGGTGACGCGCTGCGGCTTCGAATAGCCCATCCCATGCACCACCCGATGCCCGATAGCCCGTACATCGCCAAATTCCTTCTGCGCCCCGAGAAAATCCAGCAAAAATTTCGCCGCAGAGCCATGATTCTGCGTATTTATGCTGCGGCTGATCTGCTGCCGGCCCTGTGAATCATGGGTTATAAAACGCGTGCCGCTCTGGCCCATACGGTCAATGGTTCCACTTATCACCCGCCTTGGTTTTCCAGTGGCTTCAAACAGTGCGAACTTGATACTGGAAGATCCCGCGTTCACAGTCAGAATCAGGGGCGGCTGATCGGGTTTGATCACCGCGTGCATGGCCTGTGCGTTGGCTTTTCCGGAAATTTTGTTGTGCTGTTGCGGCATCGACTCATTTCACTTTCAGTCTGTGGCTCATCGGTTTGCCTACCTACTTCTGCCAGACAATATGCCGCGATTCCATCGGCACAGTCAAGCCGGGTATGTTCGGAATAATGCGTGCGGTATAGTCTTCCGCCGGTCGTGCGGCAGAGAGTTGTGCATGATACGCGTAGCCGCCCGCTGCGCCAGTGAGCTTTCCCGTCAGCTTCATTTCCTCCCGAACCACGCCGCCGCCGTTCACGCCATTGGCAAAAAGTTCCACACGCACCATCGCGGGGTCCAGGCCATTAAGATAAACATGGGCATCAAATATATGCCCTTCGCCGCTGGAACTGCTATTTACATCGCCAAATCGCAAACTGCCCCATTTCTCGTTTAATATCCTAAGCACCTTGCGAAGTTCCGCACCTTTGGCTCCATGCTGGGCGGCCCGGGCCAGATAATTCTGGGCCGCCGGCAGATAATAAAGTGCCGTATACTCCCGCACCGTGCGGTTGCAGCAGAATTGCGGCGTGAGGTGCGCCATGCTGGCTCGCAGGTGCGCAACCCAGGCTGTGGGAACACCGGCGGCATCGCGCGCATAAAATGTCGGAATGATTTGCTGTTCCAACAGGTCATAAAGCGCGTTGGCCTCCTGGGCGTCCCAGCCCGGATCATCGCCATGCTCCTTACCATCCCCCAAAGCCCAGCCCACTTCAGGACAGAACGCTTCCGCCCACCATCCGTCAAGTTCTGAAAGATTCAATCCGCCGTTGGCCAGTACCTTCATGCCACTGGTGCCCGATGCTTCCCATGGTCGGCGCGGGGTATTGATCCATACGTCCACACCCCGCGCATGGCGCTGCGCCAGACTCATA
>DAHVEJ010000075.1 GCA_027313145.1 Phycisphaerales bacterium | reverse complement strand
CAACCCGAAATTCTGTGATTCTACTTAACATAGTAATACTAATTCCATGACCAGTTCAAGCATCTCGTTTGTTGATCCGGTGAGAAACTTGCTCCATTGGTCACGACGGCGGAAAAGCTGTTTTCGGTATGTTTCCTGATCCACAGGAATGTCTGTATCGCGCGGTTTAGCAAGATAGTCGATAGCGTGTGCGTTAAATAAAGCAACAACGTCAGTTTTTGTGAGCCGATACTTGATTCCGCTTGCTGCCGCCAGGAGAAAGCCGCCAAGATCGGCCTTGACCGCCCATGCGGTACGTTTCCGGAAGGGATGACTGGTAGTTGCCCGCATGATTCGTTTGTGATCCGCCTGGCGCATTCTGCTTGCCGCTGCCAAATGTTGGCGGATGGATGGCGCATGGATGACCAATGGATCGAAGCGTACCAGATCATTAAGTGCATTGAAGTCCCCACCGCTTGCGAGCAAGAATAATTGATCCGGAGTCTGGCGACGGACCAGAAAACACGGGAGCCATACTGTTGCCAGAAACGTCATTTCGATGGGATTCAAAATTGCCTTTTGATTTTTGGACGATGCGTGTACTGCGGTTATGCCTTTGCGGACGTAGTCATCAGCGATTGCGAGCGCGTTTTTGAGTTCTTGGGACATAACCTCATCGGGTTTGGCGGTGGCCGCGTTAAGCAATATGGGAAACAGTTGTATTGCTTCGGCGAGTAGAGCAGAAGGCTGTGAATCTGGTGGCACCGGGTGATTTTGTTTTGGCGCATGGTCATTCGCGATTATGTCTGTGAAAGATTCTATGACGGGGAAGATTGCCATCGGTTCATAGAGCGCCAGCCATTTATCGAACGATTCGGGCGTTGCAGATATCCGGCGCATTGCGCCGGATCTTACAGCATTAATTCCGAATTGTATTTCCGGAGCGGCATGCGCGATAACAAGGCCCAGCCAACGAATTATATATGGCTTTCGTTCGCACCATGCGTCAAGGTTCGGCGTGGGGCGTTGGCCATTGTAGGTATCGCGTTTTTTCCGGTTCGACATTAACTGACCCAGTCTAGGGACCTGCCGATCAGAAGCTCGCTCATTTTTGCGTGGTGGGTATTCTTCATCGATACTAGCCGAGTCTGGAAGGCGTGCCTCTCGGCAAGCTCGTGGACATCCGCAGCGTCATCGTACGTCATGAGGAAATCACCTTTTACGTGTTGCATCGCGGAGAATAGATGCTCGTGGTCAAGGCGATGGTGCGTATATAGCCGTGATCCCGCCCGTTTGCCAGTTGCGGTTCCCGCCGTGTATGGAGGATCAATAAAAAAGGTGGCATCTTTAATGTTGGAATAATCTTGGATCACCTGCACGCCGTCACCCTCTTGAAATGTGAAGCGCCCTCGGATTTTGGCGATGGCCCGGATTCGTTGCGCCAGTGTCGCGGGATACCATCGCGAACGCAGTCCCTTGCCACTTTCGCCATTCTTCATCAGGCTAGCCCCCGGTGCGAGTATCCCCCCGTGGAACGTGCGGTTTTTCAGCACCGTGCGGAAGGCAACCTCCGGCGTGCCTTTGTCGGTCTTCGCCAATTCCTCGCGCACATTATCATGGGTCAGGTCGAAGGCCAGTATCCGCTCGGCAAGCCATTCGGCGTCAAGTTGTAGAATCGTCTTCCAGACTGCGGCAACTTCAGCGTCCAATTCGACCAACAGCACATGCTCCGCTAATTCCTCGAAGGCGGCGGTTAGGCCGACCGTTGCACCGCCCGCAAACGGTTCAATCAGCAAGTCCGGGCGACGCCTCTGGCTTCTTAGCCACTCCCGCACGCGCGGCACCAGCCAGGTCTTGCCGCCCGGATAACGGAACGGGCTGCGTTTCGGGACCGACGCGACGTTGACGACCCGGTCCGGCATATCGACGTTCCAAAACGCCTGTTGATAACTTGCATTAAGATGGCCCATGAATCACCTCCGTTGCAGGTGGGTTGCCGTCCAATTTCTCGTCAACCCTCTGCTGCAATTGTGCCACGAACTTACCGACGTCGCCCGGATCAGATCGGGTAATTTTTGCGAGACTTTCATCAAACTTCGTGTAAACAGTTTGCCCTTTTGCTAAAGCGTATACGCCCGTTTCCGGGTTCTTTTGCAGGTCGTAAATAAACCAAGCCATTTCGGCCATGCTGGCATCCACCGATTCGAGGGTTGGCAACGTCTCAAAAAAGCCTCGGTTGATGGCAACAGCCGTTTTTTTGCGCCAGGCGTTGAAGATTCCACCTTTGAATATTAATTGCGGGGCGAGCCGCTTACGGGACGACGAGAGATAATCTGGGGTTGGGTACCACTGCTCTCGGCTCCAGTCCATGTTGGCGCGGTTCTTTGGGCTTTCCATGTAATGCTCAAACGGATTACGCACGTTCCCTGAAATATACACGGCCTGAACTTCCAAGGCTCCGAAGTCGGTTATTTTTCCGTGGTTGTCATAAGAGCATAAAACAACGTCGATATTACCAGCAGATTTATCGTGGGCGTCCTTCAGGCGGACTTCGGTAAGAGTCGTCCACTTGGCACCCGGCGGAAAGAAGAACTCTGCCGCGTCTTCAGCGATGAGCCAGCGCTCACGGAACCGTATGGGGCAGGTAATGACCACCGAGTCTCCGTCAAATATGCTGCACACGCCCAGCGGGTCGTTCGCCTTGTCCTTGGTGCAGTTCGGAACCCTGTTGCCAAATGGGCACAAACGATTTTTGCGACATCGCCGAGCCTCGTCGGAGTTGTCCGCAATCGGGAATCCGAAAACTTCGGCAAGTGGCTGCTTCGGCATTTTTATGGGCTCCCTTTCGGGCGGGGCTATATCCTATTGAATTCGTGAGCACCGCCTCGGTAGTTTACGACAGTATACCTCAAGGTTGCAATGTAGTCCTCGGTCGTAGCACAGCTTTTGCGATGTGCTACTATTCCCGCCACCGGTGGCGCGTCTTCAAACAATGTCCTACTTACCATCAGGTGGTCGGATCGAGTCTCGAATGAACGTGAGGACATAACCTACGACAAGGCCCAACAGAAACCCGAAGGTTGAGCCATCGACTTTCCCCGTATAGGTCAATAACCCAGCAACTATCACAATGAGGGTAACAATTCCGCCTGCGACGAGGGACATGCGAAAGCTAAAACGTGATTTCGCTTCTTGAGATCGTAGAACGTGTTCGGCTATTTGTTTGATAATCTCAATTAGCGGTCCGGCGCGGTCGGCAATTGTGTTAATCGCGTCCGTGATGGTGGGTTGTGGTGGCGATGGTGTCGTAATCGTTTTTTCACATTGGGGTGGCGGAGATGGCAGCGGGTGATCGTCGTCGTAATTCGTGTCGGACATAGAAATTCCTTTGAACAGATAAGGCACCGAAAGCATTGTCGCCTATCAAGATTAAGTCCGCAAATTAGAAGGCGTTGGGGCGGACCGGTCAAGCCAATCCCTAGCGCCGGATTTAGCTGGTGGAGTACAGGAATGTTTCCGTGGCTTGATTTAGCTTAGCTCTGTCGCAATCTCCCCCCGCTATTAAAAAAGGCACCCCCAAAGGGTGCCTTTTTTATTAGCAGAGCAGGTGAGGGTAGAAAGGTGAGCAGTAGAGCAAATAAGGTTGGAGCAAAAGGGTGGCGGTCGCCGGGATATTGTCGCGCCGGCGATTTAATTTTCTCCCGCGCCAGCGGCTGTTGCCGGCCAATTCACCAGTTGTCCATGACGCAGGAATTTTAGCTGACGGTCATGGACAGGCAGGTCGGTCTGGGGCAAGAGCCGGCGCGCCTGTGGCCCGGGAATCAGGCGGCCGCCCAACGTTTTTCGCCAGATTCCATAACCTGCGGACAACCAATTACCACTCCCTGAGAAATTGTCGGCTTTAGCGCCATGGACAAACAGCGTAAGGCTAAGCCGGCCGCGCGGTCCGATGATCGTGTTATCGCAACACGATATATGTGCACCGCTTGCCGACATGACAAATACAGGCCCGGGCCATGGGGTACGAATCGTATTATGGATGACAAACAATGTGCCGTTGTGCGCCCCGCCGCCATCCTGTCCGAAATGGATCACCTGATGATTGCCATTACCCCGCCCTTTGGAAATGACACACCCCAGTATGACCGCATCGCTGCCGGGGGCGGCGGTATTAACTTTGTCATCCACAAGGTCAAATTCCCGATTGTTCGAACCATGTACATAGCAATATTCAATCCACGTGATATGACAGCGGCTTTTGATATCATGGCCGGTTAACGCATGCGATATATTGCATCCACGAATCAATGCGCTGGTCCCACCCAGGTAAAGATTGTGATTATACCCGGGATCTTTATAACTTCCGTTGCGCGTAATATGGCAAAATTCAATGCGCTGGTCCGCTGCGGTTCCGTGACGCAGATCTCCATTGCTCATAATCCCCATATCATTGCCATGAATGTAACAATGTGAAACCAGTACATTATTGGCGGCGTTAATGCGCACCCCAGCGCCATTCAATGAACGGTTGTGTGCTCCGTAGAGCGCAAAACCGCGAAGTACGCAGTGGTTCGCCCCCGGGTTAAACTGAAATATACCGCGCGGCACCGCGCCACGGCCGGAATAATTGAATCCCGCTCCGTTAATTTTAACAAATTTCCCCCGAATTGCGGACTCAATCGTCAGCCCAGAGGTGGTTACCTCCACGGCAGTGCGACGATACGCACGATCGCCGCCGAGCGGCCAAACTTTGACGACATCACCCGGCCGGGCGGCCGCAACAGCTTTTGCAATACTGTTAAAGGGCCTGCCCGGCCCGACTTGCAGAACATGTGAAAAGGCGGAAGCCGGCGAAAATGCGGCAAGCATCACCAGGCAAATAATTGCATTTTTCAAGCAGAGCACTGGTCTGGCCCGACAACCAGATTCAATCGCATAATCAGAATGATCAACCATCGTAACGACTCCTTGATAACCAGCCCGCAAAACAGCGGAAATGGGTGCCGCACGGCCGCTTTCGACCAACTTCAAAATCGGGCGATACCGCTTGCAGGCAGGAGAAATTATAGCCGAAGGCGACCGGCTGGTTGTTGAGTAAACCAGACGCATAAAAATCCTCTGCGAACACCCGTTATACCCCCGTCAGCCACCTTCTGCCGACAGGGCAGAATTTGGAGCAGGTGTCCGCCCTTTATGCCGCGCCCGGAAGGCGGTGAGATGTCGCGAGCTGCTGGGTTCCGAAGGCTTTGGTTGACAGATAGCTTGCCGCCAGCGCAGCGTCCAGTGGTTTGCTTATGAAATATCCTTGTAGATAGTCGCAACCAAGGTTTTTTAAGATGGCGGCCTGGTCCTGGGTTTCCACGCCCTCGGCTACCACGCCCAGATTCAGGAGATGTGCCAATTTGATAATGGTTTGCACAATAGCGTAACCGACTTTATCGCTGCGCATCGCGCGAATAAAGCCTTTATCAATTTTCAGACAATTCAGCGGCATACGGTGCAGGTGGCTAAGCGATGAGCATCCCGTGCCGAAATCATCCAGATCAATCGCCACACCGGTGGAGCGCAAGCGCGTTAAGGTTGCAATGGCGCTTGACGCGTCGGTCATGGCCATGGATTCGGTTATCTCCAGGCGCAACCGGTGCGGAGATATCTCTGCATCGCGCAATGCTTTGGCAACTTCCGCCGCAAAACAACTTTGCGCGAATTGATTGCTGGAAACGTTGACGCTGACGGAAATATCTTGCGACAATGGAATTTCCGTCTGCCACTTTTGCGCCTGACGACATGCCGCCAGAAGAATCCATCGGCCCAGATGGATAATCAGATCGGTATCCTCGGCGATGGGAATAAACTCACCGGGCGGCAACAGACCGCGGGTGGGGTGCTGCCAGCGTACCAGTGCTTCCATAGCCACTGTCTGGCTGGTTGTGGCATCGATAATAGGTTGATAATGCAATACCAATTGATTGTCGGTAATAGCTTTACGCAGTTCGGTTTCCGTCTGCCAGCGCGTTACCGCGCGCTCGTGCATGGTGGGATCGAAAATTCGGGTGCAGGATTTGCCATCCGATTTGGCCTGATACAGCGCCGTGTCGGCATCGCGCAGAATCTCCGCCGCGGTGTGATAGGTCTCATTGCCGAACGCCACGCCGACGCTTAACAAGGTGCAAATATCATGGCCGTCAATATGAAATGTCCCGGATACTTCTTTATGCAGGCGCTGGGCGATATGCAGCACATCGCTTTCATGGCGGATATTTTCCAGCACCAGCACAAATTCATCGCCACCGATCCGGGCGATGTGATTCGGCTCATGGCGCGCCACCGTATCGCCTTCACGCACAAATACTTTAAGCCGCCGGGCGATTTCCACCAGCAATTTATCGCCAATCTGATGGCCCAGGCTGTCGTTGATGACTTTGAAACGGTCGAGATCAATAAACATCACCGCAAAACGAAAATCCGATTCGCGTTTTCGGCGGCCAATGCAACGACCCAATCGGTCAGCTAATTGCAACCGATTCGCCAGGCCCGTTAAGGCATCGTGCAGGGCTTCAAAACGCAGTTGCTCTTCCGCCAGCTTGCGGTCGGTAATATCGGTGATGGAACCCACCGCCCGCGTTTTTACCCCGTTGTCATCGCCGATCGCCACGCCCCGGTATAGGATCCAGCGATATTGCCCGTCTTTATGCAACATTCGGCATTCGCCGCACAATTGTTCGCAGCGGCCCTGAAAGTGTTCCCTTTGGTGCTCCGAGACCGACGCGCGATCATCGGGGTGTATGCGGCCAAACCATTGCTCCGGGGAATCGTCGATTTCCGAATCGGTAAATCCCAGCATGGACTTCCAGCGCGGGGAATAATATATTTTCCCCGCCGCAATATCCCAGTCCCACAAACCATCATTAACCGCGGCTTCCACCAGGCGGTATCGCTCCTGCGATTTCTGACGTTCGGCGGCCTCATGTATGAGCCGGGAATTGGTGTCCTCCAGTTGCCGCGTTTGTTCCTTGACCATACTGTTGAGCTGGTTGAGTTTCAAATGGGCATGCCTGGCCAATTGCCATTTTTGAGTTAGCGCGCAGGCCAACTGGCAGACTTCCGCGGTGTCATACGGCTTTTTCAGAATCAGCAGGCGATCGGCGGCTCCAAATTTCCCGTTGATCTGCTCCCAGGAGTAATCACTGTAGGCCGTGCAAATGACAATCTGTATGTCCGGATCCACTTCCCAGATTTTTTCAATCGTCTCTACGCCATCCCAGCCCGGCGGCATGCGCATATCCACAAATGCCAAGGCATAGCGATCGCCGCTTTCCATGGAATGCCGGACCATTTGCAGGCCTTCCTGCCCCTGATACGCGGAATGCAATTCATACACCTCGCGCTTGGCGGCGGAAGGTGCCGATCCAAAGAGGTCCTTCTCCAGATCATCCAAGCCGTTGGCGATTTCGGCCGGACAGAGAATCTTGCGAAAATCATCATGAATAGCGCGGTTATCATCAATGATGAGAATGCGACGATTAATCGGTTCCTGGTTCATGCGGCCCTTCCGGCTTCCACAGCCTGATCTTCAGAATGTATCGGTATTTCAAGGCGGAATGTTGCGCCTTGATTCACTCCGTCGCTGTGTGCCGTCAACTCGCCACCCATAGTTTTGGCGGCCAGAGCCGACGTATGCAGACCGAATCCGTGACCATCGGAACGCGTGGTAAAGCCCATTGAAAAAATCCGTGCTAAATCATTGGCTTGAATACCTGATCCGGTGTCGCTTACGCTTACCACCAGGCGGGATGGATCATCCGCGCGCAGGGCCGCGGAAACGGTCAATATCCTATCCCCGGAAATTCCGCGCATGGCGTATTTTGCGTTGCTGATAAGATTTACCAGAATCTGAAGTATCTGATGCTTGTCCAGTGTCAGCGGCGGCAGGCAGGCCAGTTCCCGCACCACGGTGATGCGGTGGCGTTCAAGAGAATCCTGATTAATCCGGATGGCGTCTTCCAGAATTTCCGAAAACGGGATTCTATCATGTACGACCGCTGTTTTAGCATACGCCTGCTGACTTTTAACGATCTCTTTGACATGCTGAATATTTTGCACCAGCGAGCTTAACTCGGCCAAGAGGTCGTGCTGTTCTTTAAGTAAATGCTCATTAAGACGCCCCAAATAATCCACTAGTTGCCGGCCTTTTTCATCCTGCGTTAAAAACGTCGCCAAATCCGCCTGGTGTTCGCGAAAAAGCCCGATGGCTTTGGCCAGCCCCGGCAACTTGGAAGTCTTTGCCCGATCCTCACACAGGGAGGCCGACACGTTGATGCTGTTTAATACATTACCCACGTTATGCAATACGCCCGTGGCAATTTCCGCCATGCCCGCCTGCCGCGCCACGGTGGACAGTTGCCGCTGCATTTGTTCACGTTCGGCTTCGGCGGTTTTGCGGGCGTGGATGTCCCCCATGACGCCCTCATAATATGTTACAGCACCTTCCGGGTCCAATACCGCGCGTGTACTTTCCATAATCCAGATGGTCGATCCATCCTGGCGGCGAATTTCAGATTCCCAATTCTTTATGGATCCATGCCGCGCGATCTCGGCAAGGATTTGCGCATGGCGGGTGGGGTCCACATACAACTGCCGGCCTATGTCGCACATGTGCGACTTCAATTGCTCCGCGTGAACATACCCACAAAGTCGCGCCATGGTCGGATTGGCGGATATCAATGCCCCCTGCGGTGTGTACTGAAATATTCCCTCGGATACGTTATCAAAAATATCGCGGTATTTCCGCTCGGCCCTGGCAATTTGCTCATTGCGCTGCGTAAGTTCCCGGGAGTTAATCTCCATTGAGCGCTCAATGCGTTGCCGATCTTCATCCGACTGGTGATACACCGCATCCACCAGCGCCAGAAACCGCTGAAATTCCTCGGTCTGTTGCGTGGTGTTAAGAGCGGTCTTTTTGAGTTGCCGTTGCAGCAACGAGTGCATGTCATGCCTCCGCGAAGGTGGTAATGGTCATGGTCTGATTGTGCAAAGCGCATTGGGCGCTTGGAGTAAAGGGGGAAATTTCTCCATAGGAATAAAACCCGGTTGTGACCGCGCGACTCCCCAACACGCCAACCACGGCCTCAACTTCTTCGTCGATCCGCTGCTGCAACACCAGCTTCCGCCCCACGCAACTGATCAGTACCGCCAATTCCGCATCGGAATCACCGATTCGCCGCCGACATTCCTGCGCGGCACCATCGGCACCGTCCACCAGGCGGTCAAAATTAGCGGACATCAGTTGCGCCATACCGCCTTGCGGAATATCACCGGCAAAGGTCATGCTTTGCGCGGCTTCATCCACGGACAGTATGGTTCGGACCACGGTTTCAGCGGATCCATTGGCGCGCACGGTCAAAGGGAATAGTAAGCCGCTGGCCGGTAATTTCGCCGCGTGTGGGCCAAGATATTCTTTGTATAATTCTAATGCCGATCGCCCATCAAGTTCATAGAGAACATTGCCCTCTGAGCGGGTAATTCGCCGCTCCAGACCAAACGTGTCCCAGCCGCCCATGGAGCCGTAACCGATTTTTAAGTTTTTACCGTAGAAGCCAACCGCGACGACCTGCCTGGGCACTACCACGCCGTCAGCGCACACGTATGTTTCAGAAAATCGCGCGCCATCGCCCGACAAGCCGCCGGTGATGGCCGTGCCGGAAGGCGCTTTGCTGGTTAACCCCCGCACCAACTGACTGCCATTGACGACCAGCCCATCGGAAAGTACGAATATATGAACCAAATCTTCCGTTGGCAGCGCCGCTGCCAATTCCGCGCCAACATCAAAACTTTGACTCGGATCATCAATAATGGCTTTCGCGGCGTGGATTTTAGCGCTTTGAAACGTTACGGATGTCGCAGTCATGGTGTCGTCCGAGACTTGATCGCCGGCAATTTCACCGGCCGTTGAGCACCCACAGATATACGCCTGTGGAAAGAGCTTTTTCAGTTCAGCCATTCGGGCCGGCTGCTTCATTAATGCCGGTGATCCAAAAACCAGCACAAGATCGGCTCTGGAGGCCGATCCGTTACACGTTACCTGATTCTTCCAACCGGTTTTTTCCGTCCATACCGCCCGCGATACTTTCATGACTTTACCTCATCGTTTTTTAACCCTCCCGCAATTTATTTAACGCCGCATACAACTGTCAGCGCGCACCAACAATTTCTGAACTCGCTTCCAGCCTGTTCGAGGAATCGCCGGATTGCGACGGCCTTTACTCGGACAGGCTCCAAGTGCTGACAACCATGTGTTATCGGCAAACTAATATCCGTCCCCTGAGAGAATCCGGCTTGACCGCCAATTTCCACGAGCGTGACCTCCCTGATGGTGTACCTGTCGCAATAGGCCGTGTTTTATCTGCGGGGTATTGCCATGGGAATAATGGATACACGCATTGCCGCGTAAGCCGAAGCGCTGAATGCGACACGGGTAAACAAGAGTACACGAGAATTAAAGAGAATCCCCGAACTGCCCATGGAGAGATGGACGCAATAGTAATCGCGAATCGGGAAATTATTTCAGCATGATTCGTCAGCGGCGTGATTGCTGGGAATCAAGATTTTCAAGCGCCTTGAGAGGATCCGTATCATCGCCCTCATCATCCAGACTTATTTCATCTTCAATCGGATGAGCGATAGGAATATCCCCATCCGGCGCGACATCCACCGTTTCGCCGGTTTCTGTAATGGAATGGTCCTGCACCGGCTCCATGCCCATATCACCCAGGATGGTGCGGATGGGTTTAATCTGGTGCGGTTCGCCATCAATAACGACCGTGAACGTCACCGGCCCCACGCGAATATGATCTCCGGCCACCAACGTTTGAGAGCCGGTGATGCGCTGGTTGTTATGGTAAGTGCCATTGGAGCTGTCAATGTCTTTAAGAACCGGCGCATTGTCCTGAATCACAACTTCACAATGGTTACGGGAGACCGTCGGCAGAGGGATCTGCAGGTCGGACTCATCAGATCTTCCTATGGATGTCCGCTCTTTGAGCAGAGAAAATTCGCGCCTCTGTCCATCCTCTTTGAAAATGACAAGAACTAAATCCATCAGCGGCCTCCGTTTGTGCATATCCCTTCAATCGAGGATTTATGCTAAACTAAGAGAATTTATCGGCCACAACGCCATGCAGCATGACAAAATTATAACCGAAGCGGGGAGTAAAAACGATACTCCGCGTCCCAAAATTTTTGAATTCCCATTGCCGCAGGCAGGGCAGCGAATGGAAAGCGGCTTTTTTAACCTACCGCCAAGCGTCGAATTTGATGCAACTTCAGTTATTGACGCACTTTATGTGCATATTCCCTTTTGTACCAGCAAGTGTCATTATTGCGATTTTTTTTCCTTAGCCGGGCATTTAGACCAAGCCGACACATTTCTGGACGCCTTGGGGCGGGAATTGGACTTGCAGGTTACCCACTTTGGCCGCCCGGCTCCGAAAACTATTTTTATTGGCGGCGGCACACCTACGCTGCTGCCACCGGAGGCGCTGGCGCGACTGATGGCTCAAATAAACAGCGCCATAAAATTTGACCGCCTCACTGAATTTACCGTAGAAGCAAACCCCAATACCTTCGATGTCCACCGCGCCAAAATTTTGCTTAGCGGCGGCGTGAATCGTATCAGCTTTGGTGCCCAGAGTTTTTCCGCAACGGAATTGGCCGTTTTGCAGCGGGACCATAATCCGGAAAGTGTCCCCGTTGCCATGGAAATTGCGCGACGCGCCGGAATAGATAATTTGAACCTGGATTTGATTTTCGGTATTCCCGGGCAGAGTCTGGTTGACTGGGATAAAAATTTAACCCGCGCCATTGAACTGGATTCCACGCATCTTTCCTGCTATGGCCTGATGTATGAACCCAATACACCCATGACCGCCCGAATGAAGCAGGGGGAATTTACGCCCGCCTCCGACGATCTGGAAATCGCGATGCTGCAACACACCCGGGATCGCCTGGCGGCGGCGGGATTTGCGCGTTATGAAATTTCAAATTATGCACAAGTCGGCAAAGCGTGTGAACACAACATCAATTACTGGAAAGCACGAAATCATCTGGCCATTGGTCCTTCGGCGGCGGGTTATCATTCCGGGTATCGGTGGAAAAATGTTCAAAGTTTAACGCGGTATATCGACGCGCTGAATTCCGCGGCACCCGTTGTACCGATTACCGAAATTGAACGCCTGACGGGTTTAGCGCGCTGGGGGGAACTGGCCATTCTGAATTTGCGGCTTACTGAAGGTATTGTGACACATGATTTTAAACAGCGCACCGGCGTGGACGTTATGGCGATTCTCAATCCATTGCTGCAACGATATCAAAGCATGGGCCTTATAACGATTCGCGATGGTACCATTGCACTTAGCGAAGCGGGCATCGCCGTTTCCGATACTATTTTCGCCGATGTGCTGGAGGCGTTTGCGCAATTTGCCCCACGACAGCGGGGAAGTTAGCGCCCTGGTGCGTGACACTTTATCGCGGGAGTAGCCGCTTACGGATGGTTCTGATAGCGCGGGTATCCTGATATTTCGAGATAGCGGTTCTATTAGCTTGATGCGGAAGCATCGAGTTGGCAGCGGGGCGGCGTGCCGAAAAATGAGGTGATCCGCCCGGTGGCACCAGCGCGGTGTGTAACGGCAGGCAGAGGATGTATTTATCTGGACCCTATTTCGCCTCCAACCGTGATGCTTCCGCATCAGGCTACGGGCTGCTGTGCGTAAAATGTCATGCACGCTCTGGTACCCTGTCACGCGTCGTTGCTTCCTTAACATGATGTTATTACAATGTAACACTATGGATGGAATCGCATGGCAGGAGTTGCAGTATGACATTGGTAAAGACTATTCGGAAAGTTGGCAATGGCAGCGCCTTGCCGCTGGATAAGACGCTGCTGGAACTTGCCGGATTGCATGTTGGTGATCAGGTGCAGATTACCATTGATGGCCCGCGGATCATCCTCACTCCCACAACGGCCGGGATCGGCAAAGAACGCTTGGGAAAGATTATGAAGGACATTCGCACAAAATATGGCAAGGCGTTAAACCAGCTAGCCAAATGAGTCACACCGAAATTTTATTTTTATCCGTTGAGGATGTCATCATTCTCCATGACAATACCATTGCGCATGAAGGCGGAATGGCGGGCCTGCGCGATCGGGGACTGCTGGAATCCGCCGTCATGATGCCGCAGGCCGCTTTTGACGGCCATTATCTGCACGATGGAATTGCCGCCATGGCGGCCGCCTATCTGTTTCATATATGTCAGGCGCATGCGTTTCATGATGGCAACAAGCGGGCCGCGGTTGTTTCCGCAATCGCATTCCTGAGGGTTAACGGCCATGATTTGACCGCAACCAATGAAGAACTTACGGCCCTTGGCCTAGGCGTCGCCGACGGCATGTTGAATAAATCCAATACGACCATCTGGATGCATCAATTCTCCAAGCGTATAAAAATATAAGCATGCAACCTGCCGGCGTCCTACCGCGCGCTTTTCCTGGCGCTCCAACGCTCTGATTACAAAACCGCTACAATGTCAGTGGCCGTGGCAAGATCAGCGGATCAGGCTGCGGTTTGAAGACAGCTAAGCCTTTGGAGCCAATGAATGCGCACTGGATCAATACGACTCTTTAAGATATTCGGTATCACCGTTTATCTGCACATTTCCTGGTTTCTTATTTTACTTTTTGAAATGAGTTCCCGAGGCCATTATTACTCAAGTGAAATCTGGCAGTTTCTGGAAATCGTGGCGCTGTTTGGCATTGTTCTGATACATGAATTCGGCCACGCGCTGGCGTGTCGATCGGTGGGGGGAAGTGCGGACACGATTATTCTTTGGCCCTTTGGTGGTTTTGCCTATGTTTCTCCGCCGTGGCGGCCGGGTGCCATGCTTTGGAGCATTGTTGCCGGGCCGCTGGTTAATGTAATCCTCATTCCCGTTACCGTGGGTATATTCTGGCTGACCGTGGCCCCGCACGTGGCACTGACACCGCATAATTTTCTGGATCTCCTGTTAAATACACCCGCCACGGCCGGCAATCTTGGCAGGTTTTTGTCCCGCGTGGTGCTGATTAACATTGTTCTGCTGATTTTTAATATGCTTCCAGTGTATCCATTGGATGGCGGAAAAATTCTCTGGTCACTGCTCTGGTTTGTTACCGGCGAGGGTTTGGCGTTACGCATCGCATCGGTTGTGGGGCTGTTGGGTTCCGGCCTGCTGGCATGGTGGGCGTTTAACAGTGGGCAGATTTATTTAATGGCTGTTTCGGCGTTTTTAATTTTCGAAGCGGTCAATGCCTATCGCCAATCAACGCGCCTGATGATGATGAGTAAAATTCCCCGCCATTCGCAATACCGTTGCCCCAATTGCGACCAGGGTGCGCGCGTTGGCGCTTTCTGGACATGCGCCAATTGCTCAACGCATTTCGACATGTTTGCATCTCATGGGCAATGCCCAAATTGTCATGCTTCGTTTATGAATACGGAAATTCGATGCCCGGAATGCCGCGCGGTTTCGCCGGTTTCCCACTGGTTCGCCGCCGCCACGGTAGACCCCATTGACCAGCCCAAATCCTGAGCCTTGATAAACCGTCGTCCCATAAGAGAAAGCCTGCCTGTTTTTTTCCCGCCATCATCTGCAGATTGCCGATGATCTTCACGTTCACGTCGCAGTGCCGGTGGCACCTGCAAGGTTATGTGTTGGTTAAAAGGTGTTCGGGAATAATCGCTCGCCTTTTTCGCGTTACAGGGTAACGATCATGACGCCGATGGCATCTATACTCCCCATGACTCCGCTGCATGGGGCCGTGGATGAAACAAATACCTCAGGCCAGCGCATGGCATTGTCGGAAGTTATCGGGGCTTTAAGTTATGCGTTGGACCTGACGGAGGGGCTGCCGGCGGGCCATTGCATTCGCGTATGCTGGATCGGCATGAATATCGGCAACCAGATGGGTCTGCCGGTAGAGACTCTTTCCCATCTGTATTACACGCTTTTGCTTAAGGACATTGGGTGCTCAAGCAATGCGGCCCGCGTCTGCGAACTTTATGACAGTGATGATCTGCAGGTGAAAAGCCGATTCCGCCAAATTGATACACAAAGTATTTCCCAGCTCACGCGGTTCGTTGTGGGCAACCTGGCACCCAATGCCCCGTTGCGCAAACGCGTGGGTAAACTCGTGCATTTAGCTATCCATGGTAGGGAGCTTTCACGCGAACTTATCACCGCCCGCTGTGAACGTGGTGCCGGTATTGCCGCACGCATTGGTTTTGCCATGCCCGTGGCCGACGGCATTCGTCGGTTGGATGAACATTGGAACGGCGGGGGAAATCCCGGTGGGGCGCAGGGCGTGGATATCCCGATCGAAAGCCGTATCGCCCTGCTGGCACAGGTGGCGGAAGTATTTCATGCGATCAGCGGGCCGAAAGAAGCGCTCGAGCAGGTTAAACGCCGCTCGGGCACGTGGTTTGACCCCGCGGTGATACAGGCCTTTGAACAGGTGGCCGCCACCTCCGATTTGTGGAACATGCTGAAAGACAAGGATATAGATACGCATGTACGCACCTTGGAGCCGCGGCACCTGGTGCAATATGTTGATGAGGCGCAAATTGACCAAATTGCCCTGAGCTTTGCTGATGTGATCGACTCGAAAAGTCCCTTCACCAATGGCCACAGTCATCGCGTGGCCGATTATGCCCTGGATATCGGTCGGCAATTCGGCCTTAAGCCGGCCGAAGCCCGCTGGCTCAATCGTCTGGGATTGCTGCATGACATCGGTAAACTGGGAGTAAGCAATTCCATTCTGGACAAACCGGGAAAACTTAATGATCAGGAATGGGCGCGCGTTCGCCTGCATCCGGTTTTCTCCGAGCAGATACTTAATCGGGTATCGGTATTTTCATCGATGGCCTTCAGTGCCGGATCGCACCATGAACGCCTCGACGGCAAAGGATATCCGCGCGGCCTGATGGGATCTGAAATTCCGCAGGTGGTGCGTATTCTCACCACCGCCGATGTATTTGACGCGTTAACTTCCGACCGCCCGTACCATCCCGGGCGCAGCATCCCCGAGTCACTGGCGATTATGGAGAAGGACCGCGGCGTGGCTTTTGATCCGGATTGTCTCGATGCGCTGAAAAGATCTCTGCAAGGCCCCGCCTACCACGCCGCATGATAATTTATTGTACTGTGGCACCGGACATTACGGCGTGACCTCCAGGGGGCATGAGCGTATCAAGCCGGTATCCTCGTCCAGCCGCCACGCCACAGGGGGCTGATGCCGCATTGATCCGGCTGGAATAATCAGATAGACCAGCTCGGGCCAGAGCGCTTCGGCATCGGTGCGACTTATGACGGCATTGTGGTCCGGGTGGGAATGGTAGATGCCGACGATTACGTGATGCAGGAAGTCTACCTGTTTCTCCACACTCATCCATGCTTGCGGCGCAATGGCATAGGCGCGCCCGCGCGTTTCGGGCACCGCGGTGTTGGGCACGGGCACAATGGAGGTCACACGCGTGTTGCCGCCGGCGGATTCTCCGATCAGAAAACCGCAGGCTTCACAGGGGTAGTCACGTTGGGCATGATTACGCAGGAGTTCCAGCGCACGCGGCGAAATGCGAAACGGTTGGTTTGAGGTCGCCATAAAAGCCGTCTCCTGGCAGTTGCAAGCGGGCTGGGCCTTTATAGAATATAGACGAAGTTCAATTCTCTGTCTCTATAGTATGGTTGAAAGGAGTGGTAGTTATGGGAACTGGTGCGGTGCAGGATGGCTTATCCGACATTCTCCAGCTTGCGGAACTGCTGGCCTTAAATCAGCCGGAGCAGGCCGCGTTGGATCGCCACGCTCCGACATTGCTTGAGCACGTCGGCGAATTCACTGATCACTTTTACACGTGGCTGGAAACGGTTCCGGCCACGGCGAAATTTATTTCACATATGCCGACATACCAACTAAACCGCCTGAAGGGTCATCTCGCGGAACATTACCGCAGTATGGTGGCGGCACAGATCGACCAGGATCGCGCCGCAGCGCTGGTTGAATTGGGGCAGATGCATCACCGCCTGGGCGTGTCGATTTCGTGGATCTGCGGCGCATATGCGGCGTTTGCCCAGGAATTAAATCGAACATTGCTGGAAATACCCCCGGAGGATCGAGAACTTCTCCGCAGCGCGATTTACAAGCGGATACACCTTGACGAGGGTTGGCATCTGGCGGGATATCGCCGGGCACACCTGTCGGGAATCCAATTGCGCGAGGGATTTTATGACGCCCTGCGAATTACCAATCAGGTACTAAGCAGCTCCACATCCGTATCCACATTGCTCCATGCCGCGGTTCATACGCTGGAAAAGCGACTCCAATTGCCCCTGGTGTGGGTGGGAACAGTTGACTCGCACACGCACTGGCTGCGTATCCGCGCGGCGGCGGGCCCGGTGGCGGCTTATGCTCGTAAGTTGCGCATATACAGTTTACCCACGCAGGCGGAGGGACACGGGCCGGGCGGCATAGCCCTGGCGACAGGCAAGGTAGTGGTCTCTGATTGGAGGAATCCGGATCCTTCTTTCAGTCCCTGGATTGCGCGCATTCGGCACTTTGGTATTACCGGTTCCATCGCCGCGCCGTTCCAAACCAACGACGGACATCGCGGCTTATTAAGTATTTATCGCACTCAAGCCGCTCCCTTTCCGTTTGGAGCCGAAGAATTGCTCCCCCGCTTGGCTGCGGATATTGGCGCAGCGCTTACGCGGATCCAAACCGATCGCGCTTTAAAACGGTTGCAACGGTGCCAACAGGCCCTGGAGAAGGTCAATCAAATGTTGCTTAGCGCGCCGGCTCCGGAAGAGATATACAAACTGCTTTCGGAAATAATTATGCAATCCACGGACGCGGTTTTGGCATATGTGAGCGTCATTGACGCACAACATACTTTGGCGCGTATTGTTAGCAGCGGTTTAGATAATAGCTGCCATTTGCCGGCAACGGTAAGTATTGATCCAACAAAACCCGAGGGATGGGGTGTTACCGGACAGGTCTACAGACTCAATGCGTGTGTCACCATCGCCGATGCCCGGCATGATCCGAATCTGACGCCTTGGATGGAGAATGTCAGAAAATATCGACAAGGCGGATTTGCGGGTTTTCCAATTCCGGGCTTGTACGGCCGGCCGGAAGCTGTACTGGTGGTGATAGCGCGGCAGGGCAGTTTTTTTACACCGGATATAAAGAAACTCCTGACGCAATTGGCAAATAACGCCGGCGTGGCACTGCAATCCCACCGCCAGCGCCACCGTTTGGAACACTTGTCAATCCATGATCCGCTTACCGGGCTGCCCAACCGGGCCTACTTTGAACAAACAACCAACGCCGCGCTGGGACGGGTGGACCGGACCGGGAATTTTCTGGCAATCGGCATGATGGACTTGGATAATTTCAAGGAAGTTAATGATACCCTCGGCCATGCGGCCGGGGACGAACTATTAAAAACCGTGGCGGCGCGAATCGTCGCGACCCTGAGATCGGGTGATGCCGCGGCCCGGCTCGGCGGCGACGAGTTCGGTCTTCTCTTAAATCTTAAAGCGCCGGACAACCTCACGGAGGCGGCTGACCGGTTGCTTGAGGCCGTGCAGCAACCCATTGACTGGAATGGAGAAAAGATCTCGGTTGCAGCGCGGCTGGGGTTCACCGTTTACCCATTGGACAAGGCCGATCGCCCCAGTTTATTGCGCCATGCGGACGCGGCTTTGTATAACGCCAAGGAAGGGCCGCATTCGGTAGAGATCTTTGAATCCGCGCTGGCGGAACGAATTGAAAAACGCTTTCGCATCCGCCAGAACTTTCCAGCCGCATTGGCGGCTGGGCGCATCGAATTTTTTCTTGAGCCGCAGGCCGACATGCGCGCCGGCAAGTTGGAGGGGGTAGAACCAGTGGCGTCCGGAACTAAAATAACTCGGTCTTAATATTCGCAATCGCGAGAGTTGCGCTGGCGCGTATTTTGTGG